>OMOF01000315.1 GCA_900290375.1 Candidatus Desulfosporosinus infrequens
AATAAACATTTATTGATTTACATAAACCTATAATCGTAGCACTATTCTCTATACTCATAAATGGTATCGCATCGACTTCATTTTCGGTTCGTGTAAAGTTAAAAGTATTATTTCCGCCTGTTATCTCAGATATCTGCACAGAATTATTGCCATATTGGTTCATCTCATTATTGTTCATTTCTATACCACCTCCGCGCAAATTAGATGCGTCATTTTTGTTGTCACATCCCAATAAGAGTTAATGCAATCAGAGATAACTGATATGGACGCAGTGTCAAAGTCATGTCTTAAAGTACAACCGCCCTTATCTCGTAGGGTCTCGGCATAAATCTCTGATATTTCAACTAAATCAGTGAAATGTTCTGATAAAAAGCTTAAATCGGATAGATGGCGCTCGTAATAACTCGTGAGGTCTTGAAGACGATTGTTCAAACGGTAACTATTCCTGTCCTTAAAATCCACATCAAGAAATGGTCTCATAAAAGTCAGGAAATCTTCAAGCATATCGAAAGTTTTCCTAAGTACTACTTGCCTCCAGCTCGTTCCAACAATGTTCAACACGCCTCCGTTGGTAACTGTGCCTATTTGCAATGAATTAGCACCGTATTGGTGCATATCAACGTTTGGACTCGGCAAGTGGGAAACAGACTCATTTGCGAAATCAACCGACTTACGAATAATCCCGTCAGCTTGTTCGTATAACGCAGTCAAATGCTGCAAATACTTCTGCTGCTCAGTTTCGCTTAGTATCAATGCCATTTTTTCGTCCGAAAACACATCGCCATTTTTTGATAGGTCGATATACCGATTCAGCTTGCCACGAATGTCTTGTCTAAATTTTCCGTATGACATGTTTAATATACAGTCAATCAGAGAGTTTTTTTCATCTTCATCAAGATAATTGGCAATTCGGAAAAGCTCTTCACGCAATGAGGCTATCTTTGCGGAATTTGAAAATTCCTTAGAATTTTTTAAGGCATGGTATTCAGCAACCTTATCACTCATCGAATTGATATCTCTAAGCACTTTTTCAAGGCTTATATACAGTTTGCGGAAATAGTCATAGATGCTGTTTCCGCTAAATGGGACAATAATGTTTTGGCCATTGTGTAAATTCGTATAAACGAGGCACGGAATGTCGCCCTCAGGAATATCGAACAATCTACGTAGTTCGGTAATCACTCTTGTATGGTTCTTTGGCAAATCGGGAGTGAATTTTCCTCGTTCATCTCTTTCACGAAAGTCGTATTGCACATCAACCCTTAAGGATGGTTTGAGATTCATAATACGAAAATACTCATTCCGTAGAACGTAACTGCAACCGTTGAGGTTATTGTATACAATTTCGGATTGTTGATTGTCATCGTGATACTTACCAGTGAACATAAACAAGAAGTCCTTGCCTGTTATGTCATCAAGAGCGTACCAGTCTTGCTCCAATGCACTATACAGACCATCAACACCCCTATCTCTGGCTAATATGCACATTACATATTTGTACCCGTTGTTACGTGCAGCGGGGAGACAGTTCTGATAGAATTTCGTTATAGGGATATATGACCTATCCATTGTAACACCGCCCTTCTTGAATAACAGAACAGGTTTATTCTTTATTAGCGGTATTTTGAGGTGTGCCACCCATATTAACAGTAACCGTTCCATTCGATATTTGCCCGATTTGCACCCCATTATTGCCCGTTTGAATCATGGTACCCGATGTGTATTTTGTTGTTATTTCTTGTGTTTCATTAACAAGCGAGTCAAAAACCCCATTACGCGAAAACACGTAGAAACAATAATCCACTGCAGCATGTGCCGCTGTTTCCTGATCATTTTCTTTATTAGGAGTATTTTTTTTATAACCCCAATCACAAATTCCTTTAACAATAATCCACTCAGCAACACCATGAATTCGGCACATAGAGTAAATACCCTGAGCTTCCATTTCTCCCCCAATTGGTTTTTGGTCGGCAAAATCGAAAAGCAACTGATTCCGATATTCATAATTATTTATTAGGCGTGATCCTGTCAACATTGCACCAACATAAGCAATTGATTGCTCAGAATTTGGTAAATGATAAAGCCATTCTCTGTGTTCTCTAAATGCATTTAATAGCTGGAATCCTACCTCTTTGGGAGTTTCCATATATTCTGTTTTATTCTCAAGTAATTTTTGTGAATCGTAAGGTAGGATTTTATCTGAGATGAGTACATCACCAATTTTTTGCTTGCTCTCATCCACACCAAAGGCAATCCCTACCATTACAATTGCAACAGGATGCAATTGGTTCACTAATTGACTCACTAAAGGTGCTGCCGCAGGGTTGGTGACACCTTGCTCGTCCATGTGCATATAAGCGGCAGGGTAATGTCCGAACATTCCCAGATAATATGTTTTTCCTAATATGTATTGCTCTTTCTGACGTATAAACTTTTTTTCAAAGGCTTCACGCTCATGTTCGTTTGCTGTTACAAAGAGAACTACATTTTTATTATTTGTCTGCATAGCAGAACCCCTCCTATGTTTTCAATTTATATTCGTTTGCCACATTGCCAATTCGATACTCGCGTCAGTTGGCGATGTGGCGAATCGTCCCTAATCAAGCACCCATACCCACCCATCGGTGTGTTGAACCGAGCGCGCGCCAACCTTTGACTTCGCCCTTTCTAGTATCCGTCCAGGGATGCCTTGCTCTCAGCTTGGGCGTGGACTTCAGCACTGTCGACTTCGCCAAGAACAGCTTGATTTCGTTCATTGCCACTCCCCTCAAAAAAATTATTATTGGTATTTGTGATACCATTACAATTAGCCTAATATTTACATATCATCATTTAAGGAAAAGGTTGAAATATCAACTTCCCGTTATTGCTATAACCAAAAGCATCCCGAACTACGTATCAGGTTCGCATTATTAGACAAACTCTAGACAAACTAGACAAAATGTCTACAAAGCCAGTCTCCCAATCTCCTTATGGAAGCACAGCTTTCTACTTACGGCCAAGGGGTATTAACTCAAGATGGCTCAATCATCTCATAACTTCCTTGCGAAATTAGGCGAAACCTGTCTTCTGAAAAATTAAAAGACCTTTTCTTTAAGGACCTTAACATATTCCAACTAACTTTATCCTGCTTCAATGCACGCCACTATCCGTGTCAACAAACGGCTGGTGCCCAATAAAATAGAGTCGCAGGTTCATCAAGGAGGGGAATTGAAGGATCACATATTAACGCCGCTCCTAGCCACTATGCGATTTTACGTTTTTCACTCAAAATTGGACCCATTAATAATCATGTATTAATGGGTCCAATTGTTGTGCTCATTACTACATGCAAGTGGAGACGGTTCTCACTTGCATGAATACTTTCAGATATGTTTAAAAACTGCTTTA
This sequence comes from Candidatus Desulfosporosinus infrequens, assembly GCA_900290375.1. Taxonomy (GTDB): domain Bacteria; phylum Bacillota; class Desulfitobacteriia; order Desulfitobacteriales; family Desulfitobacteriaceae; genus Desulfosporosinus; species Desulfosporosinus infrequens. Next base: position 3,391 of record OMOF01000315.1, read on the forward strand.
TTAGCCACGTGCCAACGAATAGAGCAGTTGGAAGTGAGCACAAAATCTTAGTCCCGGGCTTTCACCAAGACCTCTTTCCCCCGAAAAACAATACCTAGCTTGATGATTTTATAGATCCCTCGGTCGAACAGTTCCTGCTGGTATCCCTTGGCTTCGATCTGCTCTAAAGCTAACTGCGCGATTTGTTCCAAGTCTTTTACCGCATCCTGTTCGACACTCTTAAACTCAATAATTATGCCCGCTTGGCTTATATCCAGGGGGATGACCATGACATCGTAGCGTCCATAACCACCCTCACGGTTGGACTTGATTTCATAATTAGGCCGCAACCCTACCAAGAGGCCCAGTACAAAGGCATGGTAGATCTTTTCCGGCACTTTTCCGCCGGTGTCGAAGTACCTAAAGCTGCTTTGAACATATTCTCTGAAATGACTGGCAAAAACCTCGATCTGCCCACGGATCAAGCTTTTTAACATGGTCTTCAGGAAATCCGCATGGACGGAATCATTAAACCAAGATTTCACGATATCTCGATAGATCGTCTGTACTTCCCGATTCGGTATCGCCAGACTACAAACCAGCTCTCCATCAATGATATCTTGGCCTATAGACTTGAGATAACCGCTGAACAGCAGAAAACTCCAGACGTTTTGGTCATTTTTCTCTACTTCGCCCATGGAGATGTTCTGGTTAATGGTTTTCACCAGTGCAGTCCCTTGCAAGAGGTCTTCTAATTCCATCTTCAAGATCGGACCTCCTCGGCTGATCAGACGATGGACGATTTCGTTATCGCTGGTATTTACCCAGTAGGGTTGCAAACCTTCCTTCCAATTCCGCGTATATTGCAGGACCGACCAAGGATTATACACCACGGTATTCCCAAAAATATAACCGTTATACCAGCTACGAACTTCCTCTAACTGCGACTCAATTCCATAATAATTTAATAACTCTTCAACCTCTGTTTCCAGAAAACCAAAATACTTGCTATAAGATTTATTTAATATGGTATATACCGATAAATTGTTAAGTCCGGAGAAAAGACTCTCCCGAGCTACGCGCATCACCCCAGTTAAGACAGCCTTTTCTAGGTAATCGTTATCTTTCAGCGCCGCCGTCATGAAGTTGCGTACAAAGGAAACGAGCGGATCATAATATTGTTTTAAGTAGGCTTGCTGTATTGGAACATCGTATTCGTCTATCAGGATGATGACCTTTTGCTTATGGTATTCGTACAAATATTTGCTAAGCTTATTTAGAGCCATTTGATAATCTATCAGACTAGCACTTCGATTAGATATCGCCTTATAATAAGCCCTATTTTCTTCGTTTAGGAGGTCGTTATCTGATAAATAGCTATGCCGTTCGTATTCTTGCCAAATCATGAACTTAAAACTATTCAAGCAATCTTCCCAGTTGTCATTTTTTAATTCTTTAAAGCTTAGATAAATGACCGGATACTGTCCCTGCCTGGCCATGCAATCAAGATCCTGACTGATCGCCAGATCTTCAAAGAGCGCTCTGTTATCCTGCGCTGATTTTTCGAAAAAATAGCGGAGCATAGACATATTTAGGGTTTTCCCAAAACGCCGTGGACGGGGTAAGAGAATTATCTCCGAGCCATCCTCAATAATATCTTTTATAAATAGTGATTTATCAACGTAGAAGTAGCCCTCAGTAAGCACCTTCCGAAAATTACTAACACCTATGGCGATTCTTTTCTTCATTGATATTGTGCTCCACCTTTCCTGGCTCGAAAGTCATATTTCCTGCCTCACCACGAAGACAGTACGGGAACATTCTCAGATTTATACTAATATAATTTCCTTAAATTTACAAGCAAGTGTTGCAAGCTTTATGATTATGAGGACGCTGGTGCCTTCAACTAGACATAAATAAATACTGCTCATTTAATAAAGGGATTTCGTGAACTCGCTTACGCTAAAGCTGAACATCGAGACTTCGGTGGGGGAGTCTACCCCCACCGAAGTAGAATAAGGAACACCCACTTAAAGAAGTGGATGTCTCGGAAAGAATAGTTTCATCCATTCCTCAAAATAATCTTTTCTATATTTAATCGTCAGTCAACAACCACTACCCTAAAGGGATAGTGGTTTCCTGCCAAGCCCTTATGAATCACGAAAATCTCCGTAAAAATATCGGCCCGCAGGGACCGATATTTTCTTTACTCAATCTGCGAAAAATTATCCAGAAATATAAAATAAATATGCAGAGACAGTAACGATCAATTCCAGTTAAAATACTTTTAAGGGGCATAGGAATAATTTATATATAATGCCAGAGCAATGGTCGGAAAAAGCCCCCTAGAGAAGGTGTGATGACGATGAACATATCACTCGCAACGAAAAGATTTTCAGAGGTCACCAAAAAACTTTCCCCTGCCTGGTTTGCTTCTGTCATGGGAACGGCAATCTAGGGTTTCTCAATATATGGCTTCATTTGACGCTGAACAGTCTCTATTAGTTTTCAATTTGCTCGTCTGATAACACCTGACGGGTAGAATATTCCGTGGTGCGAACAAATTTAGTTCCTCCATTCTCCTTAAGGCAGGTCGATCCTTCTTTCCGCCCAGTTTTCCGTTCAACTAACTGAGGTATTGCCCTCCATGTACTGGCCTCCAGATAATATGTATCCGGCTCCACAGTGCCAGCTACAACGCTTTCGCCCAGGCCGAAATTAGTATTGATAACCAAAATATCCCGCCGTCCGGTTTGGGGATCACAGGTAAAACCGACTCCAGCAGCTTGGGCATCCACCATCTCCATCACTACCACCCCAGTAACTACCTCATCATCACTGATCGTTAGTTTTCTGCGGTATACTATAGCCTGATTCGACCACAGTGAGGCATAACACCCTTTTATAGCTTCAAGGATATTACTCAAACCACGGGCATTTAGAAACGATTCATGGATACCCGCAAAGGATGCCTTTGCGGAATCTTCCGCTGAAGCGGACGATCTTACGGCCATTGGTCTTTCAAGAATGCCCAGGCTGTCGAGCATGGTTCTTACTTCTTCTATGATAAGCTGAGGTATCGAGCCTGCTTTGATTTTTTCCCTTAATTGACTCAATTGGTCCTGGTTTTTAGGTTCCTCTATGTTTCCGAAAGTTACTGATTCGGAAATGTTTTTAACCCTGTCTTCTAAGCTGTTGTGCTTGATAAACTCATCGTAAGCACGCGTAGTAAGGACCCCTCCCAGGGGAATTTTGAAGCCATACCGCGCCAGACGTCCCAAATTCCAGCCTTTGCCGCCGGCCTGCTGTATTCCGAATTGAAAAGCTTCATCCCAGGTTAGAAAGTACTTTCCTGTGGATTTTATCATTAAAACCAACTCCTCGCCTGATTATTAACCCATATTTATTATTGGCTCCCTTCCTTGATCAAGGCTCCATCTAAAAATAGGTCTACTAGTTTAGCAATTTCTTTACGAAGCTCTAAACTTGAAGGATCATTTAGCCAATCCATGACAACAACACTACGAAGAATATCTATTTGTTTCACCAGCAGTTTGGCCGAGATATCCTGCCTGATTTCACCAGCCTCCTGGCCTAACCTAATAATCTCAGCAATAAGGCTCTGACTACCGCCGCCTCTGTATTCTGCTCCTTGATTCATGTTTCTTAGACGATA
>OMOF01000313.1 GCA_900290375.1 Candidatus Desulfosporosinus infrequens
TGTTCTAATTCTTCAATGGCTTCTGGCGAACAGATGGATAACCGAACTGCATTCTCAGGAATACTGTTTCCTACCGCAAAACGATCGGCTGCATAGACTTGAACTCCATGTTTTATAGCCAATGTTTCAAAATCTGCGCCAGATATTTGGGACGGTAGCTTCAGCCAACGAAAAATGCAGGTGTCCTCACCGCGACAATCATAGTCTGATAGATAGGAATTAACGAGTCGATTTCTATCTATGGTGTTCTTGCGGTGGCTTTCAATAATAGTGTCAATTTGATTTGACACTATTATGCGGGCGGCTAATTCTGCCATTAACGGAGAAACAGAAATGTTCATGTTATAGAGTGCATTGGAAAGCTGTTTTTTATATTGATTGGGAACTGATACATAAGCCAAGCGAAGACCCGGAGCAATCGTTTTCGACAAGGTGGCGATATAGATCGTCTGCTCTGGTGCAAATGAGGCTACAGCTTGTACCGGCTTTTTACACATCAGATGGTAGGTAGCGTCCTCTATAATGAAAATATTGTACTCTTGAGCAATTCGGGCCAATGCTTTCCTGCGGGCGAGCGACATTCTATGAGTGGTTGGATTTTGATAATCCGGTATAAGATAAATGCCTTTTAGCTTTTCATTTTTACAGGCATAAATGAGGGATTCTTCGTCCATTTCTCCGTCTTTCTGTTTAATTGGTACTAGTTGAATACCCAGCATACCAGCCGAAGTCTTTAAGCCGGGATAAGTCTGGGGATCAGCACCAATCTTATCCCCATGCTGACATAGACCAACTAAAATAGCTGTAATTGAATTCTGCCCACCATTTGCAAATAGAATCGTTTCGATATCAGTAATAAAACCGCCCTTACGCATAAGTTTTACAGCCGCGTCTTTTTGCCAAAGCATATCACTTGGTCTACTATAACTAAACCATTTTGCAAAGTCGGGTTCATTAACTATGTTTCTTAATTGTAACATAAGTGGCTCATAAGACGATGGCTCCGGAATAGTAGCCCCCATTTCGATTAAATTTTTTGGTCTGCCATCGGCAAGTAGATACGCATTGGATAATGCGTCAAAGGAAACGAACGTGCCGCTGCCTATTGTCGCACTTAATAATCCTTTTAGTTCGCATACTTTGATAGCCTTTGAAACAGTGCTAACATTCATATCCAAGAAATCAGCTAATTCTCTATGGGGCGGTAATTTAGTTCCTGGAAGTATTGAGCCGTTAATAATATCTTGTTCCAGTTGGTTAGCTAAAGAAAGGTAAAGCGGTTTAACCGTTCTGTCTATGACAGGTTTCCAAGTCATGGGATAGTTTTCAAATGAATTTACCGGCATAGTTCACATCCTTAACTTTCACGCAATTATACGATTGTATGGTAGGTGTGGCAAGATCATACTCGGTGGAAGTCAACAATTGCCCATGCACTGTAGACAATGAAATTCAGTCCATTAACCAATTAGGACTAAGCCGTAAATCGCTCCAATTGATGTCTGGTCAACAGTTGCTTCTTTCAAATTTTGGTCTTTAATCCATCCTGTCGTCGTATTTAGATTATGCACATTGACTCCATACGCTTCAATTGCAGGGCGGGCGTATTTTGGATGGCGACACTTTCCATTGTCAGTCAACAATCGGCAGCGTGAATGCTTGTTGCAAAAAATCTCTTTGCAAGAACCAGCGGCAAATGCTTTTGAATTGATATAACCTAGCTCGATAGCCGCTCTTTCAATATCGGCAACAATTTCATGCAATAATTTCATTACAACAAGACGGTCATCAGTATTTAGCCAGCCTGTTGGAACATCCATTTTAATGGCTAGTGCATATCTATAACTTTCCAACATAGACCGGAATTTGGATGGACTTGCGACATAAGGTGGGCAGTTAGCTGATAAACCGTAAAATGCACATACTGGTTCACGACACATATTAGCCAAATCGTCTTCTATTGAGATGTCACTTGTGGAAATTGTCACTACATCAATTACTCCTGCACCTATTTGCAAAGCGATCTGAACTAATTCAGCTATTCTTGATTTAGTTATAACAGCATGCGATCTATCGTCAAACATAAGCTTATCTCCCCGTCATTAAAGGTGTTTGCAATCTTTAAGAGTTTATCATTGCTTGCTTTACTTCTTTTCCTCCACGCCTTATTCAAATTTCATTCAGCCACCTCTCCATTGACGGAAGGTTTGGCCCTAAATGCGGTTGCCAATATACGTCATTTTGGCTTGCTTCGCCGGTGGGGATCCTTGGAACGAAAATCAGATCAGGGGAGGAGCTGTAGTCTTATTCGGCGGAACGTCTTCCGCTGGTCGTTATGGCATGGCTATTAGTACCAACTCTTAATTATTTCAACACTCAAGTTACTTGGGTAATAATTTTTAGTTTCATCATCTTTACCTATTGCGAAAACAGAAAAACCTAAATTCCAAGTCTCCTTTTCGAACACTTCTTTGTAAGCTTGGAAACAATTTGCCTGTTCCTGGTCATTTTCTATGTTCGACGGTGATGGATTCCACGGATGAACAGATGCTTGATTTCTTTTCGGAAAACCTAATTCACCAAAAAATAATGGCTTATTCCACTTAAAAGATAAATTCTTTAATTCATTATAAATATCCTGATTCCTCTTGAGAATCTGTGTGCCATGAATAGCACTTACTAGATTATCAACTAAATTCGTATCCTTATCAGTAAGCTCAAAATAAGCGGCCACTGAAATAAAATCTAGTTTTCCTAAGAGTGGATTGTTTAATTTCACCGTATAAGTATCATCTTTTGATTCTTTATTGGAATTCCATTCGGCGGTATACCACCAGTTGGTTCGATAAGTTATCTTGCCTTTATAATTGGTCCTGACAAAATCGGCCACATCGGTCCAATACCCATATTGGTTTTCAAATTGGTCAAAATTTGAACCAATACATAATGCATATACCTTATAAGGCAGGGCAATCTCCAGAATTAGTTGACTTAGTACCCCCTGTTTCCAATTCCAAAACCACTCATTTAAGTCAGTCGGTTTCAATTTTGTCTCGCCCAGTTCGCCATTTTGAATAAAGGGAAAAGGCTCCAAAATGACGTTGATTCCCTTGTATCTTAACTTTTTTATTAGTTGAATTGCCTTTGTTTTGCTTTCAAGATTAATACTCATCGAATTAGCTATTAAGGAGGAAATATCAATTTCAACTGGAACGTTTATTGTATTCAACCCAAGACGCTCAATGTCACTCAGTGTCTGTTCTAGGGTATAGTCTACAGAAAGGTTTCCTGATTTAATCTTTTCTCCCCAAGGTGTAATTATCCTATTTTTCTCAAATTGCTGATTAACGTATACAATATCTACTAATACTACTTTTACAAAAATTGCTACAACTAACGTTATTACCAAACTTGAAAGTATTACTTTGTTACAGTTTAGGACGGTTAATAATCTGTTGAACATTCTTTAGTCCTTTCAAAGATGCTAATAGCCGATATTCACCTTCAGTTGAAAATTCTTATCTTCCAATTGAGGTTGAAATGGTGACCTTCCTATGATTCAACATTTACCTAGATATTCCTGCCATAAATCCCAATATAAAAAATAATGCTAAGATGCTAAAACTAAAGAAATTAGAAATAGGGTTATGTTTATACAATGACCCAAATATTTACATCCTTATTGCACTTTTCTGTTCCGTTGCTACACAAACCCCTATAGTCGCAGTGATTTATTGAAGAAAGAGAGAATGCTTACTTTGAAAGATAATAAAAAATAGATAACTATCCTATATGCACTTTTCATCCTGTTCAATATAATTTTAAGCCCCAACTTGATAGTGGTAAATGTTTACGCCTTGATCATGGGGCTGATCATTATTTTCTACATAAAGTGGGAAAAGTCCTCTGAGCTCCTATATTACTTCGTCCTCTTGTGCTCTGTGATGGACTTTAGCTTTAACCTCCCTGTGATGCACTTTAACATTTACTATTTGCATATCGCTTTGCTAATCCTCACAATCATCATGGCAGTGGCTTATATTAAGAGACGGCCTTTCTCAAAACTGACGGATGTCGCGAAGAATAAATACACTTTATTTCTCTTTATTTTTATTGTGTATATGGTTTTATCCCTATCCTGGGCTGAAAATCGCGGGGCAGGAATCAACTATATGGTTAATTACGCCATCATGATTTGTTTCATGCTTGCTGTATACACCTATAATCCCAATCGAGCCAAGGCCAAGGAGACCCTTAAAGTCTTGCTTTATACTGCGATCCCGGTCTTAATTCTAGGCTCCTTTGAAATGATGGGAATGCGAATGCCGGTCAGAAACATCTATACGGATCACGACCTATATTCTATAGCTGCCTATCTCCGGACGATTCCCACCGTATTTTTCTACAATCCTAATAACTATGGAGTTTACCTAGTTATGGTTATGGCGTTTGTTCTTCCTTTTCTTGCTTACAGCCGTAGGAAGGGACGAAATGGCTTATTCTGGGTCATGCAACTTGTGGCTCTTCTTAATCTGATCTTCTGCACGTCCAGAACGGCTTATATTGTGATGTTGTTCACTGTGGTTGGCTTTATGCTGTTCTTTCTGATTACTAGGGAATGGTATAAATTTCGCAGAGTTGTGGCAGTGGGACTAGTAACCCTGATCGTTTTCTACAATTTGTCCTTTATGCCGAGTATGAGTGTATACTATGGGAAATTTAACGATACCCCTCTGGTCAATAGGCTAAGTTTAAATGGACAAGGGGGCGACCAAGCGATTGCCCAATATGCGGGAGGTGGATCAACCAGCGAACGTTGGACAATCATTGTAGATATTTTTAATGGGGTCTTTACACAAGGGCATCTTCAAGGATTCGGTGTGGATAACACGGGAACGTACTTGAAGAAAGTTGGGAATACGACCGGAATAGTCAATCCACACAGTCTCTGGTTCGAAGTGTTGGGGGATTTCGGAGTAGGGATCTTTCTATATTTCATTTTTATCTATCTCAGCCTCCTGTGGGACTTACTAAAAGTATATCGAGAGAGTATTAAAGACGGAGAATATGGCTTAACCTCCTATTTGACGATTAGTTTGATTGGTGCCCTCGGGGGATTCATTTTAACGGCCTTTGCCCCGAGCACGGTGATAAGTTTCACACAAATGTGGCTGTTATATGGGTTGGCCGCATCCGTGATCCTCCGCCGCAGCGAATTCCTGAAAAATCCGTCCAAGACCCCTCTTGAGTAAGTCCATCGAGGCGTTCTAGAGGGCAATTTTAGGATTGTAGGATGTGTTTCGGCTGTGGACAGACAAAGAAACCTTGGAAACAGACGACATAGTAAATCGGCGCGAGTGAAAGAAAAACGGACTTTGGTCGTTTAACCAAAAACACGTTTTTCGGGGGCAAAAACGAGAAATTAAAAACAGCTAAATCGTCGCTTACGAACCGATTCGAACGAATTTGAGGAAATAATAAGTTTGCTACTTGCCATAGTGTGGGTTATAGGACGCAAAACCTAAATATAATAAATCAGCAGCCTTAATTGGCTGCTGATTTATTATATTTAGGTAACTGTTAATGCCAAGTTGGTCTTTTAAGGTATTTTGTAGGACTTGTGAGAAATTGACGTTGTTCATCTCTGCGATAGTGTTTAATCATGCGGGGACCGTTAGAGTTTTTTTGATGGTAGGAGTATGGCACATTTGTTAGGCCGTTGTATTAATCTTTTGTATTAAACAAGTAATTGCCCTTTTTAGCCATATTTCGACTAGAAAATTTCTTGTAGTAACAATATCCAATGACATATAATACTATCGTAGTAAACTTACGCGAAAGGTAATTACTGCTGAGTTATAAAAGTGACTAAGTATCTTTACCCATTGGAATGAATAAGTGGTGAATATTGGGAGGGTCAGTACTATACTATGCCAGAAGAAGATACAAGATTGAGCCGTATTGAACGGAAAAAGGATAAAATGAGGCAACAAATAATTACCGTAGCTATGGACTTGTTCCGGAAACAAGGTTTTTACGGCACCACGCTGGAACAAATTGCACAAGAAGTAGACATTGCCAAGAAAACCCTATATAACTACTTCCCTGAAAAAGAAGCCATTATTAGCGCCTATGTGCAAGGCTTTTCTAGGAAAGAGGCATTTCACTTAGATGAGTTTATCCGGTCATACCCTGACATACGCTCACGTCTGTTAGCTATATTTGAAAAGTCTGCCCAAACGTATGAGGCAGATCCTGAGGTATGGAAGGTGTATACATTATACCGATTACGAAACAAGTTTAACTTTAGCAAAGATGAGGAACTCCGCAGCGGCTTTGAAGGAATTCTGACAAAGGTGATTGCACATGCACAGGAAGAAGGCAATATTAGACTGGACATACCAGCAAAAGAACTAGCTCAACATTTGGAAAAGTATTTCTTCATGACGGTATTATCTATGTTGAATGATCTCGAAGGCTTCTCTCTCAGCGACAGTCTAGCTCGCTGTGTAGACATCTTTCTAAATGGAGTGACTTCTAGATAAATAAGTAAAATAACCATTTTAATTATAGTTTTTTTCCCAAAGGGGCATGAGAGTATAGGAGGAAGAGAAGATGGCGAGAACAATATCCCACTCTGTTTATTGCTGGGGTGAAGCTTATGAAGCTGGAAGCAAGATTGTAGGTGGTAAGGGCTGGAACTTAGGGCGGCTCAATAGAAATGGCTTTCGAATACCATCTGGTATAGTTCTCGCGACTCATGCCTACCAAACCTTTATTAAGGAGAATCAACTCCAGGATTTTATTCAAAACATTTCTGTCAATATTGACGTTTCAAATATTGGCGAAAGAGATTCAGAAGACGAACTTACTGAAGTGAGGAATAAAATAGTTGATGGCTTATTTCCTGCACACTTTGCAGAGGAACTATTTGAGAGTCTAGAGAACCTTGGAATTCTTAATAAGTCACTTGCTGTAAGATCCTCTGCTTCTGCAGAGGACTCTCTAGTTGCTTCTTTTGCCGGAATCCATTCATCGTATTTAAATGTTAACGGAAAGGAAAACATAGTTGAGGCTGTTAAAAATTGTTACGCTTCACTGTGGACGCCGGTAGCCGTCTCCTATCGTCGAAAAATGAATATTAACGATAATGAAGTCTTACAAGCTGTGGTCATTATGGAAATGGTAAAGGCAGAAGCCGCCGGGGTAGCATTTACCTGTGATCCTTTGACCGGCAGAACGGATACGATAGTTATTAATGCTAATTACGGATTGGGAGAGGCCGTTGTCAGTGGCTTAGTGGAACCCGACGAATATAAACTGACCTTTGAGACATTTCTACCAAAGGTTGTGGGGAAAAAGATTGGGTTAAAACAAGGCCAAAGTGTTCTCGACTTAGATCAAGGTGTAAAGTTTATACCCTTAACGGAGGATATAAAAAGTAGTCAAGCATTATGTGATAAAGATATCCTGAGATTGGGTTTGCTCGTGCAAAGAGTTTTTGAAGCCTTGGGTGATGGTGAACAACATCAGGATATTGAGTGGGTCTTTAATGGCCAAGCGTTTATGATTGTACAGGCTCGCCCTGTCACACTTATAACAAGATATACTTATTCAGAGCTTAAAGAACAGCCGGATATTTGGTCAAATGCCAATATTAAAGATGCTTTACCCATGGTAGTATCCACCCTCAGCCAAAGTTCACTCCGGATTGCAACTACGGCAATACTTACGTCTTCATTTAAAGCGAGCCGTTATCCCAGATTGCCGGGTTTGAAATTGATCCGATTTTACCGTGGCCGTGGTTACTTTAACCTATCCTTGATTCAACGGGAATATTTTGATGCCTGGGGTTTGACACCGGGCGAAGTAAACAAGTCATTGGGTGGTTATCAACCAGAAATTGATCTAGGCAGTCGTAACCGTAGGTATACACCTAAAAAGATTTTATATTTAATCCGTGTAGTATTAGCCTCTAGAAAGTCAGTAAGTAAAGCTGATAAAACATTTCAAGAAGTTCGCAGTTTTACGCAAGGGTGGTTAAAGAACGATTTTAAAGCATTTTCTAATGAACAAATTATTTCATTGCTCGAGGAGATGGGGCAGTACAGTTATAATTATTACTTGACGGATGGCTTACTCAATTTTTCAGCGGGTTCTTCGTTTTCTATGCTATGCGGAACTCTTAATAAGCATTTTCCCGGCAGAGGTATGGCGCTAGCCAACGCATTAATGCTAGGTCAAGGCAAAATAACAAGTGCAGAACAAGGTTACCGACTAATGCAATTAGCGGACAGTGCAAAACAAGATCCTGTTACCTATGGCTATTTCATGGAGAAACCTTTCGCTCCTCTAGCTTGGGAGACTAAACTTCAGAAAAATGCTTCATTCAGAAAGTCCTTTCAGGAGTTTCTGAATGAATTTGGTCACCGCGCCGTTTATGAGGGAGATATTAGGAACCCTCGTTGGAAGGAAGATCCTTCTTATCTTCTGAAGATTATCGCAGATTTAATGGATTCACCTGGGTATCAGGAAATAAGGGTTAAGCAAAAGGAANNGGGGAAATTAATCAAACGCTCTCGTTCGTCAATCGTAAGGTGGTTAAGTGGATGGTGGATCAAGCCGTTAAGGGTTCCGAAAAACGCGAAATGGGTAAATCGGAACTAGTACGTCTAAGTTCACCATATAGGAACGTTCTGTTAGAACTCGGGCAGAGATTAGTAGACGCTCGAATTCTTAATGAACAAATCGATGTCTTTCAATGCACATTTACAGAGTTAATTTCCATTCTGAGAGAAGACTGGGATGGCAAGGAATTAAGAACTATTGTAGAAGACCGCATAGAACAGCAAAAGCTATGGGCAGCAATGGAAGCCCCAGATATAATCATAGATGATGCTCCCCAAGTTACTCCTTCTCAAGTTAGCATATCTCTGGATGGGAACGTAGTGGGGATAGGGATAGGAGCAGCGGCTGGAAAAGCGTCTGGGATTGCCAGGCTCATTAATCATCCCAGTGAGGGACAAAGACTTAATGTTGGCGATGTATTAGTCGCTTCTACCACCGATCCCGGTTGGACTCCGTTATTTATTAAAGCGAGTGCCATAATTGTGGAGAGTGGAGGATATCTTTCGCATGGGGCAATTGTCGCCAGAGAATATGGAATCCCTGCAGTCATCAACGTTCCTAATGCCATGAATACGATAACAGATGGAATGCAGGTTCTTGTCGATGGAGATGAAGGAAAGGTATTTGTTGTTTAAGACCCCTAGCCTGTCTCTGGGGGCGTCAATCATTCGGTAACGCATGGATTTACGGGCTTAATAAAGAAGAGTACCAGCGCCCTTATGGAATGCTGGTACTTTACGTAATCATAACTATAAAACGCAAGCTACAAAACAGGGTTTTGGGTTCGCTCAATGACCTTGATCCTAAAGCAACCTTACATTTTGGGGTCCCCTACGCGGTTCAATTTTTGTGGGATCAATTCGGCTTAACCAAAGCGATTAATGATGCCCTGAAAGACCGCGAGGTGTCTTTTGACGTGGCCAGTTACATACAAGGCATGGTTATCAGTCGCCTCATCGATCCCTCCAGCAAGATGCATCTATTTGACACGATCGAGGATCTTTATCTGCCGGATGCAACACATCAA
>OMOF01000873.1 GCA_900290375.1 Candidatus Desulfosporosinus infrequens
ATCTATATCCCATAAAAATTACCGCACATCGGTTTCACTTTGTTGAAACCGATGTGCGGTATAAACAACTTTTTCATCAGAATGATAATGGGGCTGTCGCATTAGTGATATAAAATTATCACTGGCGACAGCTTTTTTTCTAGAAAAAATAATTCGTTCTTTTTTGCATCACATATATTGAATTTTAAATTAAAAATGGGCACACAAAAGAAGAGGAACTTTTTCCTCGAATTTTTATGTGTCCTTGTGTGTCAATCTTATGCTGTTTTCAGCGCATGGAGATAGGACCCGCATCTTCCACATTGTATTTTATTATGTAGTTTATTTACATTGTGGGCCAGTCCTAATAATATAGTTTCTGCTAAAATATTTTGTGTCCCACGACAAAGAAATATTCGGAAGTTCATATCCGCTTTCACTTCTCCAAAAGCCCCTTCCGATTGGATGCTTCGGTTCATCCGAAGCATTTTCCCCTTTGGGGTTTGTATCCGATTGCTAGCTTCTTCCCGTTTTTGCTGAAATATTTTTGAGACCTCAAAATGTTTACTTCTTTCCTCTAGAGGCAATTTACTATTATTTTCCTTGATGCACTTTGATTTTAATGGGCAGCCTTTACAATCTTCACAGGCATAGCAGGTTTTTTCACTGATATAGCCCGTTTTGCTTTTTGACTTTCGTGTGCCTATCTTTACGATATTTTTCTGGTTACTACAAAGATAGCAATCATTTTCTGCATCATATATCATGTTTTCTCTACGACCAATATCTGAGCGATATTTTCTTGTTTTTCTTTGTTCATAATTTGATGGTTTTATATACGCTGCCTGTACATTTTTTTCTAGGTACAAATAATTCTCTTCACTTTCGTAACCGGAATCTGCAACTACATTCGGATACAGGTGACTGACGCTTTGCTTCAAGCCCTCTAAAAAAGGAATCATTGTAGTTGTATCTGTCGGTTGCGATCCTGCTGTTATCCATACAACATATTCAGAATCTATACCGAACTGAATATTGTAAGCCGGTTTTAATTGACCATTTTTCATCGCATCTTCTTTCATCCTCATAAACGTTGCATCATGATCCGTTTTGGAAAAACTATTTCTGCTCCCAGCGATATGGAGATATTGATTGTATTTTTTAAGCCGATGGATATATTCATCTAGCTGCTCTATCTTCTTTTGTAACAGTGATTTTCTTTTTCCGATGCCATAGACAAAGGTAATGCCTTTCTGCATTTGCAACCGTTTAAGCTGCTTTCTAAGTTTTTTCAAATGATACTGCTTAATTTGATTTGCGTATACAATTTTAATGCCGAAACTAGCTTCTATTTCCTGAAACAATACAGGAATCTTGTCCATAAGCTTCTGTTGATTTTTAGTAACACTTTTTTTCCAAACAAAAGTATATTTGTTGGATACGGCTTCCATCTTAGTCCCGTCAATAAATATATTTTTGAAAGAAATCTCACGGTTGGCGGCAAGAAGACGCGTCATTTGTGCTAAGATATTTTTCGCAGCAGGAGCAAAATGAAGGCTTCTAAATCTTGCAATGGTGGCATGATCAGGGGCAGGAGCGCCTTCAAGAAGATACATAAAATTAATATCGCGCTTGCAAGCAATTTCAATTTTTCTGGAAGAGTAAAAATGATTCATGTAAGCATAAATA
>OMOF01000235.1:0-9898 GCA_900290375.1 Candidatus Desulfosporosinus infrequens
TGTTGCTCCTGTTGCTCCTGTTGCTCCTGTTGCTCCTGTTGCTCCTGTTGCTCCTGTTGCTCCCGTGATTCCATTGGGCCCGATTGGATTAAGTTCTGCGGGTACTAGGCGATGAGCTGCTATCAAATTTCCAGCGTCATTTTTCCCCCAGGCAGAAAACTCTACCGCATCAGAGCTTGTTACAAACTGAAATTCAAATTCGTCAAACTGAGCGAAGTAGATTCTTGTTGCGACCTCTCCCGCTGCCATAGCAAACAGTTCCTGGACATACGGTGTCTTAGTAGTTCCTGTCACGTAAAACCCTAAAATTTCAATGTTAGCAGCACTTGTATCATCATTTGTTATTTTTACAGTGAACGTTGAAGTTGGTCTTACACCAGAGACCGGTGTATTCTCAATCAATCCTGTAGTTAATAAAGCCATTAATTTATCACCTTTCGTTTTAAATTTCTAGGATTGCCTCTTAAAATAGATTAACCTCTTCGGCAACAACTCGATGTGCCGTAGTAAGGTTCCCAGCTGCATCTTTCCCCCATGCCGAAACATTAACGGCAAGCGAACTAATTGTGAATTGAAACTCAAACGCATCAAATTGAGCATAATAATTTCTCAGGGCCACTTCTCCTGCAGCAAGGGATAATAACTCATCTACATACTGTACTTTTGTGCTTCCGCTCTGGAAAAATCCTACAATGTGAATAGTCTCGCTAATGGTATCATCGTTAGAGATCCTTACCGTAAGCGTAGAGCTAGGTCTAACTCCCGAAACCGCAGTGTTTTCAAACAATCCGGTCGTTAATAAGGCCATATTACTTCACCTCCTAAAATGACTACTTTATACTACGCGACTTGTACACCTCGTGTTACATCCCACTATGCTCTTATAAGAACATAGCAAAAAAATCATGCCCATTAACGAAATGGTGTTAAGGAAATGACAATTCCCGGTGTGAACCCATGTTCCAATTATCCTACGCAAGAGAAACCGGAAATTTGCAACTTCACCATAACCGAGCCGTTATTGATTTTTGGTACATTTGCAGTTGAGTAGGCCTATTATTGCAAATGGAAGATCATAAGGACGTATCATAGAAGCCGCTGGTATTGATATTGATACCGATGGATTATCAATTAATCCTGTTGTTAGCAAAACCATTGCATCACTCTCTAACACTAAAAATTTGTTAGGATCACCTGTTAATTCAGATTACCTCTTCAACTATAATGCGAAAAGCCGTAGTAATTTTCCCGGCTACATCTTTTCCCCATGCAGAAACATCAACAAACTGCGAACTGACAAAGAATTGAAACTCGTAAGCATCAAATTGTACATAATAGGTTCTCAACTCCACTGTACCTGCAGCAAGTGTAAAAAACTCATCTACATACTTTACTTTTGTGGTTCCGCTCTGTAAAAATCCCTCAATTTGAATCGCTACGGTTGATGTATCCTTATTAGAGATCTCTACCGTAAGCCTTGAACTCTGTCTAACCCTTTCAACTGTGGTGTTATCAATCAAACCCGTCGTTAAATAAGGCATACTTTTTCACCTCCCATATTTTGGGTATATTTATTGTATTGTTTATGTCCTTCTTCTGTTACCTTTAAAATTAAAAGGGTTGTTAATTTTACAATTAACAACCCTTTGATTCTTACCTTATATTTGAAAATAGTTTAGGACAATTAATTCGGAAGCCTTTTATCTTGATGGGTAACATACTCTACTATTCTATGACATCTATCAAATTCCACGAAAATACTCGGTGAATCTACTACTATTTCTGAAAATACTTCTAGCCATTCTGGTGAAACTTCCTTATAGGCTACCGCACCATCAAACAGGATTACAGCCCAAATAATTCTGTGATTTTTTACAATAAATAAACTATCTTCAATAAATCCTCGACCACCATGCGGGCGGGGCTCACAACCACAGCTAGGCTTACATCTTCGAGCTGAATCCTGTACCTCTTGAAATAGAACTAATTCTTGCTCATCCAAAATTTTTCCTCCTACTATTCTTCTTTATTAGGCGACTAGCTAGTCCTCCTACTCCCAACATATGACATGTCCATAAGTTTTGTTACTAGCTCTCACCATTATTGATAGAATAGTTTCAAGGAAGCTTCAACTGTTTAAACTCTTCTTTAGCCTTTTCAAGGTCAGCCATCGTCCCAATATCAAACCAAAGGTCCTGGCTTTCAAAACTTGCAACCCTTGCATGTTGCGAAAGAAGAAGCTGAACTAGGTCTGGCATATCAAAACGTTTATTATCGGGAATTAACGAAAGGACTCGCTTGTTAATGACATAAATACCCATACTGGCCCAATAGTTAAGGGTTGGTTTTTCCTCATAAGCAGTCACTTGACCATCCTTTATCTCTAAAACTCCAAACGATGAATAAACGGCCTTTTTGTGTACAGCGACCGTCATATCTGCTTGCATCGCTAAATGGTGTTCATACAACGCCCGAAAATCTAAGGTGGTTAATTCATCTCCGTTGACGACTAAAAAATCGTCCTCTAAATCATTGACAATTCTCAATGGGCCTGCCGTCCCTAAAGGATCAGTTTCGACAGAATAGCGAATAGGCACTCCAAATTGACTGCCATCTTGGAAGTATAGCTTTATTAGATCTGCAAGATATCCCAGACACATGATTATTTCGTCCACGCCTGCACTTTGAAGTTGATGCACAAGAATGGCTGCTATCGGTTTATCCCCAATGGGAAAAAGGGGCTTGGGTAAAATTCGGGTATACGGATCTAGGCGTGAACCTCTACCACCCACTAAAATTATGGTTTGCATTGCATTCCCCTACTTCATTTCAATATTTAAATTTGATATTTCCCTATCTGAAAACGGTTCATATGGGCTGCAATCCAGGCTACAGTCCTTTTGACCCCTTGTTCCAATGACACACGCGGTTCCCAGCCTAATGTTTCTTTAGCTAAACGATTATCCGCTAAAAGACGGTTTACCTCACTACGAACCGGACGAATCCGTGCTTCATCCACGACAATTTTCGCCGTACTTTGTATCGAATCTATAATAATGTGAGCTAATTGCCCAATAGAGATTTCCTGCCCTGAACCCACATTTATGACCTTGCCAACGGCTTCCGGAGTCTGCGCAGCTTTCATAAATGCCTCCGCCGTGTCCGTTACAAAGGTAAAGTCACGCCTGGCATCCGTATTTCCAAGGCGTATTTCTTCACAGGCAAGGGCCTGAGTAATAAGGGTAGGAATGATGGCTCGAGCCGACTGTCTCGGTCCATAACAATTGAACGGCCTTATCGTAACGACTGGTAGTTCAAATGAAGCATAAAAACTTTCGGCTAACATATCCGCCCCAATTTTACTGGCCGAATAAGGGGACTGACCTTGAAGAGGATGGGCTTCGTCTATGGGGACATAGCGTGCAGAACCATATACTTCACTAGTCGAAGTATGGACAATTCGATTCACGCCATGATCTCGTGCTGCCGTAAGGATATTGAACGTCCCCATAATATTGGTTTCAACGACCTCACGGGGATTTTTATAGGAATAAGGGATTCCCACCAAAGCACCTAGATGAAAAACACTATCGCAACCCTTTACGGATCGTTCGATCACATCCGCATCACGCAAGTCACCCGCAATTATTTCAATTTGTTCAAGAATACTCGGCTCTAAATCCTCCAGATTCCCTCGGCCATCCCTAGAATTATAACGAATAAAGACGCGAACTATAGCTCCCGCTTTGACCAAAGCCTCCGTCAAGTGACTACCGATAAACCCGCCAGCTCCTGTGACCAAGACCTGTTTTTGCTCCCACATCACGCTCACCCATTCCCTCTCCTTCAGTAATTGCTATATCGTATGTCAGTTTTTATATATCTGACACCGTTGCTTTATCCTTGCCGCATTTGCTCCAAGATTGGTAAATATTTGGGAGCAAGCTGTCCCCACTCATATGCCAAGGCCTGCTCCCGCCCCTTCTCGGCAAGAGATCGTAGAAGAGAAGGATTGTTGTAAGCGGTAATTAAAGTCTGAGCTAACTGTGTAACGTTACCCGCTTCAAATGTGAGAGCACAGTCCCGAGAAACTAAATCTACTAGTCCCCCCGCTCTTGAGGCAATCAAGGGAGTGCCGATTGCCATTCCCTCTAAGGCCACCAGTCCATAGGCTTCACGCCGACTCGGAACAACGAGGCCCGACGCACACCCCATCCATCGCCTTACCTCAGAACTCGGAATCCAGCCGTGGAACTTAACCAAAGCTCCTAACTTCTTCGACTGAACAAGCTTTCTCAAGTACGTTTCATAGTAATCGGCTCCCTTGCCGACAATATTTAATTGAACTTGCCGCCCGCTTTGTCGCATCAAAGACATGGCCTGAATCAAATCTTCGACCCCTTTATAATCAATTAGTCTGCCAACATAAAGAAACTCATTCTCGTTCCCTGGTTGCCAACGTTCTGAGGGCCAGGAAATGCCAATAGGCAAAACTTCCGTTTTGGAAAGGTATTGGGGGAAACGCCCGGCCAGATAGTTCTTTTCACTCTGGCTGATAAGCTGAATGTGTTGACAACGCATCAGCAGTTCTTCTTGAATTATAAATTGCGCTTGTAACTCAGGTTCAGGTCGATCCCCTAACTCCTCGCGCAAAAAAGAATAAACAGAATAAAGAATTGGGATTATTCCTCCTGAAAGGGTATAAGCCAAAGACGTAAAATTGATAGCGTGACTATGAATTAAATCCCACTCCTGACTGAGCTCGGGAAATTCCTGGAGTACAACATCCGCCTTGATCATCCCTAGATAACCGAAATAGTAGCTGTTACGTGGTAATCCTAAGACATTGATCTGTTGTCCCCGCAAGACCCAACCGGGAACATCCCAATCACTGCGTGGCACAATAACCGTTTGCTGCACGCCCAAACGATCAAGCATATATAACATGCCAGTGGCCGCCGTTCCGGCACCACCAAAGCTTTCCTCTTCAAATTCATTGGTCAAAGATAAGACGTTCAGCAGAATCACCCCCTCACTCCCATCCTATGCGACAAGCCTTAATAGGTACCAAGGCACTAGGTTAAAACCCTTCAATTGTAAAAAGAAGTCTGCCTAATAATAAAGTGTCCACTCTATAGGGTACATTTTATAACTCAGGCAGACTTCTTTTACTTCTACATAATATGAATCCGAAGAGTACGCCAAGCGCGTTTGATTCAAGAAGGGAAGAAAATGAAGCTTTATGAAACGTAGAGAAGCACTTATGAAAGATAGAGTGCAAGCTGGAACCGTCTCCCACTTGCACTCTTCCTGTGCTCGCGTCATATTAACTATTCCAAAGAAGCTTCACGATCGCCGCGCAGGCCCCAGCCAGGGCGATGATAAAACCCGACCACCAACGCCGATTACTCTCAGAATCTTCTTTAAATTTCTCGAAGTCCTGTTTCGTGATGTAGTTACCGGCGATCAACACTCGCATATCATTCACTACTGCCGATACATCCTTTACAGTCTCCTTGATTTCTGCAATATCTTCTTTGATCGTTCTTACTTCCCTTTCTTCTATATTCCACTCCCCCACTCACCGACCTCAGCTTGTCTTACAATCTATACTATGGATCACATCGAAAAAATGCTACTTATTGTCTTATCTACTCATTACTTATTAATTCCATCTCAGGAACCATCGACATATCTTAATAAAAGGTACGATATCATTGGTAGACAGCACGAGGAGGTTACAAATGCCTACAATTATCTATCCTCCTTCAATCCCATGGAGTTGGATGTTTCAGCGCCCGCAACAGCTGTTGGGTCATTTTTCTGCATCCAGTCAGACTATTCTTTATGAAGATCTTGGTAATTTCACCCAACCAAATATCAAACATTTATCCCCAACCTTTCTTCTCTGTCAAGGGATTTCCGCTATGACTATTCCCCATCCGCGACCACGCATTCTCTGGTTAACCGTTCCCTCTCATATCAATTTAATTCATTCTTATAACCCGGATCTCGTTATTTATGATGCTGTGGATGAACCCAAAGAGGAATTTGCCAGTTGGGCACCCTATTATCCGGCTATTTTGGCAAGATCAGACCTCATCTTTTGTAGTAGTCAGAGTATTTATGACTATTTTTCAGTACGGCATCCCCAAGTTTATCTTGTTCCAAATGGTGTGGATTACGTTCATTTTTCGCCATCCAAACGCAACCGCCCTGTTGATCTTCCGTCTGGCAAACCCATCATTGGTTACAGTGGAGCAATAGCCCCTTGGGTAGACTGGGAATTGCTTAGAGTTGCAATTCGAGAAAACCCGGGATTGAACTTTGTTTTTATCGGGGCCCTCTTTCAACTCAAAAAATTTCCACTCAAAATTAAGAATGCCTATTATTTAGGACTGAAACCTTATAATGAACTTCCAGCATATCTTCATCACTTCGAGGTTGGGCTTATTCCCTTTCTTCAGACAGAAATGACCAATGGGTGCAACCCCATCAAACTCTATGAATATTATGCCTCAGGGATCCAGGTTCTAGGGACTCCGCTTCCTGAATTGCTTACCATCCCAAAAATCAATCTTGAAAGTAACCCCCTATTGTTTTCCCTTCGTCTACGTCATTTATTAGAAGGAAAAGATTCCGACAAAGCAGAAAGAATGGCTTTTGCTCAGGCTAACGACTGGAGTGAACGGTCCGGTCGGATGCTTCAACAAATCTTTCTCAAGACAAATAGAAATGAAGAGTAGGGTGTAACACCCTACTCTTCGATCGAATAGTATACGTTGAAAGTCTCGCTTAGTCCTAACTCATTTCTCGAATTAATAAAAGGGGGGAAATACACATGCTATTCGAAACCCATGCTTGGGTTACTCTCGACAATGCCGTCGCCATATATAATGTATACAGCGATGTGCTCGTCGCTACCATTCCCGTGGGCATAAATCCACAATTCCCAAAACGCACACCGGATGGTACAAAAGTTTTAGTCCCTAATTTGGGCAGCAACACAGTCTCCGTCATATGCACTGCCGCCAATCACGTCTTGGCAACGATTCCGGTGGGCCTTGCACCTACTGCGGTTGTTATTGACCCAACTAGTACAACAGCCTACGTGACAAACTCTGGAAGTGGAACCGTTTCAGTCATCAGTATACCAACCTTTACTGTCGTAAGCACAATTACCGTTGGCACAGGCCCTGTCGATGTCACAATTGCCCGTGATGGCAGCCGTGTATACGTCAGCAATGGCGGCAGCAATTCAGTCTCAGTCATTAATCCAATAACCAATACCGTCATCGCTACGATCGCAGTAGGTACTTCACCCAACGGTCTGACCGTCAGCTTGGATAATTCAAAGCTTCTTGTTGTCAATTCCGGTAGCAACAATGTCAGTGTCATCAGCACTGCAACCAATACTATTCTCAGCACAATCCCGGTCGGCTCAATTCCGCAAAAAATTGCAGCCAATCCGGTGAATCCAGTCTTTATGTACGTGACCAACTTCGGGTCAAACAGTGTGAGCGTAATTTCGACAACCGGACTTAACGTAGTAACGACAGTTCCCGTTGGTATCAATCCTCTAGGCCTGGATGTTACCGGAGATGGCACACAAGTATGGGTTGCCAACGAAGGGGACAGCTCGATCAGTATCATCAATACCAACACGAATACCATTGCCGCTGCACTCCCTACTTCGTTCCCGCCTCGGGGCGTTACAGTGGGCAGAGTTGGATCTGTATTAGAACCAGGTGCACCCATTGATTTAACTGACCCTTATCAACTCGAAGAAGTCACAGAATCGGTTTGTATCATAGTGGAAAAAGTCTATGCTAGCTGTCAACAAAGGGAATGTTTCCCTTCCTTCACTGTCGCCTTGCCAGCTGGTTTGCCCCCCTTTACCTTTGTCAGCATGACGTTTTCTACTGGTGTGATTGTTCCTGGCAGTGTCGTCATCACCCCTATTCCATCCCGTCCGAATTTCTCGAGAGTTCAGTTTGCGATTGAAATTCCCTACACGTTGATCTTACGGGATTCTACTGGAACCTTGTTTACCCTCACGGGTTTCCTTCCGGATATTCACAAAGACATTGTACTCTACTTCCCACCGACTCGACCAGAATTCGACTTTAACTTACGCATTGAAACGAGAACTGAAGTATTAACCAGCCCACTGTTCACGACAGCCTCAATACAACTCGCCATCGGGAGCTTTGTAATAACTAAAGTAACGGGCATAGTTCAACTCCTCGTTCCAGCCTTCGGTTTCTGCCCAGAACCTCCCAGCTGTGAAGAATTTCCGAATATTCCACAAGATCCATGTCATAATTTCTTTGACACCACTCTCACTCCGTTCCCAAGTGATTTCTTCCCTCCACAGCTGGATGATTGCCAGTAACCCATTATCTTATTGTTCACTCCCTCTTATGTCATTAATTGTTGCCCTTCCAGAAGGAAAGGGTCGTCCACAACGGCCCTTTCTTTTCCCAGTTTGGATCACTAATGCTCATGAAAATAAAGGAAGTGATCGTATTGGCTTGCCTAAGTCGAACCGCTATTACTCCCCTTCTTCTAACCTATGAAAATGAATCCATGTACCTGCACATCGATCCTCAGGGATGTGCTCTCTTCGGAGAAGACAGCCCTGAACCCTTCTATCAAGTCCAGGAACCGCTGCTTTTAGCCCATGGGGTCATGACCGATTCCAAAACTGTTCACTTGGTCATACTCAAACCGAGCGGAGAACTCTGTTATACTCTCATTTCTGGTCCTTCGATGCCTCTGACAACCTTAATCGCCAAACTGGACGTACGCACCTCAACTTACCGCCGCCTCTTTCTTTTCCCACAAGGTAAGATGATACATATTTTTTACGCTTATTCGCATCAGTCCATTCGAAATCTCTGGCGTATTGAGCATCGTTTTTGGAACGGGGCCTCTTGGCACAGTGCTCACATGGGGGAAGTTGTTCATCAACAGGGACCTCTTTATCACGTGAACCTTGATAGTCAAGGGAACCTCCATCTGCTAACCCTTACCTCACAGGGACGGCATTCTCTTCTCTTTACGAACCGCTTTAACGGAACGTTTCACCTATGGGGCTCTCCAGCCGAAACGCTAAAAATCTCTGGTGAGGTCGTGGATATGACCGCACTCATGACGTCGGATAACGTTCATCATCTCTATTGGGTCGTAAAAAATTCAAATGGACATTTTGAAGTTCGCTGGGCACAACAAACGGATGCTCATGAACTGGCGAGCACTTGGCATCCCTCACCCGCTCCTATTAAAACATTCCCCTCTCCTTGGAAAAGCGTTGGGGCTGTGGAGAAAAACGGAGTTCTTTGGCTACTAGCCCATACTGGGGAAGAAACTCTCATGCAGAATGATGGTAAAGGGTGGAAGTTAATCTCCTCTCATACGCCCTTTCATCTACCCTTACAATGGGTGCATAAAGGTAAAAAGAATTTCCATCAAACTTACTGGTTGGAAGATCAAGCTGAGAGGCGCGCTCCGGCTTATTATCACGAACTAGGCATCGCTGTAAAAAAGCAGGTCAATCCTTTGCCGGCGTCCTCCCAAACTCTCCTCCCCACGCCCCCACCTGTACCAGCCTTCTATCCTGAACTATTATCTCCCACTTCCTATCCAGTACAATCTGTTTCAATCACTGAGAATGAATCAAATTCCCTAAACTCATCGGAAGTTAACGAACCAGCGGAGGTCATTCAGCCCCACTCTTTGCAAGAACACGCCGAATTTGGACGTTTAGCCTCTACCGTCGCTCAGCTCGAGCAGGGAAACTCTGAGTTACAACGTTTGATCACAACCGTTGCCTATCTCGAAGAAGAAAATACCAAGCTTCAACGCTTAGTTCCAACTGTTGCCCAGCTCGAGCAGG
>OMOF01000235.1:9908-37886 GCA_900290375.1 Candidatus Desulfosporosinus infrequens
ATCTCGAAGAAGAAAATACCAAGCTTCAACGCTTAGTTCCAACTGTTGCCCAGCTCGAGCAGGAAAACTCTGAGTTACAACGTTTGATCTCGACAGTAGCCCATATCGAACAAGAAAATGAAGATATGAGTCTTCTCCTACGCAACGTACTTTCGAGGTTTAACGAAGTTGTGGAGGATATATCCAATAACGCTCATCAAGTCAACCAAGAAAGTTCTATCCCAGCTTTAGCTGAAATCCGTTTCAATGAACTTGAACCAGTTAAGGATGCCATGTCTAATCTTGAAAAGGAAACTCAAAGTCTATCCCAGGTCCTTCGGGTTATGCTGGCCAAACAGGAGGAGAGCGACTCCTCTCTCGAAAAATTCGAGAGACAATTATCTCAACTCCAAACGTCAAAAGAAGATGTTAAGAACAAAGGGGGGTTTTGGAACAAATGGATCACCTAGATTTAAAGACAAATCTTGCCGAAATTCTATCCAAGTATCCTCAAACGGCTAATACCTTCCGTAAATTCGGCATATCTACCTCCGGTTGAGGGGCCAAAAGCTTACTCAATATGAGCGTTGAGCAGGCTGCTCAACGATACAACATTAACCCGGCAAGCTTGATCAAATCCTTAGAAGTGGCTATTGAACACTCTAACCATCAATGGAGACACTACTAATGAACATTCTATTTTTGAATGATTCCTCTCTGTTAAGCCAAGGATTAGCTTCAGGTTTTTCCCCAACGGATAACATCCGTTATCTCCCTGTCCGTTTGCCGGACTGGGAAAACCGTTTGCTTGAAATGCTTCGGACCTGGAAGCCAGACTTTGCTTTAGCTGAGGGAGTTTCAATTTCCACAGTGGCAGGGAAGCTCTTTCCTCTTTTACGCCGTCATTCCCTCCCGCTTATTTATTGGGCCATCGACGATCCTCCAGACTGGCGCCGCATGTCCCGTCCTTTGGGACGGGGAGCCAGTCTGGTACTTACTCCGGCTCAAGAATGTCTATCCCTTTATCAGCGGGAGAAAATACGCGCACTATATTTCCACTTCGCCTGTAATCCTGCCTTTCATCACCCTACAGAACCGTCGCTTGAGTATGCTTGCGACTTGCTTCTCGCTGCTAATTACTACACCTCATACGCTCAAAGAAGAATCGGGCTAGAAACAATCCTCACGCCCTTAAGTTCAGGGCCGTTTCATTTGAAAGTTTTCGGTAATGAACACTGGCTGGCAAACACAGACCATTACACATTGCCACCCGAGATCTATCAAGGATATTTACCCTATGAACAATTACCCTGCGCGTATTCTTCGGCGAAAATCGTTTTAGGCTTACATTCGGTGATAGACTCTCCCACCATGATGAGCATGCGCACCTTCGAAGCCTTGGGGTGTCGGGCTTTTTTCCTGACGCACTGGACCCAAGGCATTGAAAATCTATTTAAGAACCACGTTCATCTCGTCTGGAGTCGTCATCCGGATGAAACGTTAGAACTTGTACGGTTTTATCTAAATCGTGAGGACCTCCGCCAGAAGATCGCCCGTCAAGGTCAGGAAGAAGTGTACCGCAACCATACCTATCAGAAGCGCATCCATTCGATTCGGACGTTCCTTGAGAAAATTTAACTATGTTTTTCCTTCGCTTCTTTAATCAATCAGTTATCTGAGTAACTTTGGAGAGGAGTTCTCTTAATGAAAGTTCTTTTCCAAGCTCGCCCGGACTTCATGAAAAATCCCGCCGGGGATACCGTCCAAATGGTGTCGACTGGGCAAGAGCTTAAGAAGCTTGGTGTTGATGTGCATTTATCCGCTGATCCCAATATTGATCTGTCCCCCTATGACTTTGTTCATATATTCAATATCACTCGAATCAAAGAAAGCTATATGTTTTTTCTCAATGCCCAAAAGCAGCAAAAAAAGATTGTCATCTCTCCTATTTATTGGCCTCCTAATGCTTACTTGAAACGTGAAGGCTCAAATTCTAATGCCCTAGCGGTCTGGAAACACCTGCAACCCATGAGGGCTCGTCTGGTAAGTGAATGTACCCTCTTGCTCCCCAACAGCCTCATTGAAATGGACGTGCTTCAGCAAGATTTTCTTAAGGCTGCTCCTTTTCGGGTTGTACCGAATGGATTTCCTGATTCATTCATCGGGTCAAACCCTCAGCTTTTTCGGAAACAATTTCCTAATATTCCCGATGAATTCGTTCTATGTGCAGCTAGAATTTCGACACGGAAAAATCAGCATTGGTTGGCAAAAGTCTGTCAAGAACTCGGACTTTCTCTTGTGCTTTTAGGACCTGTTAACGATCAAACGTATTTCAAGAGTGTGACGTCTTTTTCTAACGTCATCTATCTTGGTACGTTACAGGGGAAACTTCTCGCTTCAGCTTATTCAGCCGCGAAATCTCATGCCCTGCCTAGTTGGTTTGAAACCCCGGGCTTATCCAGCATTGAGGCCGGAGCGTGCGGTACCGTTGTGATTTCGACTGACCAAGGAAGCCCTAAAGAATACTTCCGGGATATGGCCCTCTATGTGCACCCATTAGATGACCTTAGCTTACGTACAGCACTTGAACAAGCCTTTAATGCCTCCCCCCTCCCCTTAATGCACCACCTACACGCCCATTATCCCTGGTCCAAGGTTGCAGAAGTAACCTTGAAAGCTTATAGAACTGTCCTTGTAGATTAATACAAGGAGGGATTTCTCCCTCCCTTTTTGTTAAAACAATTCTTCGGTGTGATTCTCGGTTAAGCCAACTGCGCAGGCATATCTCAAAAAAGTATTGACACTGGCAATCACGATACGCAAATCAACTGCTAACAGTTCGATGCCTACTAAGGAAACCCTCACATACCCGTCAATTACTATCCCTTTATCTAGAATTCGGTCTACAACCTCTGCTAAACTAGAGGAATCGATATCCTTTTTCATACGTTCCCCTCCCCTTTCCTTGTTCTTGTCCTAATCCTACTATAGAATATGTCTCAAATTGGACAAAGGTGATAGAATATCTTCGTTTTTCACCTCAAAACTAAAAATTTTAGGGAGGGCATTCGCCCTCCCTGATTTAGCCCATATGTTAATTTCGATATTTGGGTCTTTTAATGGTGTCTTTCTCCTCTTTAGCCATTGGGCGCTGCTTGATGACCTCATCTGCAGATTGAGTATGTGCTGGTTCCGTAGTATTGTCTGTTCGGATATTGTCTGTTCGGGTATTCTCGCGCGTGACGAAAGATATGGATCATTTGCCCACCAGTCGATCCCCATTTCTTTGGCTTTGTCCACGGATGCCACAAGCAAGCGTATCTTGATATTTATCAGTTCAACGTCAGCTAAAGATATTTTTATATCTCCAGCGATCACGATTCCTTTGTCCAGAATTCGTTCTAAGAGATCTCCTAGACCACTACTGTTATTCGAATGCTGAATTGCCACCCTCTTTTTTCCTCCTTCCTACATTAGATTTCCCAAAGGCCCAAGATCAAGGTTTAGATCCTCCTCTTTCAGTCCAAATATCTCACGCATTTCAACCATTTTGTTATCCAATTTTAAAAAGGTTTCCCCCATTTCCTCTATTTCCCCTTCTGTTAATGTTCCTCCATCAATGCGTCGCAAAGCCTCGTGCTCCATGACTCTCCTTAATAATTCCACCAAAGTAAGAACAAGTTTGGCGAGCCCTTGATCCGCATTATCTCTATTGGTATTAAGACGTCCTGCGGAGCTTCGCTCTTCAAATTCTAACATGCACTCAGCCATTTTTAGACCAGATTGGTCATCTTCTATCATGAGCTAACCTCCTTATCCCCAATTCAAAGATTCACGAATAAGAAAACTCTCCAGTTTTAGCGAAAATGAACTAAAATGAAACGGAGGCCACGGTCCCGTCCATTCATCCGCAAAATCGACTTCATCTAATAGGGTTTTTAATTCATTGATAAACTCATGCTTGGAGGCATTAGGCACTAAAAAGCCCAGATTAATTTCAGCTCCTCGAGTTGGAGGGATTTCAGACCAATAATCCTTAACCCACGGGGTTAAGCGTATGCAAAATTGCGAAACTACCTCACGAGCCTGTACCACTTCCCGATCTAGCAGTTGATGTCGTACCCTCAGTCGCTCAAGATACTCCTTGCCGCTTTGCACATCCTCTCTCAACGCTGAATAGGTTAGAGGAGTGAATTCCTGATTTTTAGGTGAAATAGTCAAGCAATACTCCGAACACCCTTCTACTTTGTCAAAGCACAGCTCCAATTCTTGTTCATAAGTCCGTAAAAGCTCAACCAAGTGAACTTCATCAGAAACACCCACCCCGGACTGGATAGGTAACACCGTTAACTGAAGATCTTGGACTTGTTCCAGCCACTGCAACATTGCTGCTAGAAAGTCCTGTTTCGTCGTGAACATCTCCCTGGGGGACTTGCACCAAATGACACTGTATGCACCCACCGTTGTCAATTCTGTTGGAAACGGCGGCTCGCAGGGCAGATCCAGATCCGTACAGTTACGTATGAAACCCAAAAGATACGGCCGTTTCATGAATGCACGTCTTTCTTCGAGGAATTCCCTTCGAGCATTGTCTGTACTGAGGTGAGGACGACTTTCAAATTCAAATAAACCAAATCAACATTGCCACAGCTAAGAATAAGATCACCGGAGATAACGACTCCTTTATCGAGTAATTTCTCTACGACCGCAAGGAGCGTTACTTGTTTTGAATTTGCTATATCACCCATCCATAGTTTCCTCCTCATTAATTAACCGTGAAAAGTGATAGGGAGGCCAAGGACCGGATACATCTAAGATAAAGCCTAATGGATCAGCCACTTCGTCAAACTTGGCAAGCTTTTCATCCCATTCTGCAATACGTTCTTTAGGGATTAGATAATGGACCGCAAAAACAATCTGCTGTCCCTCCGGCACAACAACTCCAGCCTTATCGAAGAGACTTACTTCTGCAGAAATATTGTTTAGATCTTGATATAGAGATTCGCCATAGTCGTCCATAAGCCGTTCCATTTCTTCTTGTATTTGCTTCTCCCATTGGCGTTTTTGAAAATACCCCCCTCCGCTTTGTCCACCAGAATACGGTAGATTTTCTTGGAGTTTTTCTAGAAGTTGCTTACGATTGACAAAAAGTTTAACATGCATCTCCTTGTGATTTTCCAATCTATGTAAGTCGCCTTGCAGTAGCTCGATATTCTGCCTTAATTGTCGTTTGATATTTACCTCATCGATAAAGATAGTACAAAATGGCAGGGGAATGACAGACCTGCCCTCCATTGTTTTTAACAGGATCTCTTCGTGACGCCGCGCATGACTCTCTACCCAGGCCATATCCTCCATAGAGCGATGGAGTGACTCTTCATTGTACTCTTTTCGAGAGACTGAGCAGACAAGCATACCCAGCGTTCTATTCTCTACAATGCGACATGGCCTGTCCTCCATGCCAAGCAAATCAATAATATCCCCTTGATTTGCTTCAATAATACCAAACGCGTACAAGAGCTCTTCACCGGTATTTGGTGTGGGATCAGACCCGCAGAAATCACACGCCTTGCTAATTGGACAAGGATTATTGACGTCACTAATTTGAACTTGAGGTGCATTGTCCTCTTCCTCCGCCTCTAAGGTTTCTTGATGCTCTGTTGTCGAAACGCTTAGATAAGACTGATCCTGAAAAAGGCCCTGGATAACAGCTCCTCCTGCACCTCTCAAACGTGCCATAATGACCTCTTCCAATTCTAAGATAACCTTGTCAGCGCATTGATTTACAAGCCTTTCTACGTTCTCTTCCCACCCCCCAAGGGACCACTTCATTCTTCAATTCCTCTTTTCTGTCCTAGCATCAGTCGTTCAAAAAGTCGCCTTTCATGTTCACGATATTCCTCTAGGGTAATTTCTTTATTTTCCAACATATACTGCCGTTGACTAAGTTCTCGCCGTATGGCCTCAGGGCTAAAGTACTCTGCCTCTGCATGTTCGATGACTTGTTTGATTGCCCAAATTGGAAATTTAAAAAACATACTTTATCTGTCCTCCAGACCAAGAATTAATGTACGTTTATCCAATTTCCAAGCCCCTCATTTCTATAATAAGAGGCTCTTCGTAAACAGGTTTACTTTTCATTTACAAAGTGATGCGGAGCCCAAGGGCCCGTATATTTAAAAATCATAGTCGCAGAGCACTTTTCATAAAGAACACCGACTGCTTGGTCAAAGGCCTCTTCCTTCTGGCGTTCTACCAAATATACTCCATCAAAGGCTTGGAACTCATCCATTGGCTCTTTAACCACCCACTCGACAGCTAAAGGTCGAAGCATGGCGAGAAAGGATTTCTCTACTTCTTTGCGCTCATAATCCGCAACCTCCATAATTGCCTTGCCAAACTCTACGACATCGTAACCCTGACCTACCCCTCTTTCTAACGCTTTTTTCCAACGACCTAAACGTTTATTTTTCATCATCGTTTCTTGGAAACTCTCTTTTTTCCACCAAACCTTGAGTTCAACTTCTATTTTGTTGTCAAGTTTAGTAAGAAATTTCAAATAATTGCTTTTCTCTTTTCTAAGAACCTTGCGAATTTCCTCTTCTTGATCAAATAAGGTTCCAAAACGCAAAGGAACTACCGTAGTGTACTTAATAACCTGACAAAGTACCTCCGTGTAGCGACTCATACTTTCTCTGGTTGCCATTGCCATCGATTCCACTGCAATTTCAGCGCAGAGCATCCCAAGATCTCCTTCGATTATGAGGCAGGGAAGCTCTTGGTTAAGCCCTAACTTTTTTAACAATTCGACGTTAAGGGAGTTTGCCCGAATGATACCGAAACCGTAATACAAATTCCCCACTCCTTATAAAGAAAACTTGGCTTGTTCCAAGCGCTGGCCACGACTCGAACGGGACGTTCGAGGTTAGAGCATCGCTATGGAGGGCTAGATGCTGAGATGGCCAAATGTCCCTGTCGCCATGACTCGAACAGATTAGAGTACCGCCATGAAGTGCAATGGCGAGAAGGGACATTTATGCGCCTGCAGAAGCCTCAGTTACACTGACCCACCCACAAGTTATACTTTCTGATTTGCTATTAGAAAGGACAAGGCAAGTCGCGACTCGACTTTAAATATCTTCGTCATCAATTTTGCCAATTTCATCCCGTTCACGCAAACTGATCCGCTTATACCCTAAAATTTCAAAATTAGCACTGACTTCTACCTCATAAATGCCCACAACGTCATCAAGCGCACGCCGCCGCTGGTAGTCTGAATCCTCGATCGTTTCAACGTGCACAATCCAGCCGTTTTCGCGCCGCCTAACGCCAATCACATTAGCTTCCTTTTTCAAGATACTTTGGAAGAAGGCTTTTACATCACCGACTAATTGTTGGATATCCATGCTTAATCTCCTCCTTTAAAACTTCATTATCGAGGAAGAGTCAGCAAGGGTAAGCCCGATGGCGGAAGCGTATTTTAAATAAGTATCCACTGAAGCGATCACAATACGCGCTTCAATGGTGATGAGTTCGATTCCAACCAATGAAATCCTAACAAAGGCATCAATGACAATCCCCTTGTCAAGAATACGGTCAATGACCTCCGCTAAACTACTTGACTCTACGCTCTTACTCAATGCCATGATCTGACCCCCTCCCTAACCTTGCCTATGACATATATATGATAGGGATCAGAAATCATGACAAAGATTATAACATTAATGGTTTTCTTTTAAAGATCATGCATTAATATTCAATAATCATTACGTAGGTTGGTCACACGTTTTTTGAGTGTCCGTTCAAGTTTTTGCAACTCACCCTGAACGACCTTTACCCTCTCCTCGATCACGCTGACCCGTTTAGCTATCTCCGTTTGCTCAGCCTCAAGTCGATGGAGTTCCTGATCATACACATGCATCTGGAAAAAACTCGGTTTATGGTCGCGGATTGCCGGTCGTATTAGCTTCGGCCTTAAAGGTGGAGCCTGACGCATCATTTTCACTTCCTATCCTCAGGGGTATATTTATCTAATTCTTCTTCAATACGTTTCGCAAACAAAGAATTGTTTTCGGAATCGCTTTCGTAGGAAATTTCCGACCCGATAACATCTATTAGAATCTGGTGGAATAATGGGTTCGCGCGGACAGGCTTTGATCCTTTGGTAGCCAAGATAGTAGCGACCATGATTGCCGCACGAATACTTGGCTTCTTAACATCATTTCCTCGAATCCCACGAACGATATCTACAACTCTTGCCGCTTCGCGCCAGGGCAAACCTGATCGGCCTGCTACAATAGCTACTTCGGATTCACGGTCTAAACCTTTTATCGCTATAGTGATAACACGATCTTTCAAAGCATCCTGAAGCACGTGTACCCCTGCATATTCTGATGGATTACTGGTGAAAAGCACTGAAAAATCAGGATGGACAGCTAACCTTGTCTCGCCCTTTTGAAGTGCAGATAAATCCAAGGTCTTCTCCTGTAGAACAGAGAGAAGTACATTATTAGTTTCTGGTCTGGAACGAGTGAAGTCATCATAGACAAACGTATAGCCGTTTCTGCAGGCATGAGTTATTCTTCCGTCATACCAAACACTATCCATAGATTCTTCAGCCTTCCATACAGAATGAACATAGTTATCGAGTAATTTCTTCCTGCGCATTCCAGAGTTCCCTCCGACCAGATCTGAGGGTTTATACTCATCATTACCCTGGAGCGTGACAACCGGACGACCCAAAAGCTCAGCGATATGCATCGCCAGAGCCGTCTTCCCCGTTCCGGCCGGCCCACAAAAATGAACAGCATAACCGGCCTGGAGATAGAGCAAAGCGTGGTCCGTTAGGTTCTTAAAATATGCAGTTTCGATAAATGCATCCGGCAATTTTCTTACCTCCCTGTACGCTTTCTTACCATATACTCTCCAGCTTTATGCCAGCCCTGCAATTCTTCTTCCCACTCATTAGCTATGGCTTTCATTTCATTGATTTGCGCAACTCTATCGGCCCTCAGACCCTGTTCCATGGTCTTTCTTTCAGATCCGTATTTGTTTAACAGACCACTATTCTCCTCCCAGATTTGTGTTCTAGCTTTCTGTTGATTAACACGGTCAGCTTCCCGCAGCTTAACAAGTTCTTTCCTATCGTTTAGCACTTTTGTACGAATTTCCGAATGGAATGTTTTCAATTCGCGCTCCCTTTGGTCAAACTCCTTGCATAACACACGCCCTAATTCGGCAAGATTCATACTCATCATTTTCTCCTTTGCCTAATAATTAACAGGAGGGAGTTTTCCCCCCTCCCTAACAAACAAGACCCAATTTAGAACTCGTGATGAATTTCTGTTAAGCCAACCGCTGCGGCATATCTCAGCCAGGTGTTTACACTCGCGATTACGATCCGAGCATCGATGGCAAGTAGTTCGATACCGACAAGCGAAACCCTTACATATGCGTCAATAACAATACCTTTGTCTAAAATGCGGTCCACAACTTCTGCTAAGCTTGAAGAATCAATGTCCTTTTTCATTTTGTATTACCTACCTTTCAAATTTTAAAAGATTTCCTGGGGGAATTTCGCTAACCGTGTACTGCCCCTCTCCCCTACTCCCAATTTATGTCAGTTTTGAGGAAGTGTGCAAGCTTTTCAACAATTAATTTCCCCGCTCCGTTTTCCTTTACACTGTATGTGTCGCAGACACTCAACGTTACTAAACCCTCAATAGGGGTGAGGATACTTCCCCGGTTGAGAACTGATTCTTATATCATAGGTACACAGAACAACCCCCCCACCTG
The DNA here is from genome assembly GCA_900290375.1 of Candidatus Desulfosporosinus infrequens. Lineage (GTDB taxonomy): Bacteria > Bacillota > Desulfitobacteriia > Desulfitobacteriales > Desulfitobacteriaceae > Desulfosporosinus > Desulfosporosinus infrequens. The sequence goes on from OMOF01000235.1 coordinate 19,683, forward strand.
AAACCCCCATGTTGCTTTAACTGAAGGAGCTTATTCTGCGACTAGGTTCGTTCAGGCGCTATATGTGTTTTTCCTAGTATTCCGTTATACCCATCCGAAGTGAAAAATCGGGTGAACGCCCACTTCTAGAAGTGGGCGTTCACCCGATTGGATTGGATTGGATTGGATTAGGAAAGGTTATACATATTCCATTTTTGTATTAACTGATTTGCAACCTCTTTAAATTCTGATTTTACAGAAAAAATAACCTCATGTTTACCATATTCATCCGTTACTACAATGCAAAGAAGGTATTCTTCCCCTCCAGTATTCACAGCTGCCTTAATACCATTTTCTATCTTTCCCGGCAAATCTGAAGTAATCTTGATTGAACTTATCTGGGAAAATAGAAATACCTTGCGATTAAAGGCTATAGCATTCTTGGGATGAAGCGAAATTGCCATCGACCCTCGCTTCAAATCCGGGTGATCACCGATCATTGTAACTAAGTTCGCCATATAAGGTTTACCATACTTTTCATCGATCTCATTATATCCCGTGCGTAATTTCAAGAGAATAATAAGTAATATTAAAAACAGAACACCACAAATACTAACAGTAATCACAGAAGTCACTACTACCTTTACCTCACTTTCATAAAAAATCCTCCCGCATAAGTCTTTCTTCTATATATCATATAATAAAGTTTAGTAATTGCTACCTATCGAATATATACAGAGACTCATTTACCTTCACTTGGCTTCATTGAAACGCTCCGAAACCTTTCCACTATTATCTGCAGATCATTTTTTACACTTGCCTTAACACTTAGGAAAATCAAGTACCCCGACAACCGCTAGGCACTCAGTGCACTGAACAAAAAGCAATGCTAGTGTCGGGTAATTCCCTATGCTTAAGAGCCCAGAAATTTATTGACTATTTAAGTAAAACTCGGATTATGTACCCCGACCAAACGGACTTCTTTTTTCTCAGAACAAAGTAAATATTGCGCTACAAGCGGCCCTCCTTATTCTTTGTCCTGCTTTAAAAGACGATTCTAGGGAAATAAGGTTTCCAGGGAAGGGAGCTGCAAAGTCTGAAACCTCATGTTCTTCTTGCCAGTCCCCCCATTTATTTCTCTTTAGTGTTTTCATTTTTTGTTATTTGAAAATCTGAAAAAAATCATGAGCGAAATTCGAGCTCTTTCCTATCACAAGACCGGTTGTTACTATACCAATTATAGGATTCGAGATCTTAACATTTAGTAGTTCAAATGCATTAATATTAGTCTGAAAAGCAAGAAGTAAACCACATGCCAAACTCAATAATTCCAAAGTGAGGGGCCTAAACTTATCTGGTAAAAAGGGAATAGCGTAAACAATGTCCTTGAATATCTGAACTAATTTCTCAACTACAATGGCTAATAGAAACGCTAAAGCAAGCCCATTCAAAGCAATCTCCCCTCTATAAATCCAGTTATTCCTTTCATATATTCCATCATATTCCATTTTACTCATAATGTTCTTTCTATACCCATTCTTCTTATGTAAAGTTATTAATAAAGATTAAATACCTAACTTTGAGCCTGCACCCAAATTCTTAGCGTCGTTAAACCACCCGCCCCATAGGATAACCTCGTATAACGCAGAAAACCTACCGGAGAGAGTACGGCTAACTTTTCCGGACCGACCTCTCGTTGCTCACTCTCTACTGCCCAATGAACTCCATCCGGGCTAAACTCCGCTTGTATATAGGCTGGCAGTTTACCGAAATTATAAACCGCAAAGGAAAAGCGAGTTAAAGCCGAAACGTCGCGGGTAGTTGTTGCTGACATCGTCTGTGTCGCAGTGACATCTTCAAGACTTTCTTGGAACCCATGTCCGAAAATTTCGACCTGAGCACGACCGCAACTTGTTGTGGCCAGAGGAACTTGACTGCTTCCACAAATTTGAACCCTATCGCGACTCGAAGTCAAGTTTCGTACATCAGCATTAACATTCGCTTGAACTGTAACTGGGATCTTTAAGGGAATTGGCATAGCAAGCTGAATCGGTTTAATTATTTCTCCGATGGTCTGGATATGACTTATCTGAGGGATCTCTTTTTTGGCGTGTTTTGCTTGCACATATCGTTTCATGCGGTTTGGAGAAAGAGGATATGCGCTTAGTTGGTAAATAGATAAATGGCCTGGCCCTAGTACTCCTGTTTCTAAACGCAGACGCCAAACATCTGACCTGACACTGATGACTTGCTTAAATTGCTCAGGCTCTACCCTAGGACGAAAGAAAAATTCCCAAGGCCTTGACACGTCGCCCTTTGACATGATTGGATAAATACGCAAATATGCCTGCATTTCATCAGAACTACTCTTTAGGCAAAGATTAAATAACCATTCTTCATTTTTCCCAACCTCGAGCGAGGCTAGTTGTGTTTGAATGATGCCTGCTCTGTTGGTGGAGAAGTTATTAATTTCCAGTACAGGTTTGTCCAAAGACTGATACCCAAACTTCCAGCTTGTTTCATGACTTCCACCAATTTGAAGCCACGCCTCCGGAAAATTCGGCTGGGTTGTACTACTTTTTGAAAAATCCCCATTATCTAAGACATTAACTGACCACTTTAAATTTTTCACCATTTTAGGCCCTCCACTATCGGGTAATTAATAAAGCGATGTCAACATATCCTATCTGGCAAACTTCAAAAATAGCACCAAACACTAGGGAAGAAGTTTAGTAAAGAAAGAATAATTTTACTCCTAAAATTATTCTTTTCCACATATTAATTGTTTTTCCTAAAAACTAGGCATTGATTCTCTCTTAGATTCGTGCTAAATTTGTGTTGTACAAGTTATCTCTAGAAATTAAAGACATAAGCGCAAAAAATCAAACCTCCCGACGGGGAGGTTTCTTTCTGTTCCAAAATTCACTTTACACTTAGGTCCTTGATTCCCGTGAAAAATTATACCTACAAATTGAATTGCGAATCATTGTTTTTGTGACTACTCAGGTACTCAGTTTATCAACCACAGATTACACAGATTAACACAGAATAAATACATTTTGGCTCTAAACTACAAATCGCTTGTAACTCAATTGATGATCGCCAAAGTTGATTAAAAGGCCTCGTTATAACAACTATAGTCCACTCTTTATGTACAATTCAGTTCTTTGCCTTTGTAATTTATTCCAATCGAAACTTCTTTTTGAAACGGAATCCCTTTTTCAGCCAACTCAATTGCTAATGCCGCCTGATAAATCGCTTCGAGAAACCCTGGTCCAAGTGTCCGGTGTGCCTCCATTGCTGCGCCAATAATGGCATAGGTCTGTGAATCCCGTTCCACATTCTCCAACCTCTTTATCCTTTGTCTGTGTGTTTCTATCTAATCGTTCTTAATCTGTGTAATCTCCCCGTTCAGAATTCCCCAAGGCGTATTTACAGTGTTTTTCCTTGTAGGTATAAAAAAATGCAGGATTTTAGGTTAGGCGTTTATGGGAAGTAACTTCACACTTCCCCAAACTGCCAAGCGATCGTCTTTAATGACCACGGCTCCCCTTACTCCTTTGATCCCTGACGCAAATTCGAGAGTATGTTCCAAATCGTCTGTTGTCTGAACAAGATTCCCACAGGCCGTCGCAACGGCATCCGCCAAAGCCACTGAGCGAGAGAGAATAACGACTGCGTCGGCTTGGCCGAAGCTCAAGGAATGTCCTACTTTGCCAGATGAAGTGCAAATCCCTAGGGGGGTTTCGTCTGGACGAATCTCGATCGCCACCCGATTAGACAACGGTGAATCCCCTGCAAAAATCCCCACCCTACGTATGCGACTCGTCCGCAGGAAAATATCTCCACCATTTTCCACAATCACGTCCCGAGAGCGTTTGGCGATCAATTTTCCAACCCACTCTGACACGGCACCGGCGACCGCCGCCATGGGTCCCACACCAGCAAGACACCCGGCTTCTGCCATGATTTGCACCAGCAATGGAGCATCCGGTAAAACCGGGTAAGGCGTTAAGGCGCTCAGAAAACCTGGGTCTCTCTGGATATAGTCCTCGAGTGGCCGGCGGCAGTCCCGTATCGTCTCCTCTACCCAGGCAACGAGTTCAGTTGAAAACCGGTCTTTACGAACCCCAATATCTAGGTCAGTTTCCCCCACCGCTAGTTGAAAATGAATCAGATCGTCCTGGCGATGATCCTGTCGGTAAGTACGTTCCTTGTACTCCAATTACAAACGGACCTCCATGGCCCTCATCGGGCAGACTTTCACGCAAAGTTGGCAAAAAACACATTGGTCCCCATCAAAACGCACTTCCATAGACGGGCGTTCCATATATAGGGCACCAGTAGGGCAAATTCCTGTACACGCCCCACACATAACACACTTTTCTTCATTGCGCACGATTTCTTGATTGAGGGCCTGAACCGATACCCCTAAATTGCGCAAATAGCTTAGTCCCTCGTCGCTTTGATCCCCAGTTACCTCTAGGATCATCGTTCCTTCTTTTTGAGGGTTGACGTCCGCCTTGACAATGTTAACCACCAAGTCGAAATCTTTAACCAAACGATAAACAATCGGTTTAACCGAGATATCTGTCCCAAAACGCAAAACTATTCTCTTCGGCGACACATTAATCAATCCTCCTTTATACTGTGAGCGGTGAAGCCATCAGCGGGTGAGGGAAGAGCTTTGACGGGTTCCGTGAGCTGAAATTCGCCTTTCTGAATCCAGCCCTTTAAGGTAGCGGCGATCTCCCGGGCCCGCGGCATACTCGACAATGGCGCTGTGAGAATCTCCTTGCCGTTGACCTGGATTTTACCACTCTTGAGGTCTGCATAACTAACATACCCCAGATTACCCGGTGTTAGTGAGGGATACGCTTCCCCATAGTCCACCACGGGAGCAAACAATTCTTCGTCCTTCATCGCTGCATACCGCGCGATTTCTTCATTGAGAATCGGGATGGGAATCCCGATTCCAACACTAAGCGTTGCACCATAGCCCAAATAACTGGTCCCAACTAACCAGCGAGGACTCATTTGTTTCAGATCACCGGTGACAGCAAGGGTTCCCCCTGCGCCGCCAAGCTCCTTACCTCCGTCGTTCATGATCGACGGAAAGTGTTGTGTCCCGTTCCATGCGACATACCCAACTCCACCACCGAGAAAAATCTTCGTGCCCACCCCGATGGTTCTAAAATGTGGATCTTTTAACAAGGGGCTCAATTGTCCAGAAGTTGAAAAATTGGCGTTCCCCAAATGAGGTTTGAGCATTCCCATGTAAGTATAAACCGTACGATCAGTCAGATTCACTGCGCAATTGTAGTTCTGATAACAATTTCGAGGATTAAAAAGAATTGCTTCATTAATCTCATCCAACGTAATCGTGGTTTCCAGATTTCGTCGCGGGTAACAGTCCGTACCATATCCCAACGCTTTTAGTTTAACTGGTCTGCGAGCGACAAGATCAGCAATGACATGACCCCCGCCATACCGAAATTCACCCGGGTAGTTACTGTTCAGAGGGTCGTCATCAGGCATTTCAGTCGCACCGATATAAGCGTCAACAGCCGCTATGCCCGTATAGGCTGAAACCCCATTCAACCAGACTTTGTGCATTTTCATCCGAGGTTTTGTATGCCCAAAACTCAAAAAGGCACCCGAGGAACACATCGGCGCAAAGGTGCCCGTCGTTACCACATCCACTTCTTGGGCTGCCTTGGAGAGACCTTTTTCTGCCACTAGGCCTATGAGTTCTTCTGCAGTCACCACAACCGCCTTGCCTGCTTTAATCTTGGCATTAATCTCTGCGTACGTCTTCTCAATACTCATAAATGTCCCCACCTCCAGATTTGTTACAACATAATGGAGTTTAAAACTCCATTGAGTGAGTTTCCGAAATACCTGCTAAATTGCTACAGAAAAGGCCTCTTCCAAGATAGAAGAGGCCAAAATTACGTATAATCGACACTCCTCTTATCTGCCAGAAGAATCTCTTCTGCAAGAATTAGCACCATGCTTTGTACAAGCCATGAAAATCATAGCGTGCAAAGCGGGTTGCCGGGTTTCATTGGGCTAGTCCCTCCACCACTCCGGATAAGAGCATACAGTATTCAATTCATTAATTTGAGTCTAACATTAGTCCTATATCCTGTCAACATAAAATCTCAACTGGTAAGATAAGGTATCCTTCTGATTTCAAATTCGCCGGATAATGTTAAACTTCAAGCATGAATATTCATACTCCAGCTAAGATGAATTTCATTTTCTAACTAATTTCGTTACTTCATGCAGGAAATTCTTTTTTCTCGTAGAATCTTTTATACTCAGAGGTGATATATTTTGAAAGTGCAATATCTGATGATACCTGTCTCGGATGAAAAACGTCGACGTCTTAACTATGTATGTGATAAATTAGGTATTACTATTGAACACTTCTTTGACACTGCACTACGTGAAGGCGAAATGGAAATACTTAGTAATGAGGCGTTAAAACCCGGTGGTGCGTTCTGGAATGATGATGAACAATGAACTCATGCGGCTCTCATCAGAAACGGTGGGGGTCCTTTTCCGTTTATTTCTCTGCTGACAGCTCTGCTATGTCCACTTTTATTTAGCTGTCATTTCTAAATAAGGCATATGAAAGAAAATAACAAGTCAAAGATGCCTTGGATATTTTGCGTCAGACAAGGAGGTGTGTTTACTTCATAGCGGGGCTATTAGGTAAACACACCGACGCAGTATGACACAAAATAGACTGGCAGACTGACTGGTTATTTTCTTTCATATGCCTAATGGTCTGAAAACATATCTTGGCTTCCTGTATCCATTTCCGTAGGATTACCTTGCCAATCAATATTTTTAAAAATGATTCCTGGGGGTTCTGGAAAATCTGCTTCAGGCAAACCATCGTGTATCCTAGTCATATAATCTTGCCAAATATGCCCTGGATAGCTTGAACCGAATAGATTGTCGACTGATGTCGGGATATCATATCCACACCATACCACGGTTGTATAATATGCAGAATAACCACAAAACCACCCATCCTTCCTATCTTCCGTTGTTCCCGTTTTTCCTGCAACTATTTGTCCATCTATCTTTAAATCGTGTCCAGTGCCGTAGTCCGTACTGATAACTCCTTTAAGTATATCTGTCATCATATACGCAGATTCAGGTGAGTAAACCAGCTTTCCTTGTCGATTATTCTTATAGATGGTATTTTGTCCTAAATAATCGACACTAGTAACACAACTGGGCTGAACATAATACCCTGCGTTTGCCAAGGTATAATATCCACCCGCTTGTTCGACAGGAGATACCCCTTCAGTGAACCCTCCAATACTTGCGATAGAGTTGTTGTCTTCAGGATGTATGCCTGCGTATTGCATTTTCCCCAAATAAGCTAACCCTGTAATTGGCTTTATCTTAGTTAACACTTGGTAAGCTACCGTGTTAAGAGACATTTCAGTTGCCCATCGGATAGTCACTGGTCCGTAAAATTGGTTATCATCGTTTTTAGGTCCATTAGGGATGAACTGGTCAGTTATTATGGACATAGGGTGATAACCCAACTCAAAGGCAGGTGTATAATCTAGTACAGGCTTAATGGATGACCCTGGTTGTCTAAAACTCAAAAAAGCACGGTTATAAATATCAGCTTCTCCCCTTCCCCCTACGATAGCAACCACATAACCTGTCTTATTATCTATTGAGACCGCTGCACCTTGCATACTATATTTATTATTTGTAGGACTTACATCCGTAAAATCCCCTAAGCCATTATCGAGAGCTGCTTGTAACAACTTCTGCTTGGAAACATCAAGTGAGGTGTGGATCGTGTACCCTCCGTTGCGCACATTTTTATCGTATTGAAAATAAGCTCCTTTATACATATCCTCGTAAACTTGCCTTTCCGCATCAGTATTAAATATATACTGAAACTGGAAATCGTCCTGCTCCATTAACGCTCTCACTGTGCAATCGATCGCATAACTCGTCATGTAATTTTCAGGCGTTACACTGATTTTCTGAATGGTTAGTTTTAACGTCGTATTCTTAGCTTCATCGTACTGAGCTTGCGATATTTCGGCTTGTTCTAACATGGCATTAAGCACAATATCTCTTCTTTGCGTCGTCTTTTCTGGATTGGCAATAGGATTAAATATGGAGGGATTGTTTGACATACCACAGAGGGTCGCCGCTTCAGCTAGGGTTAATTTCGATGCTGATTTCGAAAAATAATATTGGGCAGCATTCTCTATTCCGTAGCACCCTTCACCGTAATAACAATTGTTTACATAAAATTCAAGAACTTGCGCCTTAGTATATCTTTTTGATAATTCTAAAGCTAAGAATATCTCAGTAAGCTTGCGAGAAACTGTTTTATCTTGCGTTAATAAAACGTTTTTTACGACTTGCTGAGTAATTGTCGAACCGCCAACTGTTGCTTTGCCTCCGTTTTTTATATATAAAAGCGTTGCTTTGATCGTTTCTATATAATCTATACCACCCTCAGACATGAAATTTTTATCCTCGACCGCTATGTATCCTTGGGATACATAGTCAGATACCTCCGCTAAACTTTTATACTCATAATTATTATTGTTTATCCTTGCTATTTGATTATTGTCCTTATCTAAAATCACGGAGCTTCCAGCTCTCTTGAATGTCGTGTCATTAACACCTTTTTCCTTAGTTAATGCTTCCTCCCGAGCAGAATCGATAGTTGTTCTATACTTTAAATATACCCCTCCAAGGACACAAGTGATTAATACCAACATAGCCAACAGAAAAATGGCTATGAATTTAAAGATTCGTTTGACGCGGCCATCTTTTTTATTTACCTTCATAAAGTTAACCTTCCATAATAAAATAAGATCCTTAACTCTAGATATTCAACATTTCTGCCTAAGCGACATGCAACAAGGCTCGCATGACAGCATCACTTGCTGCATAAAGTTTACGGTTTATGATGCCTAAATATTTCTCTCGTCATAGAATTCAACAAGTTTCCTAAATATTCCTGCCATAAATTGAGAAGTCAGAAAATAATACTAGAATGCAAAAGCCTTGAGGAGTACAACTTTCTGTACCTCAAGGCTTTCATCATTTACTTTAGGCATATGAAAGAAAATAACAAGTCAAAGATGCCTTAGATATTTTGCGTCAGACTTGTATTTTTGTATCAAAGCACGGCAATATACACCAAAAAGAGGGTCCCCACCGCCTCAGAACGATGAGAACCCTCTTTTGAAGAGAAACAAAATAACCTAAGTTATTATATCAGCAATAAGGTTAATATTCTACATTTTTCACCAACAATAATACTTTAATCGGAAAAAACTCTCTTTAGACGAGGGAGTAGTATTGTTGTCAACCATTGATTACCGTTACCGATTCTAATCTTTTTACCGTCTATGGTGCTGGTGAGTTGAGGATGTGGAAGTTGATGATTTTTTATGCCAAGATTTAGATTTTTTACTCCATTGATTACCGCTACTGACCTTAATCCTTTCACCAACATGGATTCTATGAGGATTTCTAATTTGAGGATTTAAAGACATCAAATTGCTAACCGTTGTATTATAAGCCACAGCAATACTGTGTAAAGAATCTCCTGATTGAACTGTATAATACATTACACAACATCCCTTCATTTCACGAATTTGAACCTATTTATATTATGCCGAGACAAATTTCGATCGTGCACGTACTTATTAACACTTTCTACATAAACATTTTTGAATTTCAAAATGCTATTTTGTACTAGTAACACAAAAAAACCTTGTCCATATAATATACAGACCAAGGATAAAGGAGGTTAGATTGTATGGCGTTAGTATTTACTACCGGTTTAATTGATAATCCCGCAGTTGCAGGAATTAGACCTAGTACAACAATTGATGTGTTGCTTACAAATGATAGTGTTGTAGCAAATGACGTTCAAATTAACGGTTTCTTTGTTACTGGAACAACAAAGACCCCCTACGTTTTGGAGTTATTAACTTTAGCTCCGGGCGTNNTGCAATTTGATATTTTTGAATTTGAGTTCACCATTGCTGTACCAGATATGGAAATTTCAGTTTGGGGAAAAGACGCAGCTGGTAATATAAATGCTGAACATCGATTAGTTCCTACAGAACTAAATTTGGTGATTTAAACATTTAGTCAGTATTAAAGAAAGCCGCCCGTTCGGACGGCTTTCTTTAATACCATAATATCACGGATCGCTACCGTTGCCCTATTCTTTTCGCCCAAACAAAAGAGCCCTAGGAAACTCTAACTATATTTAAGCAAGATGTTGTCCGAAAGGTATACTTTCTGACTAGTACAAAATAGGCTGGCATACTACGTCGGCATGTTCACCTAATAACCCTTGTCTGACGCAAAATATCCATGGCATCTTTGACTTGTTATTTTCTTTCATATGCCTTAAAGAATATAAAATTATAGACTGATATGGTGATCCAAGGCAGATTATAAGCCGTGTACTATGATAAAATAAACAAACATAAGCCTTTGAGGGGAGAGCGGTTCCATGCGATTACTGTACGTAGCAAAATATGTTCTATCTTTTTTTGGTATAGTGTCTATTATCATAGCTGTTTTAACCCTCTTAAATCCACAATTTCGTTCTAATTGGATCGATGTACTGATACTTGCTATATCTTTTACCGCAGTAGCCAAGTTGTCTGTTATTCTGCCTAGTGGCTCCAATTTGCGTCCAGCAATGGCCATAGCTATAGCTGGCATGTATATTCTACCCCCGCAACTCACTCCGCTGGTAGNNCAGGACGAAAACCATTCCTTGCGTACCCATTGACAATCGGTCATGTCTCCGCAAGTTTGTATATCGGAGGATTCTTTTTTCGATACTTTGTTCGTTCTGAAACAATAAGTTTACCCTTGATGCTGCCCTATGCTGTTGTAGCTTTATTTTTGTATTTTATGGTAAGTCGTACTATTTCATGTATGATTATCTCCTATAACAATAACTCTTCATTCAAAAAACAACTAGCGAAGATATTTCATGACATAAACTGGGGTTATTGTAATACCTATTCTACTGGTTTGATTACAGCAATATTGTATGAAGCAAAGGGACCTTGGAGTCTGTTGCTTTCGTTACCCTTATTAGTCGGTACCTTTAAATCTGTTTCTTATTATAGTCGCAATCATATATTACAGAAAGCCGTGTCCACAGATGCTTTAACCGAAGTAGAAAATCGCGCAGCTTTGGAATCCTTCACAGTATATATGCAAATGCATCCCCTTAATGGAACTGCAGTTATGATTGATTTAGATAACTTCAAAAAAGTTAACGATGAAATGGGACATGCCTTTGGCGATACTTTATTAAGACAGGTAGCTTTAGTCTTGAAGCAGAATATTCGCGATTTGGATCACGTCTTTCGTTTTGGGGGGGACGAGTTTGTCCTCTTTCTACCTCACGGACCTGAGGATATAGAGTCGATTCAAGAAAGAATCACCAATTTAATAAATTTGGTTTATGTTGAATGTTATAAACTTGGCGTTTCAACGCAGGCTAGTGTCGGTATTGCAACTATTCCTAATGACACTTGTGACTTTAAGACTCTTCTTGCTATTGCTGATGAAAGAATGTACATTGCTAAATCCGAACGACCTAATTAATTAATTAATTAATTAAGTTTAGTTGCATTGCAATGAGATAAGTATCCTGTCGCAACTTCTTGTTCAACAAAAAAGCCCCTATCTATACTAGTAGAGGCTTGCCTATTAGGTCGAGTCGTTTAAAAGTTCACTCTAAAACACTAGTTAAATTGGGTATAAGATTATTACACTTTGGACTTCCTATCCCAGTGATAAAATCATATCCTACCTTAGCAGAGTACCCGTTGTTCCCTTTATTAATATCGTGATAATTCGCCCTATAACCTGCTCTTCCTGTCCTTACTGCCAAACTGTAAAGATCTGTTATGGCATTAAAACTGGTCAATGGTGTAGTTCGTCCTTGGTCGACAAGTGCAATCATTGCTGCCCATACTGGTGCCGAAAAACTTGTACCTCCAGCCTGAAACCACCCTGATTGACCACTAGTCGGAGTACTGTCATAGACAGGCACGCCGGTCAAAATATCTGCATCAAAGGCAACATCCGGAACTCTACGATGTGCGCTGCTATCAATAGACGACCATTGACTTTGGTAACTCGGCATAGCCATATAGGTACTCGTCCCACCACCTGACTCCGACCATCCAGACTCGCTAAGATAACTATTATTTGTGTTAATGGCTAAGGTCGTCCCGCCTACTGCTAATACGTTTGGGGAAGCAGCCGGCCATTCTACACCAGCTCCACTGTCACCTGAAGCTGCAACATATACAACACCGGGATGCATAAAGTGTGATTCATAACAGACTTCTGAGGAGAATTCGTCAACTCCCCAGCTATTTGAAACAACTTGAGCTCCGTGTGAGGTCGCATAATCGATGGCAGTAATGAAATCAGATGATGCGGAGGATCTGGCAACCACTAACAATATTTTAGCACTGGGAGCTATAGCATGTGCCCACTCAACATCGAGAGATGTTTCGGTTGCCCACCCAGGGTCGATTTGAGGTTTCCCCTCGGGATACACTATTTTAAGAATAGCGGGAGGAAGCCTAAATTTTTTATCGAAAACTATTAGGTTATCTATAATGGTAGGACTTCCGTATGCATCGACAATAGCAATTGTTTGCCCGCTACCCGTAGCAGATAACTGGTTAAGACCATATGCAATTCTAATTTGTTCAGGAGAATAACCGAAAGGAGTAGAGGCTCTACTTCCTGGTTTAAGATGAATCAGCGGGTGTGCTTCCCTTCCTAATTCTAGACTGGGAACAAAGGTAACTACTGAAAAAATCAAGGCAGCAACAATAATTATCCTTGTTAGATCACTCAGTTTTTTCAAATACTTTCTCTCTCCTCTTCTTGAACCTACTTTGTCGATACTAAAGGTTTCTAATTTCTCTACAATATATCAAGATATGTGGAATTCCTTCAGGCAGAAAGTAGGTATGAATGTAGAGTTAGCCTCATCGCTATAAAGTACGCTGAAAAAGAACAAGCTCAAGAGGGTATGCCGCAATGATACCGTAATAATTGACCTGATTCAACAAGTAAAATATTCATTTATTAGTCTTTATCTGGTAATAGTCACCTCTAAGGGGCTACCTCGCTAATATTTTGTATAGTCATGGAGCAGACCCCCTCAATAACGCAAGCGCTATCGTACTAGTTTATAGGGACTGAATATTCCTTCGAATCAATGTGTTGCTCAAAGGTAACCTATGAGGAAAAAGGAAGTAGGATGGATAAAAGAGATGACAAATATTATGAGTGATTGTCTAATTAACATTTTAATTGTTGATGATAAACCTGAGATTTTATTTGTTTTAGAGGTCTTCCTCGAAACTATTGAATGTAATACTATTACGGCAAGGTCCGGCAACGAAGCGTTAGATTATATGCAGAAATGTGATTTTGACCTCGTACTTCTGGATGTAAATATGCAGGATATGGATGGCTTTCGAACTGCTGATCTGATGAGGGGCAGTGAACGTACAAAAGGTATTCCTATAATCTTTACTATAACCAACAGTACCGAACAATGGGCTGATTTCAAAGGCTACGAGGTAGGAACTGTCGATTATTTACTAAAACCGATCGCGCCCGTTATCCTTAGAAACAAAGTAAGGATTTTCTTAGACCTATATCAACAAAAAAAGCTACTGCAAGTGCAAACTGAATTACTTCAAACGCAAATTAATGAATTAGTTGAACTTAGAAAGATCAACATACATTTAGAAAATCTCTCATCTTTAGACGGATTAACGGGAATACCTAACCGTCGTAGCTTTGATCAATTTATCGAGATGAGTTGGAAGAATGCTATTAGGGAGCAACAACCTCTATCTTTGATTATGATAGATGTTGATCATTTTAAAGTTTACAATGATAATTATGGACATCTTCCCGGCGATGATTGTTTAATTCTTATCGCAAAAACTCTAGCTTCAAACATCAAACGATCAATTGACTTAGTTGCCCGTTACGGCGGCGAAGAGTTCATAGCNNGCGCATTATTTGTGGGAGAGAGAATGAGAAAAAGTATTGAGAAGTTAGCGATGAAGCACGATCAGTCTCAGGTAGCTGACCATGTTACAATTAGCTTAGGAGTTACGGATATAATTCCCCAACCATCTGATTCAATGGCGGATTTTATCAATAGCGTCGATAATGCACTTTATATCGCCAAACAAACAGGACGAAATAAAGTGTATTATGAAGGAAGCTTAAGTAAAACCAAAACTAAAAAGGGTTCCTTTCCTAAGAAGGTCACTCATGTTTTTTTAGAGAAGCAGTTGCGAAAGTATGGCTTTAAAAGCGTTGCCAAACAAAAACTATCCTCCGCTAACTTTTAGATGAATAACCCGATGTACTTAAAGGCACATTCCAGAAAATAACAAGTCAAAGATGCCTTTGATATTTTCTGGAATGTGCCTAAGGCTCTCACATTTAATTTGATCGGAATTCACGGGCTCAAATGGTGGAGGCGCGGAGATTGCACTTTTCGATTTATCCCTTAGCTAGTTCCAACCAATTATAATGTCCCCTATCGCCTAATCGTTTTCTTCCATCTTATCAAGAGAGTTACCTGTTGTCTGTTTCTTCAATATCCCCATCAATTTTGCTATTGACTCGACTGACTATAAAGATACTAGGACTTATCAACTCAACGACGAGAAGATAAGTCCTTTTTTATTGTATCCGGCTTAATTAAGTAGAGAAACAAAATAATAATAGCGTTGACACACTGACCTTCATGAGACACTAAGACCTAAACATAGAGATGGTGACCTCCCCGACTAGTAAACCAGATAACTATTGGATTGGAGCGGAGGAGGTCACAAAGGGCGGAGACCAAAAAATTATCTCCTAAATAATCGTGCCCAAAAGCTACGATTTTCAAATTTTCTTAATTCAAGCCTTTCCTGATTGATTGGGTCTCTTAAGTCTACATTAGCCCAAACTGATTTAATACTAATCATCCTTTCTTCTATATTACTTATAATATGTCCGTGCTTGTGCATTTTTAAACACCTCAACGGAATAACTATCTTGATCCTGTCCAGTTTTTATGAAGATTTTTAAATTAATTAGTACCGTTTCTGCTCAACTGAATGACTAACTTTTCACGCTAAAACTTCACAAATTCTTAATATAAAGGTCACAGAATAGAAACAAGATTAAACTATTATAAAAAGAATAGTTAATAATTAGCCGTTAGACTGGGTTTCTGCTATCTGACTACCTAAATTGAAGTGAAGACACTCTTGTTAACTTTTGAATCCTATTGGGTCTGTCGTTACTGCACTCCCAATTTAATAACACAATTTAGTGCCGAATTTTTTCATCCCTGCTGCGTTATTTATAGAAACGAAAGGTATGGTTAGAATCATGAAAGAAATAAATGTCAATATTACTTATGATTCAACAGTTACAATCAACCAGCACGCCCTTTACTATTTAGCTGGAGTTAAACCAAATTTAGAATGGAAATTAAGAACTATTGCAGCACATAAGATTCCAAGCCAAGAAGAATTAATTGAGTTAGAGCTACAAAAAGAACAAGCTGAGAGGTATATTAACACTCAAGAAGGAATGCTAGAAGTAGCAAAGTTCACCGAAGAATGTGTTAGTATATTCCATTCTTTACAACATGATCCTTCATGTATTATAGATTACTTACAAGGTAAAAAAATTATTTTTGTAGCCGGTGCCACGAGAACTGGAGGAACTTTTTTAACCAGCAAATTGTTTGAAGTCTTTAAAATGAGATTAGAGGATTTCAACTTGCACATGGTTCATGACACTCTACCTAATATGCCCAAATCCTTTCCAAACGAAGTCAACGAATTGCCCAACTTTTTATTTGAATTGGCTCAAGTTATTGTATGGATCAAACGAGAATTTAAGAATTCGCACATTGCAATCAAGAAAAGAACATCGTTTGAATATTATTTACCTCTTTTATATAATATTTTCGGTGATAATGCTGAATATATATTAACTATTAGACACCCGGTTCCTTCTGGCTTTTCGATGGCCAAGAAAAAGGGCATTGAAGTAAATTCACATTGCAGCCCTGCTTGGTGGTACGATTTAATTGAAAGCAGAAAAGGTTTATCTGGTAGAAAGTGGGACAGGCTAAATTGTATTGAGCGCTTCGCAATGTACTGGCAGATATGCTATGAAGCTGTCGCTAAGAACCGCAATTATAAGCAGAAAATTAAGGTGGTCCCCTATAATAAACATAGCTTTCAAGATTTAATTTCATACATAGCATACAAATATCATGGGAATAACGTTATCCTAAATGATTTTATTGTAACCGCTAAAGATTACAAAGGGACATGGTCTAAGGATTATATGGATAACGTCATAGAACAAGTCAATTATCATTGGGAGTTAAGCAGACTTAAATTCCCTATATTGGAGTTAAAATAATTATTTCTTAAGGGCGGAAGTTAAATATGGGAGAACACTACAATCACAAAAAAATTCGAAAAGCTAAAACTGCTCAGAGAGGCTGTGTCATTTGGTTCACTGGTCTACCGGGATCTGGCAAATCAACACTTGCTAATGGATTAGAGAAGCGCCTCAACGAAACTCACCTCCATTCGTACATTTTGGATGGAGATATTGTTCGTCAAGGGTTAAATAACGACTTAGGCTTTTCCCCCCGGGATAGAGCAGAAAACATTCGGCGTATTGGTGAAGTTTGCAAATTATTTATAGATGCGGGAGTTTTCGTATTGGCTGCATTTATTTCTCCATACCATGCGCATCGTGATATGGTGCGAAAATTATTTAGAGAAGCAGACTTCATTGAGATATATGTAAAGTGTCCAGTGCTAGAATGCGAGCGTCGTGATCCTAAGGGTCTATATAGAAAAGCTCGCGTTGGCCAGTTAGAGAACTTTACTGGTATTACCGCTCCCTATGAAGAGCCTCTTAATCCTGAAATAATTATTGAAACAAATATATTATCTCTTAATGATGCTATAGATTTAATCATTGAGAACTTAATTAAGATGGGTTTTTTGTATTACAATACTTCACTATAAGCCAGGCGTGCAAACCCATCGAAGGAATGCAGAACGGGATACCTCTTTGGTATCCCGTTAATTGTTGTAACTTCATTCAACAGACAGCTATTTAATGGCTGATGCACCAACTGTGACAACTACATTATCGCTGACTGTAACTTCCGGTCCATCTCCCGCAGCAAAATGTTCAATATTCCCATTGGCATCTTTGTAGGTCACCGCAGGCAGAACTGAAAGATTTGTTAGTATAACGCTTGTACTATTATTAATAATCTGACCGGCAAATGTTATAACATAAATGTTACCACTACTTATCACATCTTGCATCACTTCAGCAGTATGGGCCGGATTGTTAGCATATCCCAAACTCAAAGCCTGACCGTTACTGAAGATCACGGTGCCTACTGGAATGTTTCCTACTGAAACGGGTGCTCCGATCTGCACATTGTAAGTGACCGTCTCTCCACTTACGGTAATCGTCAGGATCTGGTTTGTTACCGCAACTGCACTGTCGAATCCTGTTACATTTCCAGGAGTGATGCTCTCAATCTCTGTGCTTCCATCGCTGTATGTTCCAGTCACTACTAATCCCGTTATATCCAGACTATCACCAATGTTGTAGTTTAGCTTGGCAGCAGGTGTCACTGCACTGATTGGGTTTGATTGCTGTCCTTCTCCTGAAGTTCCTACAGCACTTACTTTATAATAATAAGTCGTTTTTGGATTCAGACCAGTATCGCTGAATGTGGTGGTAGAAGGATTTCCTATCTGAGTATAGGAGCCACTTGCACTTGTAGATCTATAGACTTTGTATGAATCAGCTGCGCTAACTGTACTCCATGTGAGATTAATTTGAGTTGCATTAGTTGGAGTAGCAATTAGACCTGATGGAGTACCTACTATAGTACTACCTGTAGTAGATTGTAGCGATCCTAGCATAGTTACAAGTTCACTTACATCGACAGATCCTAAACCTGTTACCATATCGTATCCTGGCAAACAAGAATACCCGCCATTTGAACCACTCGTAATATCATGAAACACGGAACCACTGGCTAATGAATACAAGTCTGGGTTAGCTAATCCGATA
>OMOF01000087.1 GCA_900290375.1 Candidatus Desulfosporosinus infrequens
AAAATTCAGCTGAAATGTCCACTATGGAAAAGATGTACTACATCATAACTCATATCAACCAAACTAACTACTATGCCCTGGGACTGGGTGTAATGACGATGGCGATTATTGTCATCTGCAAAAAGATCAGNNTAATTGGGATTACCGTGCCCATCTTTTTTATCATAGTGTTTGCTTTGGAAAAGAAAGGCGTCAAACTCACAGGTACGATTCCTTCCGCCCTACCTCCCTTTAAAATGGTACAATTCAGTTTGACTTCTGCCAAGAATATATTAAGTGGGGCGTTTGCCATTTCTATCANNATCGATCTCCAAAGCCATTTCCACGAACACACGCCAAAAAATCGATTCGAATCAGGAATTCATTGGACAAGGTATCTCCAATATAGTGGCCTCCTTCTTCCAGTGTTTCCCCTCCTCCGGTTCCTTCTCGCGTTCGGCCATCAATTACGTCAACGGAGCAGCTACACGGTTCTCAGGAATCCTGTCCGGTGTGTTTGTAGCTCTAGTACTTCTCTTCTTTGCTCCCTATGCCAAATATATACCCAGTCCCTGTCTTGCTGGAGTTCTAATCGTGACTGGATACAACTTGATCGATAAAAAGGAAATCAAGAAGGTGGTCAAAGCAGGTCTATTATCCTCGGATTCGATTGCCATGTGGGTTACAGCTGTCTTAGTTATCGTGTTGCTTAACTTGGATTATGCAATTTATGCGGGAATTGCTTTATCCATTGTTTTGTACCTGAAAGATACTAACAAAGCACCGATCAAACTTCTTATCCCGTCCCAAGGAAAGGATTCGCAAATTATCGAACAAGAAATTTTATCCGTCAACGAAAAGGTGGATGTGCTCATCATTCAACTGGAAGGAAATCTCTACTTTGGTGCAGCATCGGACTTAGCAGATAAACTGGAAAATATAGTGTCTAAATCCAGAGTTTTCATCTTAAGAATGAAGTATGTCACGACTATGGATTTAACCTCACTCAGTGCTTTAAAGGTATTTATCAGGAATGTCAGGGAAGCTGGTGGAATACTGATCATCAGTGGTGTAAAGCCGGAACTTGAATCAATGCTTAAGAAATCGAATGTAGGGTCCGATATTGGCCTTGACAATATCTTTATGGCTGAGAATGAGATTTTTGCTTCTTCCACTAACGCTTTGGAACGAGCAAGGGCCGTTTTGAATTGTGAAAAGGATAACAGCAGTGAATCAATGGCGTGTAATTTACTAAAGTCTGCTTCTAAATTTTAATATGGTCATCAAAATTCGATGAGCAAGTATCACACCTTCAGGTGTGATACTTGGGTGCCATAGGTATCAGGAATTTTACGGACACCAACCTAGGTTGTTTTGTAGCAACCATAATTACTGAAAGGTGGGATTCGATTGTCTAACTTAAACCTTAACAGATATATACCTTTAGATAAGACGATCAAGAGAGAGACGGGAGAAAGAGCTTATCCAATTTGGCTCATAGTCAATCCAAAACATCCTGCTGTTCGTCACAACATTTGGACGCCTGCTTTAGCAGAGATACAGGACAAAGTGTATAGGGAAACACATACAAGAATAGATACGTCAAATATTTATATTAGGAATGCTGTTAGCGATAGTAGGATTGTTCCTAATACATTGAATTGGTGGGGCGCAGAAGTCGATAAAGAAATTGAGTTGTTCAAGGAAATTGTTTTCGAACATAAACCTAAGATTCTTATTTCCTTTGGTGCTTTCCCCTTTGAATTTTTGCGGCGTGTTTATGAGATCAAACCTGAAAAAGGGCCAAAATATTGGAGCACTTCTAACTTAGGCGATGAATTTGGAAAATCAATTGAGAATTTTGATATAAACAAAACCAATCGGATTCCTTTACTTCGCCTAGTGAATACCAGTGGTAAGTTTATTGAAGAGCACAATTATTTTGGCGAAAATTATTTTCGTTATGTCGGAAAAAAGATAGCTGGAAAGATTATTGAAAATAAAGATAATCTCAAGATATGGATAGAATGAAGCATCATGGAATTGTGATCCGCAATTCAGGAAGGATGAACGAAAAACACGCCGAGATTATTTCTCGGCTTTTACAGTAACGGAGTTACCAAAGCCATGCGGATTCTACCATTAGAGGGGGGCGCTACAGCTGAAGAATCTTAAAATAACATTATCCTCTTTTAAAGGTAACAATCTGACCAATCAGATGGTGATTATAATTGCTGCAGTTCTTCTCATACCGTTAGTTGCCTTGATGTATGACATCTTTTTCGCGTCACGGACGGATGAAGTGGTATTCTTAGAAAAAGAACAGAGACTGGAGGCTTTAGCAAAAAGTACTAATATCGAATTTTCGAGAAATCTGGAATCCCTAGGGGCAGAGCCTGAGGTTATCCTATCAAGTATTCTGAATAGCGAATTTACCAAAGTCGCAGAACCACAAGTCCCAGCAAATTCAGGCATTCGCTTCGGTTTATATGTCCCCCGCACTGATAAGATCACTATCCTAGGTTTCCTACATAACTATCGTAACCTTTCGCAGGAAGAAGAAGCTCAGAGGGAAAGAGAAATATTTACTAATACTAAACCCGGCCTGATAGCGGCTGAGATGGGCAATGAACCTCTCTTTCGAATTTCTGGTTCGTGGGATGATCAGGTCGTTGAGTATATTTCTCCTGTTGTCCTTAGAGGCAACGTGGTAGCAGTTATGTGGGTCGGGGAGCGACTCAACCCCTTCTTTTATGAGAGTAGTTTCTTTGGGAGGCTGGTGCGATATTTTACCTTTGGCGTTTTGGCCTTAGTAATGATTGGTACTCTGATAATAATCAGAAACTTAACCACTGGAGTTGAGCGTTTAAAGCAGGGATTAGAGAATATGGAGAAAGATATCCATCACTTATTACCTGAAATGTCGGGTGAGTTGGGCCAGGTAGCCCGAGCAGTTAACCGGATGGCGGTAGGTCTTAGCGAAAAAGAACGGTTGGAAGATCAGCTGAGACAATCTGAACACCTCATTGCGCTTGGTAGGTTAGCTACTGGTGTGGCTCATGAATTGCGTAATCCCATTGGTATTATCAAAATCTTGGTCGAACTTATGAAGCAAGAATACTCTCAGGTAATCGGAATCGAAGAATTTACAAGAGCCATAGACGAACAGGTGGATCGTCAGGACATGGAAATTCAAGAATTGCTGGACTTTGGTCGTCCGACCAAAGCTTCTGTTAAAGAATGTTCTGTCAACGATTTAATCAACTGCGTCCTCTCTTTTTTGGCCGCGATGTTACGAAAGCAGAGAGTGGATGTTATCTTACAGCTTGATGATAAACTTTCTGAAATTTTAGCAGATACCGAAAAAATAAAAAAAGCATTTGTAAATATAATAGTAAATGCCACCGAGGCCATGCCTGCGGGAGGCAAACTGGATATAATCACAAAAGAAACCAACAACATGGTTAGTATAAGTTTCTCTGATACCGGGGAGGGTATCCCGGCAGAGGAAAAGTTAAGAATCTTTGATCCCTTCTATACGACAAAAAAAACAGGTACTGGTCTGGGACTATCGATCACTTATCAAAATATAAAGTTGCATGGTGGAACTATCGAGGTGTACAGCGACCTAACCAAAGGATCAACTTTTATTATTAATCTTCCCATAATACCTCAATTTTGTGATGGGGGTGATCTTCTTGATACCAAGAATTCTGGTAATTGACGATGAGGAAAGAATGTGCTGGGCTCTCGAGAGGGCACTGAGTCAAGAAGGTTATCAGGTGGCCACCGCCACGAGAGGTATGCAAGGTATTGATTTGGCTCAGGAAACCGACCCCTCTTTGGTAATATTGGATTTAAAGATGCCAGACGTCGATGGCATTGAGGTATTAAAAGAGCTAAAAAAACTTAACCCCTATATTCCTGTAATTATGATCACAGCACACGGGAGCATTGACACTGCAATTGAAGCGATGAAAATTGGGGCCGCGGATTATATTACTAAACCGTTTAAACTGGAAGAAATAAAAGTACAAATCAAGCAAGCCTTACATCTGTCTGAGTTGGAAGACCAGGTTAATTTTTTGCGTCAGGAATTAGGCGAGAGATATGGGAAAATAGTTGGACAGAGCGATGCAATGAAAGAGGTCGCCCTTTTGATTCAACAGGTTGCGAAAACTGGTACAACTGTTCTGATTTCTGGTGAAAGTGGAACAGGAAAAGAAGTAGCTGCTTTGGAAATACATAAGGCGAGCAACCGGGCTGATAAGCCCTTTGTAGCAGTGAACTGCGCAGCACTTCCGGAGCAATTATTAGAAAGCGAACTATTTGGTCATGAAAAAGGTGCTTTTACAGGGGCGACCAGTAAAAAAAAGGGTCGTTTCGAACTTGCCAATAAAGGTACGATTCTTCTCGATGAGTGCGGAGNNGGGTACTTCAGGAAAGATGTTTCGAGAGAGTGGGGGGAACTGAAACAATCCATGTAGACGTACGAGTTATCGCCACTACTAACGTAGATCTTACCAAGGCCGTTTCTAACGGAAGTTTCAGAGAAGACCTTTACTATCGTTTAAACGTCATGCGTATCAACATGCCACCGCTTAGATCTAGGAAGGAAGATATTCCCTTGCTAGTTAATCATTTTCTAGAGAAGTTTGACCCTTCCCATAGCAAAAAAATTTCAACGGAAGCAATGAAAATTCTAACCCACTACAATTGGCCAGGAAATATCAGAGAACTTCAGAACACGATCGAAAGAGCGCTTATAGTCTGTCAGAGCGTTGAGATTCAACCGCTACATTTCCCCAAGGAATTATTGAATAATATAGAGGAACCAATAACGCCCGCCCTAGCCCTTTCAGAGGGCGGTTTCTCTTTGCAAGAATTGGAAAAACACCTTATCATCAAGGCCTTGGAAAAGCATAATAATAATCAGACCAAGGCTGCTAAATATCTAGGGATTACTCGTCCAACTCTACTTTATCGTCTGCAAAAGTATGGTGTAAAGTTATAAGGCACTAAAGTGAAAGCGCGATGGTAGCATTGACATCTTTTATTCCAAAATGATCGACCCCCATCGACTAGCGTAATCTTAACTTGAATTATATGATACAGATTAGCATGGGGAACATTCATTTACAAAAAAGGTCATATACTCTATTAAGACAGAGCATAAAGACGATAAGATGCCTTAATAGGGTTTTATTAATCTCAAAGAGGTGTAGCATTTGCTACACCTCTTTGAGATTAAGTTGATAAAAGGCTCAAACTAGCGGGTCTGAGAGTTGGCATGCTTTTTGCTATAGATAATGTATAACACTAGAACAGGAAGCTACAAAACTTTCGTTTACTGCACTATAAAACATGGACTTTAGGCACATTTAAACTAACTAAAGGGGGGATTCGATTGTTCAGCTTAGCACTTGATAAATATTCAACGTTAGCTAATAAAATGAAAAAAGAATTGGGAGATAGATCGTATCCAATTTGGCTTTTAGTTAATCCAAATAATCTCGCCGTTTGTCACGATATTTGGGCTCCTATCTTAGATGAGATTCAGGACAAGATTTATCGTAAACTTCATACAAGAATTGATCCTGAAAATATCTTTGTAAAAAATACTGTCAGTGATATAGGAATAGTTTCTAAAACCTCAAATTGTTGGGCAACAGAAGTATCTGAAGAAGTTATCATGCTCAGGGAAAGTGTTCAAGAATATCAGCCCAAAATATTAATTACTTTCGGTGCACTTACTAACGAGTTTGTAAAACGTGTTCTCGAGACAAGATCTTCTGAAGGGCCTAAGTACTGGAGCACTACTAACTTAGAAGATGAATTTGAACGATCAATAGAGAACTTTGATATTAACCAAATGAATAGGGTTCCAATTCCTTTACTTCGCCGCGTAATGAAGAGTGGTAAGTCGGTTGAAGATCGCAATTATTCAAGCTGGGAAGAAAGTGAAAATTACCTTCGTTATCTAGGAACTAAGATAGCCGGTCGGATCATTGAAAATAAAGATAGTCTTAAAATATAAATACAATACGGTTTTCGATACTTTCCGTGTTCGTGAGAGGTGTGATAGTTAGTGATGTTTAAAATGAATTGCGGAAGATGTGACGCCCTTTTTAGCAAAGGAAGAGTTTATAATTACAGAGGTGAAAATCTTTGCGAGGATTGCTATATTCTTCTGTACATGTTTAGTCGGAAAGATTCTACTGCTTTTTCGCCGAATGGACAGCCGTTGCGTCGCGGAATTTCGTCGGCTAAAGTGCTCCAACTATCAACTAAAAGGTAAGTTGATAAACAAACACTATACCGAGTGAGATCGATAACTTATCAGAGAACCATGATCCGTAAAAGATCATGGTTCTCTGAATTCTATTTTTATTCGGACTATGTTACTGAAGAAAGAGATTAAAATAAGTACGTGCACAGGAAAAATTTGTCCCAACATATATATAGATATGGTTATAAATGGAAATTGAGGAGGAATTATACAATGCAATATACAGTACAACCAGGAGATTCTTTGCACAGTATCGCTATGGCTTATGGGACAACGATTAGTAATTTGATGGCTTTAAATCCTCAACTCTCAAACCCTGACCAGATCTATCCTGGTGAAACTATCACTGTTGATAGTCAATATTACGGCGGCAATCAATACTATGACAATAATCAATATTACGGTGATAACCAATATTACGATGGTAACCAATATGGCCGTGGTAACCAATATGGCCGTGGTAACCAATATGGCCATGGTAACCAATATGGCCACGGTAACCAATATGGCCACGGTAACCAATATGGCCACGGTAACCAATATGGCCGGGGTAATCAATATGGCCACGGTTCTCAAGGCAG
>OMOF01000255.1 GCA_900290375.1 Candidatus Desulfosporosinus infrequens
CCGGGTCGAAAAGGGAATTCAGAAGACTTCGCTTCCATTAGCTTCTCGTTGATGTCAATATGCCAATTTGATTCCTCGACCAGACCTTCATCAAGTTCTTCCGTGTAAACAAGCAGGTTCTTGTCTACATTGAAAATGAAACGGGACGGATAGCGATAGGAGCCGTCCAAGTTCCGTCCCTCTGCATCAGTCAGGTACAAAGCTTTTTCCGCACGCGTGAAGGCGACAAAGGCCAGCCGCCGCTCTTCTTCCATGGCTTCAAGCGTCGCGGTCTTTTTTGAGGGGAACACACCTTCCCCAAGACCGCAAAGAAACACATAGGGAAACTCCAGGCCCTTTGCCGTATGGATGGTCATCAGCTTAACCGTATTTTTGTTGGAAGCTGTATCGGTATTTGTCAGCAGCCCGATATGAGACAAATAGTTTTCTAAGGTGTTTTCCTCTCCACTTGTGGTCTCGTATTCATAAACCGATTGTTTGAGCTCTGCCAAATTGTCCAGCCGCTCCTGACTTCCTTCCGTCCGGAGCATTGCCTCATAGCCACTTTGGTCAAGGAGCGAATTTAACAAGTCGGAAATCGACATAGTCTGATAACCTGCGGAAAAACCCTCGATTAAATCGAGAAACCCCTTGGCCCTCGTGCCCTTGAAAATTTCCTGGTCGATGGTTCTTTCGAGAGCGCTGTAAAGCGAGCATTGATTTTGGGCGGCATAATCTTTCAAAAATTTCATGCGCCGCACGCCGATGTTGCGTTTGGGCACGTTAGCAACCCGCAGGAAGGACAGGTCGTCCTTATAGACAATGAGCCGGAGATAAGAGAGAGTATCTTTGATCTCCATCCGGCCAAAAAATTGTACGCCGCTATAGATTGTATAGGGGATTTTTTCTTTCAGAAATACCTCCTCCAGCGTACGGGAGAGGAAATGGGCGCGATAGAGGATCGTCACGTCGCTTAACATGACGCCCTGATCAACCAGTGCCTGGATTTGAAGTGCGATCCACCCGGCCTCCGCCGTCGTTGTTTTAGCATGATGGTAAACAACCGGAACCCCGCCCGGCAACGTAGGAAGCAAGAGCTTGTTGATGCGTTTTTTGTTGTTTCCAATTAAAGAATTAGCTACAGCGAGAATCTGCGGTGTTGAGCGATAATTCTCCATCATCATGATGGTGCGAACTTGCGGGAATTCTTGGTCAAAGTCCAGTAAATATTTCAGCTTGGCACCGCGCCAGGTGTAGATCGTTTGATCCGGATCGCCCACAATAAAAAGGTTTTTGTGATAATCACTTAGCACCTTCATCAGCCGATACTGCAGCTCGTCAATATCTTGATACTCGTCGATCATGATGTATTCCAGCCG
>OMOF01000253.1 GCA_900290375.1 Candidatus Desulfosporosinus infrequens
GCCCTGTTTCTCTTGCCTGTTTTTTTACAAAACGGTCTAGGGTTCAGTCCCTTGCAGACGGGACTGTTGACGATGCCTGGCGCGCTAGTGACAGCTGCCCTGATGCCAATCAGTGGAGCCTTATTTGATAAGTTTGGCGCGAGGCCGATTGCCATAGTGGGTTTCTTGGTTATGTTGCTAGCCTCAATTCTGCTCGTAAACCTGAATTTTAACTGGACCTACTCGGCGATTATGCTGGTTTATGTGATCAGGTCAGCAGGTATGGGTCTAACGATGATGCCCCTTAGAACGGCGGGGATGAACGCTGTGCCTCTTCCCCTCGTGAATAGAGCCTCGGCGCTCCAGAACACTTTGAGTAATGTAGCGGGTTCGGTAGGTGTCGCTATCTTGGGAACCGTTATGACGACTCATACTAATCTCAGCTTAGCTACGTATATGCAGAATGTTAGTGTGCAGTCGTCACAGAATATCTCAGCTTATGGACTACACCCTTCCGTTTACGGTATTACGAGTCAAGGGGATATGTCACAGTTGATGTCCGTGCTCGGACAGCTGGCTTTTCAGAATGGGTTACGAGCAGCCTTTATTGTCGCTGTCATTGTGACCGTTATTGCCCTAATTGCGACACTTTTTGTTGGAAAAAAGCAAAAAATGGTTGGCTCCAAAGAACACCATGCTGTAGCCTTTGAGTGATAGTTAAGAGAGGGGAGAGTGGATAGACATGATGCTTGCCAGGAAAAAAATGGGGACTTGGCTGGCCATTGGTACGCTGGGTTTATCGGTTCTAACAGGGTGTGGAACCCAAACTACTGTGGCTGAGGCGACTAAAGTTAACGTTATAGCGGTTAAAAAAACTAGTATGCCCGTTGGGGATACTTTTCTCGGAACGGTGGCTCCTTTTGTTCAGACCAGTATTGCACCAGCGATCTCGGGGATTTTGCAGGATGTTAAGATACGAGTAGGGGATAAGGTTACAGCTGGTCAATTGCTGGCCACGCTTAACCTCGACCAACTCCAAGCCCAAAAGGATCAGGCTTCGGCAGGAGTTCAGAGTGCGCAGGCTGCCAAAGATTCGGCAGGACAAACTATTACTATTAAGCAGCAGAATGCCCAAGC
>OMOF01000756.1 GCA_900290375.1 Candidatus Desulfosporosinus infrequens
GCTTCCGCAAAATTCTCGAGTAAATGATAAAGCTTAATATCGGCTGGACTATCTTCTTTTAATATGTCATTTGATCGAGTATGCAAACGTGCGAGCCAGCGTTCTGTAACGGCATTCCATAGGGCTGTTTTTCCATTGTAATATCTATAAATGGCAGCGTGGCTTACTTTTAATAATTTTGCCACGTCAGAGATATTCGCTTTGTCTGGTCCGAAACGGCGAATGACCTCTTCTGTTGTATTGAGAATTATTTCTTTATCTAACGAGATCTTATCCAAATTTATCACCATTTCCTCTTTTAATATTTCAATCATATCATGTTTTGTTTTATGTTTCAAGTTACAATCATTGTAACACAACTGCTTTGTCTAACTCATCGGAATACTTGTTCTCAGATGTGGTTAGGAGATAGGAAACGAAGCAACCTCTGAAGATCAATCACAGGATAGATGCGAAAATGCGAAATCGAGTTGGTTACAGCTGCGATTACGGCTAATTTCACATTAAGTGATTCCGCAGCTCTCTTCGAATAATTGCCGATTATCAAAAGTTACCTTAATTTTAAAGTTCTGACAGCAAGCTGTGGTTTATACACTGTTCACTAGGCTTCGGGACATACTTTGAGAATATGATAAAGCACAAAAAAGGGAAAGTCCTATGATGGTCTGTCTAGCAATTCCGATACTTCACGGACGGTAATTAGTCTACAAAAATCAAAGAAGCGAATACTCAACTACTGAGTATTCGCTTCTATCGTGATATTTTTATTACTGTCACTTGTTTAGTTCTCGTTTCTTGGTCATCTACCTCAACGTGTAAAGGCTCCAGTCCAACATCAACCATAATAGTTTCAATGATACTTTTTTCTTGTGCTGTCATACTACTCTTCTTTAGCCTCCATTCTAGGTTTATTTGCCCAAGTTCTTAAGTTCACCAACTTGCGGTAACTATAAATATAACATAGAGATATTAAGTTAGGTAATCATAGCCGTNNTGTAAAAATAATACTCCGTGTAGATCGAATCCTGAACCTTAAATTCAACTTTTTCAATACCAAATTGCTCGTAGAATTGAAAACACCTCCATACCTGTCTTAACACAAACGCGTCAACCATGGACTGTAACTTGATCTTCTGATCAGTCTACGAAAAAAGTCACCATCAATCTTATCAATCAGCCCTGCGTTTCTCCTCTATCGTAGCAAAAAAGAGTTGCCTCCCATTGCCTTAACTTCTTTCTTGATTTGAGCAGCTCGTTCAGCGACGAGTGAGGGGGTCCAACTTTGGTCCGTGTTGTTTACAATAAGACCAGCTAGGGCAACGCTAAGGTTTGCTGTGCCAGACAACTGTCCGCAACATTGTTCAAATTGGGTGAGAATGTTAACTGCTAATCTTTCTTGGTCCGAAGATGAAGAGATTGTAATAAAATCGTCACCACCGATGTGTCCGACAAAGGTTTCCTCATCGGTATTATAGGAAGCATTCAGTAAAATATCGCTTAACCTCTTGATCACGACGTCTCCTTGTTGAAAACCGTATAAGTCGTTATAATATTTGAATTTGTTAAGGTCAACATATATAACACCGAAAGTTGAACCTTTTTCCAGATGTTGTCGGATTTCTTGATTAATGCATAAGTTGCCGGGTAAGCCTGTCAGCGGGTTAGCTCCTTGGGCAAGATTAATCTGCTTCTCAGACATAGCTTTCATTAGATTTGCCACTGAAACCAAGCCGATTGGCTTATGTTGGTGAGCCACAATAATACCATCATACAGTTGGGTACCCGAGCGTTGCATAGCTAAACTAGACACCACTTCCAAAGGAGTAGTGTCTTCCACTATTAGGGGATTTGCATCCATCAAAATGGTAACAGTACGTTCAAGATAAAGAGGGACACCATAGCGGGTACCTAAGGCGGCAAAAAGTCTGTCACGCTGTATAACACCGACCAAACGAGAGTTTTCAGTTATCCCTATCAGCCATTGGTGTGGATGGTCACGGAAATAAGTTTCGACGTCACTTACAAGCGTGTTAGGTTCGAAAAAGGGTAACGGCTCCACCAGGGAAACAATAGGGTTTTGTTCAATGTATTTTAATCGCCTTTTAGGATTCAATATTTTCTTAACGGCGGGATTAATGCCAGCTCGTTCAAAAGCGGGTCTAGCTACAAAAAATCCCTGTACGTAATCAACTCCCAATTGGACAACTGTGTGCATTTCCTCTTCTGTTTCCACACCTTCTGCGATGATGCGACACCCTATGCGTTTGGAAAAGGTGACAAACGTCTCCAGCAAGGCCCATTTAATCGGGTCAGCATTTACTCCTGAAATTAAAGATTGATCCACTTTAAGGAAGTCAGGATGAAGTTCTGCTACGGATTGCAAAGAGGAGTAGCCAGCCCCGAGGTCATCTAACGCAATGAGGTAACCCTGACTACGATAATGATCTAAAGCCTCTCGGAACATGGCAAAATTCTCAATGGCACTTTGTTCAGTAATTTCCAAAACAACATCGGAAGCCGCTAACCCTTTTTCAAAAAGCAGTTTTCTAGTTTGGCCGGAGGCAAATTCCTGATCGATCAGGATCTGGGGGTTAATGTTGAGGAAGAGCAACTCTTTGTTTTGGACAACAGCTGGGTAGGCAGCAATAGCTTGCCGTCGGCAAAGTGTTTCAATTGGATAGAGCTGTCCTATCTTTTCTGCAAAGGGGAAGAGATCAGCAATATTGTTAAAACAAGTAGAGCCCGGTATGCGGGCCAACGCTTCAAAACCATAAACCTCACCGTTACGGGTTTCAATGATCGGTTGAAATGCGACTTTCAAGTACTTGTCCGGTTCATTGATCAGATGGGCAATCTCTTCCCGACGAGCGAAAAATCTGGGATCCGGATCAGATTTGTTGAGGAGGAAAGCTTCTTTAACAGCCGTAGAAATTAGAGAATCAGGCCCTCGACTAGCTTCGTTGATACACCTAGCAAGTCCAGAACGCAGTCTAATTTCCTCGTTAACGAGTTTCCTAATTCTACGGTTAAACCGTTCTTCCATAGGAAGAACCCATTCTTCAATAACCTCCCTCATTTCCCATAATGTGTTTTCTCCAGGAACAAGATAAATAACGAAGTCGTCTCCACCCCTGCTTTCCGATTGAGTGAAGAGAAAGAAACTGCGTTGATTACTAAGAGTATGGTTAATTTCGTTATTAAGTTCGTCCAAAATTTGGTGGCAAATATTGTAACCATAGCGAAATTCTACTTCATGAAATTTAACGATATCGAGATACAAAACCCAGATTGTTTTATCATCCCTAAGAAGAGTATAGAGCTTTCGCTGGTTCATATCTGTGGACGTACGTATTCGGAATCTCTTTCTTTTGAGCATAACACGCTTCATAATTTCGAGTATATTCAACATTAAATACATCCTTGCTACAAATAGATACTATCCATATAATTATAAAGGTTTTCAATACTAATATTCGACATTTTACTTTCATATCCTTCCGATATTATAAAATACGCCAAGAAACACAAATTTGCCAGACCGTCCCAAACGATCTGGCAAATAACTACAGTGCCCTCGCCTATATTTAGTTTCATTGAACATGTAGGGGCGCAAACTCTAAGTTTCTTTTCTTCATCGTTTGGTTACGCGATAACTGTTGTGTTTGCCCATATACTTTTTTCTTTCGAAACGCCTTGACTACATTATATTATTCTGGTTAACTGAAGTGATATGATACTAAATGTTTTGAGAAAACCTATCACAGGCCAATTTTCGACTCATTGACCATCCATTAACAGCTATTCCTAAGGGTCTGTTGGCAACGGCAGATATATGGATTACACGGTTAAAATGTATGCTTCTTCACATATGAAAAGAGTAGAAACTAGTGCAATATACGCAAAGAAGATTTATTTGGTACACCCCTATAAGGAAGTACTTAGAAGTGAGTGATAACTGTTGATAGCTAAACTAAAAGAAACATACCCTGCCTTAACCCACCGTAATTTTCGCTATTTTTGGTTTGGTCAATGCATTTCCTTAATTGGCACGTGGATGCAGTCCACTGCTCAACAATGGCTAGTATATTCACTGACTAAATCCGCTCTGTTATTAGGATTGCTCGGTGCAGCCCAATTTGGACCGGTCATGTTCTTATCCCTGTTTGCAGGAGTATTTATCGACAGATACCCCAAGAAACGCCTGATTATTTTCACCCAAATAACCTTAATGATCCAAGCATTCGTTTTGGCACTTCTGGTTTGGTCTGGGCATGTCACTTACTGGCATGTCCTTATCCTGGCTGTGTTCCTCGGTCTTATTAATACGCTTGACACACCCACCCGACAATCTTTTATGCCGGAGTTAGTAGCAAAGAAAGACCTTAGGAGTGCTATCGGCCTCAACTCGGCCATCTTCAATGTGGCTAGAATGATCGGCCCTGCCCTGTCTGCCGTCTTAATGGCTAAGTATGGTACAGGCCTTTTATTTTTCTTTAACGGAATTAGCTTCATCCCCGTAATCTTTGGTCTCTATCTGATTAAGACAAACCCGCCCGAGAATAAAACTGTACGCAAAAAAGTACTTGTTGAAATACTTGAGGGTTTAAGATATATCAGGCAGTCCCCTCCCCTCCGCAGCACCGTCTTGTCCATGTTGGCTGTTGGCACTTTCGTTATGAACTTCAATGTCATTATCCCTTTATATGCTGCTGAGGTTCTGAAACAAGGTGTGAATGGCTATGCTTTTCTCTTATCAGCCACTGGTGCCGGTTCACTTGTCGGAGCACTTATGGTGGCATCCTGGGCTAAGGGCAATCCTAAATTACGGCTACTTTTTGGCAGTGGCTTCATAGTATCTACGTTACTAATGGTACTTGAACCGATTCACATCTTACCTTTAGCTGCTGTGACGTTTGCGATTATCGGATTTTTCACCATTGTGTTTGCGACAACTGCTAATTCAACAATGCAAATTAATTCCAGCGAACAATTCCGGGGTAGGGTTATGAGCGTTTACTCTTTTGCCTTTTTAGGTACAACCCCGATAGGGAACCTATTTGCGGGTAGCATTATACAGAAACTTGGAGTTGGTATGGGCATTTTGATCTGTGGTGCAGTTTCAGGGCTGTTAATTATGCTGATAGTTATTAATACTTTGATGAAGAAACATACTCCTCAGCCGAATGTTTAATGCTAGATTAAGCGAAATCTGCAATGAGATTAAATGGTGTAGGCATTCTAGAGTGCCTAACAAGTCTAAGCAATCAAATTAAATCAGTTATGTTGTTTCAAGGGTAGCCTTATAACTTTAGATTGCAGTCGTTTGATTATTTGAACTCCTAGAACAGTGGCTAGGAGGCCAACGATATAACTAATATCAGCTCCCCCTAAGTAATTGTGGGCAATGTAACCTGTATAAAGAGTAGAGGACATAAAGGGAACAGAGAGCAGTAGAGCAAGGAAATATAGCACCACTGCCTTATTGTGGGATAATTTTACAGGGTTGTCACTGAAGGGTTTAGTTACCAATAGAATTCCTAGCCATGGAGTAATCCAGTAGGAGAGCAGGAGCAAGAAGTTTTTATAGGTGTCAGCAAAGGCACCGCTTCCTGAGCTAATCAGCAGAATACCCAGTCCCCCGGTAAGAATGGGGGAAATCCAACGTTTAAGGGGAATACCTGCAGCCATGAGGGAGATGCCACCACTATACGTTGCCAATACATTAATCGGAATAGTGCTAAGTGCAATAGTAAGCAAAGCAGGAATTGCTAAAGGTCCCATGAGTTGCGCTATTAAAGCAATGGAATCTCCTTGAGGATTAAGGCTGGTAACCGCAGCCCCTAGGATTTCTAGCCATGCTCCAGCAAGAATACTACCAAAAAAAGTATAACGGGCGATTTTTCCAGACGAGATAGAGGTGCGCAGGTAACGGCTGTAATCAGAGCCACAAGTACAAAAAGCGAGTTGGTAGGAAAATACTGCAGCCGCTACCAGAACAAATATAGGAAGCTGTTCTAACATGGAAAGCTTGGAGGGAGCCCAGAGAGTTTCCGGAGAAATCTGAGGAATCATTCGAAAGCTCATGACCAAGAAAAATGCTCCTAAGGCTACCGCCATTATTTGAGCAAAGCGGTGGATAAAGTTATAGCCAAAAACCGCAACCACAATTGTCAACGTTCCAAGCAACAGTAACCCCGTCAGATAGCTAACTCCAAAGACCTGTTCAAGAGCAATGACACCTAAGATAATATCGACAGCAAACCACCCTACATTGCCCAACCAGTTAAGACTGCCGAAAAGCTTCAAACCGATAGGCCCGTAAACTTTGCCACTTGCGGCAATTTGAGGAAGACCATGCTTAGGACCCTGGGCTGAAACAACAGCTAAGAAAAGAGTACCCAGGATGTTACCTATCATAATGGCTCCAACCGTTGCAGGAAAAGAAAGCCCTAAGATAATGCCTAAAGCCCCGGTAAACCAGGTAAGGATATTTAGATTGGCAGAAAACCAAAAGGTAAAGATCTGGCCTACCCGACCGTGTCTTTCGCTTGCGGGGATAGCCTCAATTCCGAAAGGCTCAACACTAAGCACTTTCTCTCCGTAGGTTGTGGTTGTTGACACAATTTTTGTCATTTTCCCTCGCTCCTTATAAATGATTTTGAAAACAAGAAGTCCCCAGCTTTAATTAGCTGAGGACTTTACCTTTCTCTCAGTGAAACAGCACATGCCAAATTCAACGTTTGGGCAGTACTCTTCTATAGGCAGGTCTCCTGGCTCAGGGTCATCACTGACTGCACCTTCCCAAATCAATGGATTGACAGGTGGTTTAGCAGTAGCTCTCCTATCACAGTGGCGGGACCGCACGGGACTTTCACCCGATTCCCTATTCTCCTCTTGATGAGGCACCTGTAGAAGTGGGATTATAATTACCTTACAATTTTATCCTAACGGTTGTTAGAGATGTTGTCAAGACTTTAGTTTGCGAAACCTGAATCATTCCGTTTTTCTTAGGAGGCTGTTCTTAGCGATGGTCAATCCCAGGCCAGTGCCCCGTAGGGAAGTATTCCTTGAAACCTCGCTAGGATACCCTTGCCTCTATCCCAAACGTCCACCCACACCAAACCCGGGTCTTCCCAGAGGCCGATACCGATCCACCGTCCAGGCCGTAGCGCAAGGCGTTGGTCAGAAGGTTATTTAAAATGCGTCGTAGGTAACCGCATCTTTGTCACCACTTTCGAACTGGTATTAACTGCGGTACGCGCTTTTTGTAGTCTAAATATTCCTCTCCGAAGGTTTCCTCCATTAATCTTTCTTCATTTCTAATCTTAACCAGTAAGATACACAGAGCAACCAGAGAACTTGGCAAGAACACCATGCCTACAGTAAAATTCGACCCCACTAACATTCCCAGTATGCCTGTATAAATAGGGTGGCGAGTAATCCGATACGGTCCATTTGTTCGTAGTTCGTGGTCAGATTTGAGCGTTACAGATGATGACCACATTACTCCCAGGACGATACGAGCCCATATAGCAAAAAGCGTGCTTGAAACTAGGATAATCACGCCCAGTATCTCAACCCACTGTATAGGTAGTCGGTACAGAACCCCTACAGAATGAGGACTTAAATAATGGAATACCAAATAAATCAGCAAGACACCAATTAACCAATACCGCCATGACTGGAGCGGCTTCCTCACAACTCTTGGTCCCCTGAAGACATTATAAATTGAACCGACTAACCATACCAGGCCAAATGCTTCCCAACACAGCCAAGTTATCTGTGAATAATTCATTTTTACTCTCCTTCATTTGTGAATATTATCTGCGCCCTTTGAAGTATTACGGATCACAATAATCTCGCCCTTGTAATACTCTTTTCACCATATTTCTCTTTAAGTACATCAATGACCTTCGTGAGAGTCTCGTTATCCTTTTGCGGCTCAGAAAACAAAGAAAGTTGACGTTCAAACTTATCGGTCAGGTTATGCAGCGTCAAACCAATCAACCTAAGCGGTTGCTTTAACGATACCTCCCTGAATAAGTTACAGGCTTCTTTATAAATCACGTCATCCAGATCGGTGACTTGTGATAAGGTATGAGACCGCGACACCGTGCGAAAATCGGCATACCTGACTTTCAATGTGATCGTTTTCCCTCTAAAGGATTCCTTGCGCAATCTCCTACCAATATCAACAGCGATCTTCAATAACTCCGTCTCCAATACATCCCGATCTACGATATCCGTCGCAAACGTGGTCTCACGGCCAATGGATTTAGCCACCCTATCACTTTCCACTGGTCTATCATCTATACCTTGAGCTAACTGATAAAGTTGACTTCCCGAAACCCCGAAGAGTTGCGTTAAATATCCCTGCTCCAAGCGACGCAGATCTCTAATCGTTTTGATATTAAGTTTATGCAACTGCTCAGCCGTTTTTTTACCGACTCCCCAAATCCTTTCAACTGACAGTGGGTCAAGAAATTCTTGAACCCTATTGGGCTGAACAATGACAAAGCCATCTGGTTTCTGTAAGTCGGATGCTAGTTTAGACAGAAATTTATTGCTTGCCACACCAACAGATGCCGTTAAGTTTAACTCCTGCTGTATACGTTGTTTAATAGTTAACCCAATTGTCCGCGCAGAACCAAATAGGCTCGTAGACCCTGTAATGTCCAAAAAGGCTTCATCCAATGATAGCGGCTCCACAATTGGCGTATAAGTCATAAATATCTGTCGGATTTGCAACGACACTTCGTGGTATTTAGGGATGTTTACTGGCAGAAAGACAGCATGAGGACAGCGTCGAAAAGCCTCCGCCATGGGCATAGCCGAGTGTATTCCAAATTTGCGTGCTCCATAAGACGCAGCACAAACTACACCCCTGCTGTTGGGCTTACCTCCAACCACTACTGGCTTCGCCAATAAGGTAGGATCGTCCCGTTGCTCTACAGAGGCATAGAAGGCATCCATATCCACATGTATTATTTTACGCAAGTTCATCCAAACGTCCATGTTGCCATTATACCTATTTTTTGGATTCAGGGCTACTTATCTGAACCATGAAGGTATAGTGGATCATGCCCAGTGGATCGGATAAAGCATTTTCTTCAAGAAATGCACTCGCATAGTTTATATATCCTTTTAAGCCTTGCCTTTTACTCCAAAACTTCCGCGAATCTGTCAAACGACGCAAGGCGCTTCCGACGCTAGTTGAAACTTGATATGTCATGGACTGAACGACGGACTCTTGACTTGATTTAGGATTAATACACAGATAGTCCGGTAACTAAAGATTGTTCATACTGATACATATTTGGAAACTTAAGTTCCTGTGCAATTCTTATCGTCTCACTGATTGGATAAGATACTCTTATAATTTCAAATTTTGGAGCAACACCTGTGCAAAGTTCAATAATCCCATAAGAAGCCAGATTACTACCGTCAGAAGATAATCCAACACTTCCAACATTGAATATATACTTGCCTTTAACTTCTCCAACAAAGGGTATATGGGTATGACCAGAAAGGATGATTGATTCGCAGACCCCTTCTACCATTAATTCTAGTTCATCCCTTGGGGTCCGATAGTCCATCCCATTGACAACAGAACCTGGCGAACCGTGAACGCATAATATACTTGTTCCCATTAAATCAACAGCGTGTTCAGTGGGCAAAGCAATAATAAACTCAATCTCTTCTTCGGAAAGTCTTTGTTTTGCAAACAGATAATATTCTAACCACCCTTTCTCT
>OMOF01000311.1 GCA_900290375.1 Candidatus Desulfosporosinus infrequens
TCTTTAAGCCAAAGTTGTCCGATTTTGCGAATGCTTGGTAGCCCTTCCGATTGATGCACCGCGGTCTGGACAGGATTTGATTTTGCCTTATCATAAGCTAAGTCATCATTAATTCGAGCCATCATACACCATCCCTCTGCAATGTAAACTCTATATTAACTCAATATTAATTTCATGTTAATTCTATTGTATATTCGACTAATACACCTGTTTCTCCTTTTATCAATAACTTTCAAGAGTTAAGGCATATGAAAGAAAAACCCCCTACAGTTTTGTAGGAGGTTAAATATCAGGCAGGCTCGTTTGATTAATTACAACCTAAAGTCGAGCTGTCCTTCCAAACGATTCTCAATGGTCTCAAAAGCTAATTTAAAATTGTCATTATTTATTATTTGCTCAATCATATTTTGTTTTTCATCCTTTGTATATTCGT
Source organism: Candidatus Desulfosporosinus infrequens (assembly GCA_900290375.1). Classification (GTDB taxonomy): domain Bacteria; phylum Bacillota; class Desulfitobacteriia; order Desulfitobacteriales; family Desulfitobacteriaceae; genus Desulfosporosinus; species Desulfosporosinus infrequens. The sequence goes on from OMOF01000311.1 coordinate 434, forward strand.
AAAAGATTGGATTAAGATCCCATTGGTTTTCGCCAGGATAGTAACGCAAATTTGCCCTAACTGTTTTTTCTGTCTGATCGTCTTTGAAGACTAAAGTTAATGCGTAATTGTTAAAGTTATATTCCGGATCAAAACCCGATCCGTTAACCGTAATATCGAAAATCTCCATTTATATTACCTCCCACTTTAGCCCGCTTTGTTTATTATGATGTTTCAGTAACTTCTTTATTCGTCGAGCCCTGCGGACCAATTAAATATCTCCCGAGTGGGAACTTACTGAGAATAAAACACGTGAAAATGGATACAACCGAAACAAGCAAGAAAACTATCAACGTTACCAAGACGTAGTACTGATTAAGGGCAGGATGCTTCAAATAAAACCCATCAAAGACTTTTATCAATTCGCCTAAAATTAGGGCATGAGCAAGGTAAGCCCCGTAAGAGTACTTCCCTATCCATGAGGTCAAAGTGTTTATATAATTATTTTTATGTATGATTTTTAAAGCGATCATATAGAGAGCGATAAGCTCAGAAAAGATCAACATAAACATTGAAGGTTTGAGAGTCGTAGACCAGTTTAAATTTATAGGTAAATTATAACCAGTTCCTATGAAAAGTTCATACCCTACCCAGCCGTAAGCAACAATAAATAAGATAATGTTCCAACGCATCGAGCCAACGATGATCTTCTGCCATCGTTCCAGTTCGAGCGCGATCACAGCTCCAAAGACAAAGTAGAAAGAATAAAAGAGAAAATTAGTGTTTCTATTGATGATGAGGTATTGAAGGAAACTAGGATAGCTAGAAACGTGATATGGTAAATACTTGTCAGATACCCACATTAAAACCATATACCCCAGACCAGTAAAGACTAAGAGCGCATTCAAGGTTCGTGTTTTGCACGAATCTCTACTTTCCTTCGCCCAAGTTATCCCTTTAAGAAACAGGGGAAATAAAAGATAAAATTGAAAGATCATCAGAACAAACCAAAAATGATAGCCCAACGTCGGGTTGAGAATCTGAAGTCCAACATCTTTAAACCACAGAAAATCGATATTTTCTCCAGGAAACATATAAACAAAATATATTACCGTCCACAGGAAATAAGGTATCAAAATGTCTGTACTTCGTTTTCGAATAAACGCTGGGTAATTAAGTTTGGCGTAGTAATTATAAAATAGACCTGTTCCTGTTAAAAGAACAAAAGCCGGTACCCCGAACTTAACAAGGTGATAAATGGCGGCTAATATATAGGCATCAAACAAACTTGTGTCTTTCCTATACGCAAACTGCCCTATAGCATGCTGCAAAACAATTGCCAAAAAGGCAATCCCCCTCATAACATCCCATTCCGCAACTCTCTCTTTCGGCAAAACACATCTATCCTTTCGATGACTAAGTTCCTATACAGTGACTCCGCCAAGTCCCTAGCTTGCTCCTTTTATTCAATTGCTAGCGCAGTCGAGTATGTTTAAGAGACTTACTCAACCAACTATATAATCCTAACCGTGTAATCGTTTAGCAATACCGGAATCCTTTGGGATCCGCATCTTGCTCTGGCCTCTGCTCTAACGGTCTTCATCTCAAGTTGGGTTACGGTTCCGCCGCTTTGTATGATGTATAATACATCTTCATCTTTAGCTTGGGTTACACCCATGATTAAACCAGTTCCTACGGGGTCTACTTTAGCAATTGCAATCCCTTTTCCTGCCCGCCCTTGAGGTTTATATTCCTCAAACGATGTACGTTTTACGAATCCTCGTTCAGTCACAGTTACTAAGTCCCCCATTGGATTTTCCTCTGAGCTACTCAGCAGCAGAGCATCGACAATCCAATCTTGATTCCCTAAAGCCATCCCTTTGACCCCGCGCGATTTACGTCCCATGGGGTTAATTTCTATTTCCGGGTATCTTATAGCTTGCCCTTGATACGTGACAAGGAATAATTCTCCTTGATTATCGCCCAAAAACACTTTGACCACGGCGTCTCCCTCTTTGAGTCCCATGGCTTCCGAAGAACGAGCATTTACAAAATCGCCTGCTACACTCCGCATGACCTGCCCATCCTTTGTGACAAATATGAGACATAACCCCTCGGATGCATCTTTAATAGAAAGAGTAGAAACGACCTTTTCGCCCATTGGCATTGGGAATAAATTAGTTAGAGGACCTCCTTTATCTTTACTGCCAGCTTCTGGGACGGTTTTAGCTTTAATGCTGTAAAACTTTCCAGTCTGGGTAAAGAAATACAGTGTATCCTTGTCAGTACAAGTAATCCTCTCCGCTAAGGTATCTCCATCCTTGAAAGTGCAGACTAGAGCATTCCCTTTATTTTTCTTAATTTGGAGAGGCATCCTTTTAATAAATCCATTTGTTGTGAGCATAACCTCGATGGGATTTTCGGGTTCCTCAAAGGAACTTAGATCGAGTTGATCTCTCATTTCCTCAGACAGAATGCGAGTACGTCGATCGTCCCCATACTTGTCGGCAATCTCCTTGAGCTCTTTTTTGATAATATCATAAACCCTGTTCACATCCGCTAAGATGCACTCTAACTCAGCGATAAGTTTTAAGGCTTCGTCATGTTCTTTCTTAACAGCGTCAAGTTCAAAGTTTGTTAAGTTTTGCAGTCTCATGTCTAAGATCGCCTGCGCTTGAATCTCGGACAGTTCGAAACGAATAATAAGTGCAGCCTTAGCCAGAGAAGGGGTCTTACTGGATCGAATCAGAGCAATCACTTCATCAAGATTATTAATAGCGATGACTAATCCTTCAAGTATGTGAGCATTTAAGCGGGCCTTCTCTAAATCAAACTCTGTGCGCTTCGTGACAACAATTCTGCGATGTTTAATGAAAGCTGCGTTAATTTCTTTTAGACCCAGAACCTTCGGGATACCTTCAGCCGTGATGACTAAATTGATGATCCCAAAAGTATCTTCCAGTTGAGTATGTTTATATAGAAGGCGTAAGACGCCCAACGGATCGGCCTCTTTTCGGCATTCAACCACAAGCCGAATCCCCTCCCGATCCGATTCATCCCTGACTTCGCTAATTCCGTCGATTTTACCCAAAACTGATAGTGTTTCAATCTTTGCAGCCAGGGTTGATTTATTGATTTGATAGGGAATCTCAGTAATTACGATTAAGCTTTTGCCATTTTTACTTTGTTCGATCATCGTCTTACCACGCATTGTCACTTTTCCGCGCCCGGTTTTATAGGCATTAACTATACCCTCTGTCCCGATAATCAGTCCGCCTGTGGGGAAGTCCGGCCCACTTACCTTTTCCATAAGCTCATCGACCGTAATCCGAGGATTATCTATTTGCAGGATCACACTGGTGACGACTTCCCGTAAATTATGGGGAGGCATATTGGACATCATCCCAACAGCAATTCCAGACCCTCCGTTGACCAAGAGGTTAGGAAAAGGACTTGGGAGAACAACGGGTTCTTTCAAGCGCTGATCATAGTTTGCTTTAAATAGAACAGTTTTTTTCTCGATATCCTGAGTCATCAGTTGGGATAAAGGCGTCATTCTCATTTCCGTGTAACGCATCGCTGCAGCATTATCTCCATCGATTGAACCAAAATTCCCCTGACCATCCACCATAGGATATCTCGTTGCCCAAGGTTGGGCCATACGAACCGCAGAGTCATAGATCGACGAGTCCCCGTGGGGATGGTATTTTCCCATGCAGTCTCCAACTAGTCGAGCTGATTTACTGTAGGGCTTATCCGTGTGCATACCGATTTCGTCCATAGAATAAAGAATTCTGCGATGCACCGGCTTTAGTCCATCCCTAACGTCAGGAACTGCCCGCTGTAAGATTACATGTTTTGAATAACCTAAAAACGCTTCTGGTAGAACGTCTTCAAGTGGACGCTGGCTGATATTGTCTTCTATTATACTCATAGGGCCTATCTCCCCCCAAACTCTACATATCATCATCCGTAAAGACAATATTTTCCATCAAAAAATCACGTCGTGGTTCTACATGCTCACTCATTAGAATTCTAAGCTTACGCTCGGCCTCCAAAGTATCATCGATCGTCACCTGAATCATGCGTCGATTGGCAGGATTCAGAGTTGTCTCCCAAAGCTGCTCTGGATTCATTTCGCCAAGTCCTTTATAACGTGATATCTTGGCAGTTTTCCCCAAATCCTTGAGTTCCTTCTTTAATTCGTGTTCGTCGAAAGCATAGTGAATAATCTTACCTCGTTCTTTCTCCACCTTATATAAAGGAGACTGTGCAATGTAGACCCGCCCACTCAAAATCAATGGTTTCATATATCTATAGAAAAACGTCAACAGTAAACAGCGAATGTGCGCTCCGTCAATGTCTGCATCCGTCATAATACATACACGTGCATAATTGCCCTTCTCCAGATCAAACTCCTTACCGATCCCCGAGCCTACAGCCGTGATAATACTCCTGATTTCCTCATTTTCCAAGACCTTATCAATCTTAGCCCGGAAAGTGTTAATCACCTTCCCTCTTAAAGGAAGAATGGCCTGAAATCGTCGGTCTCGACCCATTTTAGCCGAACCGCCTGCACTGTCCCCTTCAACTAGGAAAAGTTCATTGCGTGTTTTGTCCTTTCCACTACAGGCCGCGAGTTTACCGCTAAGTGCCTTGACTTCGGCATCTCTAGCTTTCTTTTTAAGCTCCTTGGCTTTCTTAGCTGCGATTCTGATCAAGGAGGTTGTCAACGTTCGATTGATGACATCTTTGGCTACAGATGAGTTTTGCTCAAAGAATTGACTGATCCCCTCATTGGTTAGCGACTGCACAATCCCCTCCACTTCCATATTGGAGAGTTTCGTCTTAGTCTGTCCTTCAAATTGGGGATCTTTCACCTTGAGTGAAAGTACACACATTAAGCCGTCTTTGAGGTCATCTCCAATCAGATTTTCCTCTTTTTTGAAGAGATTGTTTTTCCGGCCATAATTATTAAAGACTTTTGTTAAAGCCGTTCGGAAACCAGACTCATGAGTCCCACCCTCATCCGTGGGAATATTGTTGACATAAGAGTGCAACGATTCATCGTCTCCATCGTTATACTGAATAGCACACTCTACAATCACGTCCTCCTTTTCCCCTTTAAAATAGATTGGTTTCTTATGAACAGGCAAAACGCTGGATTCTTTGATTAAGTGTTCAACAAACCCAATGATCCCATTTTTCGGAGAAAATATTTCCGACTTTGCTTCTCCGCGCAGGTCAGTTAGGAGAATAGTTAGACCATTGTTGAGAAAGGACAGCTCCATTAAACGACTTCTTAAGGAATCATATTTGAAAACAGTTGTCTCTTTGAAAATAAGTGGATCGGGTTTAAAAACCACAGTTGTTCCTGTGCCGGTTATTTTTTTCTTGATAATGTGCAGATCCGACTTGAGTTGACCCCCGTTAACATACTCAACCCGATAAAGTTTTCCACCTCGTTTTATATCAGCTGTTAAATAAACCGACAAGGCGTTGACTACGCTTGCTCCAACGCCATGCAGGCCTCCAGACGTTTTATAGGTATCCCCTCCAAATTTACCTCCTGCATGTAACGTCTCAAAGGCTAAGCGCACAGCAGGAATCTTCTTGACAGAATGTATGTCAACTGGAATCCCACGCCCATTGTCCTCGATCGTAATCGATCCATCTATATTTAGTGTAACTGCGATTTGATCACAAAATCCTGCCCCGGTCTCATCAATGGCGTTATCGATAATTTCATAAGCAAGGTGGTGAAGCCCTCTGCTCCCAGTGGAACCGATATACATGCCAGGACGTTTGCGGACCGCCTCCAATCCTTCTAAGACCTGGATAGATTCTGCATTATATTGCGTTTCTGACAAGACCAGTTCACTTCCTTATCGTGATTATCATTTCTTCAGTAGCTACCCACCGAAAAGAGGTGGTTCAAGAGTTACCACCTCTTTTCGGCGCTATTCAGAAAGTATAGTGCAACTAAGGCTACCGCCGCGCCTAAGGGCTTGCCCCTTAGGTTACGGGCGAATATAAGCCCATCCTTGTGACTGCTTTTTCACTAATTCTCCGATACCTGAGGGAACAATCTGGACGAATTCCACTAACTCCGCCTTGGTAATACCTCTTTGGCGCATACTATTGGAGCAGGCAGCAAACTTAACGCCCATTTTTTCTAGCCTTGCAATTTGCTCTCCGTAAGTATCGGGGCTCTTAAGTAGTATAGCAATCCCTTCATAATTTGCAACCAATTCGACCTTCACATTGTCTTTACCTAAATCCTCCAATAAATTCTCAATATTGTTTAATCCTAATAACCCCTTGTCACGTTCATCAATATGAACGACTACCTGATAATTATCCATTTGCTACTTTATCTCCTATTCTCACTTAATTTCAAAGCAACGCGACGGTTCTCTAATTTCCCTACCGCCCCTTTTCCCTGGCTACTCGTCTTAATTTCTCCCGACCATTCCGTGGAGGAACATATAGAACTGGTCGGCGAGACATGGTCAACGAACCGCTTGGACAGGCAGCTGAACACGCTCCACAACCAATACAGACCTCATTATTCACAACTGGTACGAGTATACCGTTGCCTTGATCAGTCATAATGACTGCATGAATTTGGCACTTATCAGCACAAACGCCACAGCTAAAGCAATTTTTCAATTCTATCGATGGAATGAAGTTACTGGGATGGGTGGCAAAGACATGCTGCTCATTGATACCGCGGAGAACTTTACAGCAACATCCACAGCAGTTGCAGATATAGGTTGGTTTATCGAGCACGTTATCACACAGATGAACTAATCCGAGTTGCTGAGTCTGCTCTAACACTCTCAGCAATTCGTCCACTGTTACTGATTTGCCTAAACCCTTACGTACTATCCATTCAGCAGCGCCACCTAGGGACATACATACGTCTACCGGAGCATCGCAGGCTTTACCAAGGTGAGCCGCTTCGTGTCGACAAGCGCACATAGAGATTGCCCCGCCTCCGGCTTGCCTGATGATTATTGACGCTTGCTCGTAGTCTAAAACTTCTGTTTCTACAGCCACAGGGATAAGACTTTCATATATCAGGGTGCGCATTACTTTCGTATCGATCCCAGCAACCTCATTCATAACCCCCTCGCTATGAAAGTAAGTTTCAAATAATTCTGCTAACTCCTTTAATGTTGCATGATCCCCTGTTCGCATAAAGGTGTACTCAAAGAAACCTACTAACATCGGAGCCAACATATAATAGAAGGAATCTTTACGAGGAATGTCCAGAACTAAACCCTTTTCAGACATCTCGTCTAGGATGATTTTTAATTCTTTTTCTTTAATACCCGTGATGATGGCAATCTTCTCCAAGGTCATGGGGAGCATAGGGAATTTACTTCCCACAATCGCTTCGCTTTCCGTATAGAGACGCTCAAGAATGGCCATGAGGTCTTCGTTGATTGGGGCACCTTCTGGGGTCTTACTTAGGCGTTCCGCCAAGGCCTGGTAAACCGCTTCTTTAGCATTTATTATATGTCCCAAATCTTATCTCCCTCTTTAACCGAGGTTCGCTGTGCTGTGCACTATCGTACAATTCCACGATTAACAAAATCTTGTTTGAGAATCTCTAATCTCTTCGTTCCGTCGAGACGTTTTTGTCTCATTTCTTCTTGAATAGCTTTTGTTTCCTCGATGCCCTTGACAATCGTCTGCCATGATTTTTCCAAGGTCTCAATGCTAACGGAACTACCCGATGCAAGTCTAGCAACCATTTTTGATTGCAGGGCCGTGTTTTCAGCATTGCGAAGTAATAGTTCATTTGTTTTTTCATCTAATGCACTCATCGCTTTGGCTTGTACGGCTTGACGCTTCAACATAATTGCTTGAACCAAGCATTGTTTAAAGATCGGCATTGTAATAACAAATGCTGAATTAATCTTACGCACTAAATTGTAATTACCGTATTCAATGGACTTGATGGTTGGCATACTTTGAACAGCGACATTTTCAGCAAGTTGTAAATCATAGATTCGTTGCTCCATAATATCTTGTACCTGTACGAGATTATTAACATTCATTTGGTCTAACCTATTGCCCGTCTGATCCGCTTTAGCTTGAGCGGTCGGAATAATGTTATTTTTAAGCTCCGCTAATACAACTTGTCCTGCGTAGATATATTGCCCTAACTGCTCATAATATTCCGAATTCTTGACAAACATGTCCTCCAAGTGTTTATTAGCGAGGTTAATTTCTGCTTCATACTTCTTCAACGTAACAAATACTTTATCAACTTCATCGCCCATTGAATTATATTTTTGGAAAAGTGTCTCCACTGTATTCTTTGCTTTAGCGAAAATCTTTCCTATAAAACTAGGAGGCTTGTCCTCAAAATCCTTAATATCAAACTTGTCCATGATTTTATTGAGCTGAATCAGAAGTTCTCCTGAATCTTCAACCTTTGTCGCTTGCATCGAATGAAGGATAGCGTCTGAAAACTGAGAAACAGCCTCTGCAGTGTTCTTACCAAACGTCATTATAGAACTCACGTCTTCGACATTGATCTGACGAACAATACTGCGCACCTCAGGGCTCTCCTGCACCTTGGCCATAACTTCGCTTTTCTTCTGTTCGAGATTGAACTCTGGAATAGGTGTCGGAACTAAGCTTTTATCCTCTGTCAATTTCGTGGTAAATCCTTGAATCTCCATTCATATTCCTCTTTTCTAATTATGATGCAAGTGGATGCATGTGGGGACGGTTCTTCTTTGCATACTAGCATACTGAACCTTTTTGCTTTTTCCAGCCCAGTGGGTCCGCGTTCCACGTTCCAACATCTTTGCCAAGGAT
>OMOF01000720.1 GCA_900290375.1 Candidatus Desulfosporosinus infrequens
AAAGCTACGATGGTGATCAACATTGCAAGAATCTTTTTCATTGGTAAATCTCCCTTTTAGTTATATGAATCATATGAGAGATTACTATGCAGTTACTATGCCAAAATGTAACTATATGATTTATAACAAAGTTTTATTTTAAATATAATAACTATGGAGCATATGAGGTATAAATTACCTTATATCCTCTTATTCCATTTTTCTGCAACATTCAACATATGAAAGACAGCAATAGCTTCCATATCAGTAATATTCAGTTCTTCTCTTATTTCTTTAATTTTTCTTTTTTCAGGACGTGAGTATTCACATGGCATTCTCTGAATCATATGGCAACCACACATACAAGCAACTTCCCATGACATACAATCATGTGCTCGTATTTTTAATTCTTCACTTCCACAGAAGGGGCAAGCTGTAAGATTTACTTTGGTATTCATATCTCTTCAATCTCCCCAATTCTATATTCTGTTTCAGGAGTATAAAAATATCCCATGTATCTGTCTCTATCTTCTTTCAGAATAATACCACACTCATATAATAGAAAATTGTTACAAGATTCATTATATAATTTATACCATTCATCCATCAATTCTTTATTGATAGTATTGATTCTTTCTGTTTCATCTTTCCATGCTTGACGTTCAGCCAACATTTTAGGAGTAATATCTTTTTGAGCAATACCTGCTGGAAATTTCTTTTTCTTTGGAGAACTAATATATGTAGGATAAGGACAAGCAGCACGATATTTTGAACCATGTGCTTCCAATTTTTCTTTTATTTCTTTTTCATATTTGTCTTTGAAAATGCATATTTTCATTTTCATTTCCAATGTTTCTTTTGATCTGGAAACACAAACTATGCTGTCACAGAATGTGCCATAATCATCATTATATGTAGAACGAATCAATGAAAACATAAAAATCCCCTTTGTATTAGATTATGAATCACTCTAACCCAAAGGGGATTTAATGTCAAATTATTTTTTACTTAGCCACATTTTGTATATGAACATTCAGGGTCAGAACACTTTACACAACCTTCAACATATTTTAATTCTGCATTACATCTTGGGCATTTCTCTTTTAATGTTGCATTCTTAACATACTTTGAAATAGCTCTAACAATAGCTTGGTTGAAGTCAACAATTGTTCCGGATTTTCTCAAAACTGCTTGTAAATGTTCGATTCCAGCACCATGACGTAGAGCCAAAGACATTAATCTTGTTGAATATTCTCTTAGCTCATTCAAATATTGACCACAAACATCTTCACAAAGAATAATACCATCTTTAGCAAATTGATAGACTTTTTTACCATCTTTTTTAGTCTTAATCATTTCACCTTCAGTTATAGTAGAATCAAAATCATGACCATTAATTTTACCAGCAATAATTTCATAAGGGTCATCATTTAATAATCCTACAAAGATAATCCAT
>OMOF01000310.1 GCA_900290375.1 Candidatus Desulfosporosinus infrequens
GGCCAGTAAGTAGGTTTCTTCCATGCTTATCCCAGAGAGGAGACAAGCTCCGGTTTTGATGTCGATTAGCACTTTCGGTGCTTACAGGGGTTCACTCCATTCATCTCTCTAATCCATACATGCCGAGATTTTCCTCNNCCACCGCACCCTTTCGGACCGAAGCAGCTTACGGCTGTTTGAAGCCTGCTCCTACAAACCGGCTTCGGAGGGTCTACCTCCATCTCGAATACAGCATCGCACTCATCGAGCACGTTCTTGGCACAAGTCTCCACGTGCCCTGGTCACGGAAACAATAGCACAAATCAAATAACTACTGCCCCTTGCCACTACTGATCTCGTTCATGCTCCGTGAGAAAGCCTGCTTTAACGCTCACCCCGAGTAACTAAAGGTTTGAGCATATTTTTTGAAAACGATGCCAAACCCGAATTGCTACTCTTTTGAAATAGGTAAGAATACCAGTGAAATCAATGGTTTGACTGTGGTAGAGGCTAAAGCGCTGACTCTACGACGAACAAATGCCCTAGAATATTTTCTAGGGCATCATGTCTCAAAAATATAGTCTTGCTGTTAATACAGTTACTATTGGATATTGAATCATGTTATGAATCACCCTTGTTCTTACCCTTGTTCTTACCCTTTTCCTCTCGCTTTTCCTTTACCTTTTCCTTTTCGTGGTCCAGCCCCTTTATTTTGTCCTGCTCCTGGCCCATTTCCCGTGTCTTGTTCATTATCGTTACCCATAATTTCAAACCCTCCTTAAAATGGTCTTATAACCTCTAATAGGATAACCTAAAATCAAAAAAGAATGTTTGGATATTTATGGCGCATTAAATCAAACAACATTAACCCTACGGTAAATGTATCCTGTGATAAACAGCAATTTATACCTTAAAAAGCCTTACAATGAAGTAACACCAACGTGCGTTGTAGATGTTACTTCATTGAACGTCTCCCGAGACAAATGAGATCGCGTAGTCACAAAAGTGTGCATCCCTCACTTAATATACGATCATATGGTGTAGTATGCCAAGGCTGGCGCTATCCATGCCCCAAGGTTAGTTTTCCGAGGATTACACAAAACTAGTTTCTTTTTCATCTAGCCGGAGTAATTTCCATCCAATAAAAGACACAGACCAAACCACTACGAACATTCCAACGAGCATAAACCCCATTTTATTAAAATTCAAGTTTTGTATCCAAAGCCAAAAACCACTGTTACGCCCGCTTTCTTGGGCAAACACCTNNATACCTATGACTCCTGCTGCCAAGATTGAAAGACCAGTGATGGTTAGGTTATAATAGACTTTTCTTAAAGGTGAAGAAAGTACCCATTGATATGCTGTAGACATAAAAAAACCGTCCATTGTATCCATCATACTCATACCAGCAGTAAAAAGAATAGGGAAAGATAAGACAGCAACCCAAGGGATGCCCTTGGCTGAGGCGGCTGCCGATGTAGCAAGAACTGCTATTTGTGTTGCCGTATCAAATCCAAGTCCAAACAAGAACCCTATTATATAAATATGCCAGTTTTTACTAACAAGGTTAAATAAACGGTTTATTGTACGATTTATAAACCCTATATCTTCTCGCTCCGCACTTTCTGCATGATACGTTCCACCCCGCATGCTACTGAAAGTTTTAAGGATATCCTTTAATATAATAAAATTTACAGTTGCAAGAATAAGAAGGAGAACACCTGAAACTGAAGTAGCAATAACCCCACCGATGGCTTGAAATTTAGGAAGTGCTTTTTGCGCCCATTCAACTGCAAAAATAGTCAGCATCCCCATAATAATTACAACGGTTGAATGTCCACATGAAAAGAAAAATCCTACACCTTTAGTCTTTTTTCGTTGTTGAACTAGCTTACGAGTCATATTATCAATAGCTGCAATGTGATCTACATCAAAAGCATGACTAAGTCCAAAAGTATAGGATATTACTGCCAATCCCAGAAGTTCAGGATATTTAAAGACACCCGTGGCGAGAAGGATCAATCCGGTAAGAAGTATAGCTAATACTGCTGTTCCATACTTTACCGCTTCAAAGTGCTTCCAGTTTGAAATACTACTCATTTTTAAGACCTCCAATT
>OMOF01000307.1 GCA_900290375.1 Candidatus Desulfosporosinus infrequens
CGTTTATGGTAGTAAGTGAGTAATGCGTTGGTTGAGAAGATGGAAATTTTCTCGCCAGCGTATTTTGTTTTTGAGAGTGGGATAAGTAAATTGAAGAGTATCTGGCATTACAGGGTTGCTGCTGGATAGACTCGATGGGTGATTTGTTACGCAGGTTGTTTGAAAAAGTAAAATGCAGTCGACAGTGTATGAGGTGGTGTCTGTGTTCAAGGCGGGGTTGAGGTGAGGGCTGTGTTGGATAATGTATATAGCGGTACAAAAAGTTGGCGAAAGTTTTTACAGAGCTGAAGTAATAACGTTATACACCTTACAATAAGTTGGTGTAACATTATGCTTCAGCGTTGTTGTTAGTCGATGAACAAAGGCGCAGCTTGTGGAGTGCGTGGTAGTTTGTCATAACTGAAATAACATCTAAAGCCACATAAAGCTTAATGAATATTTCACATATTGTTCAAGAATCAAGTCATAACCAGTGTTATAATAATACTATTCAATCCATCTAAAGGTTATTTATTGAGAAAGGCTTAGTGTTCTATCTGCATAGGTAAGTTCGTACCGAGTGTGAAAATATCCTCTCTATAAATATGAGGTTGAATGCCAAATGAATTGGAGGTAACTGGTGAATTTATAATATTCGAGGGGATGGACCGCGCGGGTGCCTTGGTAATAAGAAAGACTTCTGTTTCCGTAAAGGTCATATTGAAGAAGACGAACGAGTATAAAATCCACGTACGCCTAAGCACAGATTATTGAAGAAGGAGAAACAATGTGAAGTTTTTGAAACTATCTGGATTGCACTCAGAGCTTTACAAGCGAACAAACTCAGGTCGGCATTAAGGAGTTGCGGCTGTCATCGCTATGGTTGGAATTGGAAACGGAGCAACCGCATCGATAACTTCCCAGATCCAGGGACTCGGTTCAAATCTTCTTACGATTAGCCCGGGACAGTCAAATTCCGGAGGGGTTAGAGGGGGAGCTGGCAGCTTAACCACCCTGACCATTACCGATGTTGATAAGATTCCTGTTAGTACGGCTGTGAAAGCTGTAGCCCCGTACACGGATAACGACTATCAAGTGGTATTGGGTTCTGGAAATACCTCCACGCAAATAAGCGGAACTAATGAGAGTTATGAAGTCATAAAAAATGTCACAATGGCCAGTGGCCGATTTATTACAAAAGCAGATGTGGATAGCAACGCAAGGGTTGCTGTTCTCGGTCCGACAGTGGTTACAAACCTAATGGGGGATCCGAATGCTGATATCATCGGGAAAACCATCAAAATAAATAACGTACCTTTTCAAGTGATTGGGGTGACAGTGGCCACAGGATCAACTGGCTTTATGAGTAGCGATGATATGATTCTCGCACCGATCACAACCGTTCAAGAACGCTTAATTGGGAAAAATACATTGCGTAGTATTCTAGTATCGGCTTCTTCACCGGACTTAATGCAAACGGCACAAGATGAGATTACGATAGCTTTAGAACAAGCCCACAAGATCCAAGCTGGCAAAGCGGATGACTTCACGGTTCAAAATCAGGCCGATATATTAGCATCTATGCA
>OMOF01000147.1 GCA_900290375.1 Candidatus Desulfosporosinus infrequens
TGGATTGAGCGAGGACTGCTGGAACTGACGCCAGGGAATCGCATCGAGTACTCATATATCACACAGTGGTTCGTGAGAATGAAAACCGAATACAGCCTGTACTTCCAAAGCGTAGGATACGATAGTTGGAACTCAGGTTACTGGATCAAAGATATGGAGCAGAACGGTTTTAATGGGCTTATGGATATTGTAATCCAAGGGGCCAAAACTTTAAGTAACCCGTTGAAGCACCTTGGAGCAGACCTAAGTGCCAAGAAGATTAACTACAACAAGAATCCATTGCTGGAATATTGTTTATGTGGTCTTGGCGTGGTCTATGATCGCAACAATAATATTACGCCTGTTAAAACGAAAAGTCGAAATTTTATCGACGGTGCGATGAGCCTTCTGGATTCGTATGTAGTGTATGAGAGGAACAAGGAACTTATCGATAGTCTGATTTAGAAAGGATTGGGGTTGTTGGAGCTAACTGCATATGAACAAAATCTGCCTGCAAACCTGGAGGACTTAAGTCAATTCATCCTGGTAGGTAGGGAAAAGTTAACATCCGTCAGAGCAGAAATCCGGGCTATTGATAAACTGAAGTTGGCAAAGGAAGTCATGAGTCAAAAAAGAGAGGAAGCGCAGATGTTAGCGGAAGCTTTGCTCGATGCTGAGACGCGATTCGGTGACTTGTCAAAGGCGATACCCACGGCACCAGGTGCCAGAACAGATAAGACAAAACATGAACCTAGGGACACCGCTGTCCCTAGGTCTGATAAGCCAAAATATGAAGCCATTAAAGATTTGGGGTTTTCAAAAAAACAAGCTCAGCGCTTCGAAACACTAGCCGATAACAAAGACTTGGTAGAGCGAGTTAAGGACGAAGCCAGAGAAAATGACGACATCCCTACCCGCGCACGTGTCTTGGAACTCGCTCAGAAACGGAAACAACGCGAGGTCCCGAAAGATAAGGACTTCAATCAGTATGAGGACTTTTGCCTCAGAGTGTCAAAAAAATTTACCGCAGTGATCTACGATGTTTCGCTGCTAGGTACAGATGATCGCCATCTTAATGCCTGGAAGGAATACCTCGATCAAGACATGATTGAATCACATATTGAAAGAATCAACGAAAGTATACCCAGGCTTTTAAGAATACAAAAATTCCTAAAGGAGCTAAGCAAATGAGTAAACGATTGGACAAGCGAGCGAAAGAATTTATCCTAACGAAGATGGAAGAACTTGGCGAGATAGATATTAAAGATGTCATTAATTTAATGGAGCCGCACTTTGCTTTTGATTCATACGCCGCTCGACAACGCGAGCTACGCCGAAGTGCGAGTGGCTTAATCGCCCAGTTTAGGGATGAACATGGTATTAGAACTTGCTTCAATTATAAAGACAATGAAGGTCAGTCCAAATACGTGAATATTGATAAGACCAAAAATGTAGAAGCCTTGAAAGGCGTGGATAGACAAATTGCCCAAAAGTTTTATGGGCTGAGAAATGCAAGGAGAAAGTTGACCAGAAGGATGTTGGAATTAGCAGGTCAGACGTCCTTTAAATTCGAAACAAATGACTAAAGTTCAGGATGGAAGAAGGTGAAGGGCATTAAGAGTTTTCGTTCAATGTTCAGCAATATCTTTGGCAAAAAACCCCCACAGTCGCAGCCTATGAGTTTGTTTAGGACATTAAACGGATATGTCCCCACCATAAGCAACACCAATGGCGAAGTTTATTATAATTTCCTTATGCGAGCTTGCCTCAGGGCAATAGCTACACATGTTGCGAAAGCTGACATCAAACATATACGGTACGTCAAAGGTGACACTATCCCTCAGGATAGCGACATTGCCAATTTATTAAGCGGCCAGCCTAATCCATTCATGAATTCATCAGAATTCATTTTTAAATTAACGACCAACCTACTGATTCACAATAACGCATTTGTTTATATCAAGCAAGATGAATTGGGGAACATCGAAGGATTCTACCCCCTCAATTCTAGTTTCGTAACCTACATGGAGTCAAGTACCACAGGCATGGATGATACCGGGACCCTGTTTGTGAAGTTTAACTTTCGGGGTGGACAGGAGATCATTGCTCCGTTTGAACAAGTCATACACCTGAAAAGGGATTATTTCGAAAGTGATTTGATGGGGAGCTATAACGACAATGCCTTATACCCACTTCTCCAATTAACCAATACCGTCCACAACGGCATCATTAACGCAGTTGCTAATGGACCCGCCAATATTCGTGGGAGCCTTCACTTTGCAGGAACCTTAAAAACAGCCGACTTAATCGCCAAGCGGGATGAAGTTTTAGGGAAGTTTTTCGACATACAAAATAATTCAGGGATTATATTTACGGATTTCCAAACTGGGGAATTTAAGCCCTTTGAAAGTAAGGCGATCCTACTCGATGCAGCCCAGATGGAAACGATCCAGAAAGAAGTCTTCGGGTATTTTAACATTAGTGAGAAAATCGTGTTTTCGACCTATAACGAGGACGAGTTAAGTGCCTTTTATACGAGCATAGTGTCACCCTTATTAAAGCAAATGGGTGAGGCGTTCACCTATAAGATTTTCACTGATCGAGAGCGCGGTTATGGTAATAAAATCAGTTTTACCTCAAGTAAACTCCAGTACACCTCAGACAAGACCAAGGTAGCCATAGTGCAATACCTAGCCCCAACAGGATCACTCACCATCAATGAAATGCGTGAATTATTTGGGTTGGGGGCAATTGAAGGCGGTGAACGCAGAGTGGAGAGCTTGAACTTTGTGGATGTGAGTATCAAAAACGACTACCAGATGTCGATGTCAAAAAGCAATACCTTGCCCGAAGCACCAAAAAATAACGACGAAGGCACTCTGGAAGGAGGTGAAAAAATTAATGTCGGAGGAACATAAGGGTAAGATTGAATATCGGGCCGTTCAGCTACGAGCTGGTCTCTTAGATGCAGAAGGAGGACAGTCCCTACTTAAAGTACTTGAAGGAAGAGCCATCGCCTTTGACACGCCGACCCCGATCTTCCAGAATCGCGACGGGACGCAGTATT
>OMOF01000188.1:0-4864 GCA_900290375.1 Candidatus Desulfosporosinus infrequens
TATTATTATTTCCCTTCATCGGAATCCGAAGGCTATTTGCCNNAGATAATCTCGCAATCACAAAACCCACCATTTTTCTTAAATATCTCAATTATTTCGTTAATTTTTCCTCGGTTGAACTGCATCTGAGTCAGAATTTGGTTGCTCAAGCGAAGAGTATGGTCGCAGGTTAATCCTGAGAGTTTCTCATTCAATCGATAAAAAAACATTCTCTGAAAAAGCAGGCTTAATACATCAAAATCCTTGTTTAAACTTGCCTTCTCAAAATTGAAAAGGGCATCATATGCTAGAGTTGTCGTTTGTAATCCAGAGACAAGTCTACTATTAACTTCTTTTCTTATTAATTTTCGGTCTTTTAATACCTCATTTTCAGGGGTTAGTTGTTCTCTGAACTCTCTTCGTTTTTCTCTGTTAGCCGATCTTTTAGCATACCCTAGTGACATGTACATTGCCCCTTGCTCTGTTATTTCTACATTTAGCCTTTCCGACTGTTCGGGATTAAATGCAGTAAATCTGTGAATTATTACCAACTTGTTATCCATTTCCTGAATTGTATCATTAATGAATGATACTACACCCCACGATCTATTGACAAGACAGGTCGATTTAAATAGACTTTCCCCAAGTCTACTATGAACCTAGATGGGTAAAACATATGATGTTTAATGCCGAGGATAGTTATGAGATATTATGGTTTTTAATCGAATTTTAATTTTGGTCAAATAATCCTTGAAGTTTTTTGGGTTAGAATTCATACATACTCAATTGCGTCACAAAAACTATAATTCAGGTTTATACGCAACGTGGAATCCTAACAAAAAACGAGGAGGAATTCTTATGACAACCCTAGAACAAGTGGAAAAACTCCGTGCCCTGGCTAATGTAAGCTACGACGAGGCGAAGGCCGCCCTCGATGCATCAAATGGGGATTTGCTGGAAGCTATTATCGATTTGGAGAAACAGGGAAAGGTAAACGCCCCGACCGGAGGCGGTTATTATAGCAGCGAAAAAACTATGGACGCTAGCGAGGTGATCTTCAACAAAAGTTGTTGGGAAAAAGAAAATAAAAACTGTAACAACGGAGAAACCTTTTCTTCTTTAATAAAAAAATTCGGGAAATTTTGCTTAAAACTGCTCCGCAAGAGCACTACAAATTACTTTGAAGTGCTCAAGGGCGAGCAAAGCAAAGCCTCTGTTCCTGTCATCGCCCTAGTCTTTACCATTCCACTGCTCATTATCGGCCTATTTTTTGGTCTGCGATATCGCTTTAAAGGACCAGATTTTAGCGGAAACACTATCAATGACGCGATGAATAGCGCTGCGGACGCAGCCGAAAACCTTAAGAAATCTATGAATGACTAACATTAGGGCGGTGGGGCTTGGAATGAGTTCAAAAATACTGATTATTGAGGATGAAGAAAAAATTGCTCGATTTGTCGAGCTTGAGCTTGGCTATGAAGGCTATACTACAACAAAAGCCTTTGATGGCAGAACAGGGCTTGAACTCGCCGAAACTGGCGAGTTTGACCTCGTTTTACTAGATATTATGTTACCTCAGTTAAGCGGCATGGAAGTGTTGCGCAGAATTCGTCGGACCTCTTCCATCCCCATCATCATGCTGACGGCTCGGGACAGCGTGGTGGATAAGGTTTCCGGACTCGACAGCGGGGCGAGCGATTACATCACCAAACCCTTCGCCATAGAGGAACTTCTCGCCCGGATCCGCACCGCCCTCAGAAAAACCACCATACACGAAGACGTGGTGGTTTTGTCCGCCTCGGGTCTGCTGCTGGACCTGAGTCGTCATACGGTGACCATGAGGGGCAAGACCATTGAACTGACAAAACGCGAATTTGATCTTCTCCACTATCTGCTTAAAAATAAGGGAGTAGTTATTTCCCGGGAAACACTGCTCGAAAATGTCTGGGGTTTTGATTTTACGGGAGAAACCAACGCCGTCGATGTTTACGTTCGTTTTTTGCGGGGCAAAATCGACGAGGTGTTCGATATTAAACTAATTCACACCGTAAGGGGAGTGGGATATGTGATTAAGGATGAAAAGTGAGCCGTTAAACAGTCCTCCGAATCGGATCGGCCATAAAATACGATTTTCTCTGGTATTAAAACTTAACCTCAAACTATTTTTCCGTATGCTAGGACTTTTATTGACCCTAGATCTCATTTTGTGCCTGGTGTCCGTAGCTGGACTAATCGTACGCTCCGAACAGATNNAATAAAACGGGTCTTCCATCTCCGAATGCCGAAATCTGGCTTGAACTCACTGGATGCAGTGTTTCGTTGCCAACGGGAGAACTGAAAGGAATCCAACTACCCATACCCCTTCAGTCCTATCTTTCCAAGCAAACAGCGTCTGGTGTCAGGAGTATCGACCTGCCGGATTCGATACGCTTGACCTTTTGGGAACGATTAGAGAGTGTTAGCTACAATGTAACGATCAATGATAGCAGTCGTTCTTATCGTATTTCCATCCGACCTCAAGGGACCCTACAGATATTTGTAGTGATGTTTGTAATAGTATTGATTCTGGAGCTTTTAATGCTGTTACGCAGCTTTTTCTCCGGCGCAAGAATGATCCGCAAAACCCTCCGACCCATTGCAGAATTGGCTGAAACTGCCCAACACCTAAGTACCGACGGCGTCTTTACACCTGCGCAACTGGAAGTTCTGGCAGGTAAATTGGACGACATCAATGCCACAAGGCTGGATACGAGAATTTCACTGGGCGATACGCAAAGCGAACTGAAAACCCTCGCCTCTGCCATTAATGGAATGCTAGACCGAATCAACGAATCCTACCGTTCCCAAGTGCGCTTTGTGTCGGATGCGTCTCATGAGCTAAGAACACCGATTTCGGTCATTCAAGGGTATGCCAATCTGCTGGATCGGTGGGGGAAAAATGATGAAAAGACACTGCAGGAATCCATTGATGCCATCAAAGATGAAACGGCTAATATGAAAGGCTTGGTGGAACAGCTTTTATTTCTGGCACGGGGCGACAACAACACCATGGCACTGCAAATCGAACGTTTTGAACTGTCTGCCCTTGCCGTAGAAGTGCTGCAAGAAACTCAGATGATTGATGCTGGGCACGAATACGCTTCGCTGGTTAGGCCCGTTTTCATTAACGCAGATAAAAGCCTCGTCAAACAAGCGATGCGGATCCTAATTGACAATGCCATGAAATACACGCCCGCTGGTAAGCGGATCACCATTTCTGTTACTCAGGCACATAACTTTGCCCGGTTGACCGTACAAGACGAAGGCATCGGTATCTCTCCCGCTGCGATTCCTCAGATCTTTGACCGTTTCTTCCGCGCTGACGAATCTCGCGCCAGAGCCACAGGCGGAACGGGGTTGGGCTTATCTATTGCGAAGTGGATCACTGAACGACACGGTGGGCACATGGAGGTTTTAAGCAGGCAGGACATCGGCACCAGAATTTCCATTGTTCTCCCCACTGCGCCCGAGTTATAATGATCCATTCTCGCTTCTTACCAGAAACTGTCTTATACGACCAGTGTGTTTTGAGCATTTACTTAGGTTTTGTTTGATCAGCTAGTCATTGCGGATTCGACCGCCGATGTAAATATAAGAAAAATAGTATATAATGAAGAAAAAAGTATTAGTTGATGTGGAGGATAGTTCATGAACCCTATTGATAAGTTGATTGTTCAACCCGCGCTGAACAGTTTTCTCAACCGCGAAGTGTACCTTCACCTAGAGACAACCAACGGGGCCTATGCAGTCCATAACCAAGAGAGCGCAATGACTGTAGGCGCGTATATTCGCAATGGTCGCATCTCCTTCGGAAGAGGGACTATCACTGGTGAAGGCCCATACCGCGTCGGACTCAAGATGGAACTTGGCTGGGTTTACGCCGAAGGACTGACCGATTTTGAGATGGAGCGAGAAGGTCAGCTCCTGCTAGCTGGTCATGATAAAGAGGGACGGTTAGCTGTGGCACTAGAGCTCAGTTTGTCCCCATTTAAACTGTAAAACACAATTGCATTAACGTGGGAGGAATAATTCTTGGAACAACATGTTCTCGTAGTTTTCCCCCATCCAGACGACGAAACGTTTGGCTGTGGCGGAACCATAGCAAAATTCACCCAATCGGGTATTCCAGTCACTTATATTTGCGCTACTCTGGGTCAAATGGGTCGCAACATGGGAAAACCATTCTTTGCAACCCGAGAGTCATTACCCACTATTCGAGAAGCAGAGTTGGAGAAAGCTTGCCAGGCTATTGGCATTCAACACGTGATTAAACTTGGGTTACGCGATAAGACGATTGAATTTGAAGACCCCGAACTCCTGATCGATCGAATTGAGCGAATCCTTCGCGAGGTCCGACCTTCCTTGGTCCTTACTCACTATCCTGGCTTTGCGGTGCATCCGGACCACAATGCTCTGGGTGACGTGACACTCCGTGCCATTGCTCGTCTTGCCGTTCAGGATCGCCCGACCGTATACGGCCATGCTTTTGCTCGGGACTGTCAGGCTGTACTTGGCCCGCCAGACATCATCAACGACATTACAGCCGTGTCTGAACTGAAATTGGCAGCGATCCGAGCACATAGGTCACAATCACAGTTGATTCTCTCACGGATCAAAAATGAGGAATTCAAAGACCCGACAAAGAACCCGTTCAGCCATATGCTTGTGCGCGAATCGTTCTGGACCTACAATTTTTCGTAAGAGCACCCCTTAATATTGATAAACAAGAGTTTTGCCATTTTGCACTACTCTCCTCGTCTAAATATTCTTATATTTATTATATGATTCTGCTGCAGAAACCTCTTGTCATGCTATTAATATCACATTTTATTGTCATCCTGAGCGA
>OMOF01000188.1:4874-23503 GCA_900290375.1 Candidatus Desulfosporosinus infrequens
AAAATAATTGCAGTGACTTGATATTTTATATCATTTTAGACTTTCTGCAGGGGAATCATTATATATTATATGTAGGCGATATTAACTCATTGTCTCTGGTTGAGCTTCGCAAACGCTTGCTTAATATCAAGACTATATTTACCTAGCTCGGATTGAGAATCCTTCAGGAATGTTTCTATTTGCGTAGGATTTACGCCTTTGATTTTTTGAAGAATGGTGTTCACCTCTTGATTGCCGGTTTGCAGTTGTACCTGAGCTTGAGTTTTAGAAGTGAACGGATTAATTAACGGCGTTCCATTAACCAGATTTATTCCAATCATAACTACAACAACAATTAAGGCCAAAGTTATTATCCCTTTTACAATGGACCCTAAAAACTTCCAGACAATGAAAGCTACTACAATTATACCTATTATTGGTAACCATGTGTTTATCATCGAAATCCCCCTTAGACTATTTTAATTTTAATCATACTACTGCCATCCGTTGGATGCAATTAACCTGGTCCATAGAATATTTTATGAGTGAACGGTAGCTTGACTAATCTAGGCTATTTGAGTGTCAGCAATAGACATGTTTGAAACGGTTAAGGATTCTATAATCCTTAACCGTTTTCTTCCAGTTCAGCTTGAACTTCACTGGCACTTTGGCTGCTCACTGCCTCACTCCCACCAAAAATTGTATAAGGTACTCCCCGAAACTTAGATAATAGATCCAGAGTCGGTTGGTCTAGACTTTTAGGAACAAGAACGATTGGTTCACACCAAAAACCAGCATAGGCGGAACCTGCTAAAGCATCAGGATAGTCTTCTCCTGTGGCTAGGCACACTTCGCCGGGATTATCCGGATACAGGGAAGTAATCAAAGCGCGGCTAGTCGCATAACGATCAGAACCGCTATAGCGCACCACTGTCCCCACAAGAGTTCGCAACTGGTCCTCCACAGTTTGTTTAATGACACCTTCTCCTCCAACAATGATTACCGTGGAAGGTTTTACCGCTTCGAGATAGTCTCGAACGGCAACTGGAAGATTATCCTTTGGTACAAGGATGATCGGATAAGCATAGGTAGCGGCATACGCGGAGGCAGATAAGGCATCAGGATAATCGGAATCCGTGACCACGAAAACTGTACCACCCGTGGGTACAACTAAGTTTTCATCTATCTTCAGAGCTGTTGATGTTCGATCCAAACCGCTGAGTCTGGTAATATTGGTTGTGGAAAATCCAGAATTTTTTAGCTCTGTTTCAAACTCTAGTCCCACCGCTGAAGGACCGCCCAGGATATAAACAGAACCTGTGTCGTTCAAATGAGTCTGGATATAATCCATCGCTGCGGTTGAATTCTCAGGAGTATCATTTACCAGTAAAATGGGAGCATGATATCTATTGCTTAATACTGAACCTGTTAAAGCATCCGGCCAATTGTTTCCGGTGGCTAGAATCACCGCATCAACATGATCCGGGTAGGTGGACTCGGCGATCAACTTAGCTGTATCAAAACGATTCTGACCGCCGATTCTTACTCCGTTATCGAGCATCTGACCGAACTGTCTGCCCGGCAAGGAGTTCCAGGCGAGCTTAGTTTTCAGCATACGCCAAAATTCTCGAGCGATCACGCGGTAACCCTCTTGATTTGGGTGAATATCGTATAAATCAGGGAGATATCCCTGCAAATTAACAGCAATGGCCTCTTGAGTGGGTACAAAAGTTGCTCCGGTTGAACTGGCAGCCGTGTTTAAAGCTGTATTTAGCTGTGATAAAGTGATGTTCAATATATCTTGGGATTCTTGGGGCAACGCCCAAAACGGATTGTAATACCCCATCAAGTAGATCTGAGCTGTCGGAGAATCTTTCTTAATTTGGGTAATTATATCTTTCACATTGGAGCCTACCTGAGCAGGTAGACTCATAATTGTTTCTGGGTTATAGGTTACTGTGCCTGTTTGCACATTAATTTTAACCGCATCCAGTAAATCGTTAGCTCCGATATCCAAGGTTATTATATTCGCCAGGGCTAGTCGTTTATTTATACCCAGTGAATCTGGGCTCCCTGGCAAATCAGTATGCTTATCGTCCTGCAACTCAGCCAAGATGTCTTGCGAAGTAAAGCCCGGTACCGCATAACGATTGTCATACTCCCCCAGCAACCCAGCTGCGCGGATATCATCTGCCAAATAATCTGTATATCCCTTACCTATGCTACCATTGGGCGCATATCCTGCTGCAAGCGAATCACCCAGAGCCACATAATTTAGTTTGACGGTCGCTGCTCCTGACTTAGTTATTCCACCCAAGCCAAGAACAAACACAAGCAAGATTATCAAAATGCCAATGTTCTTACGATTATGTCTACTCTTTCTCTCGAACATGCTACAGTTCCTCTCCAACTATACAAAATTAAAGAAGCGAATACCCAACACTCTGAGTATTCGCTTAACGCGATGTCATAACTATTGTTACTAGTTTATCTTTAGGTTCGCATTTATTGTCTTTGACTTGTTATTTTCTTTCATATGCCTAACTTCCTTGCGGCTACAATAAATATACCACAAATATTAGAAGTAGTTTAGTGGAAATTTATATGTAGATTTTGACATACGCCCTCAGGTACCGCAAAAGGTTTGGTAAGGACAGTTTGATAACGCAGGTAGTGTGGCGTAATCGGCCTGTTCGGGGGTGTGTGCGTAGGGGCTTGATAGAATATCAAGCAGGTGCTCCATCACGCTGTAGTCTCCTTGTTTCACCGCAGCTTCTAGTGCAGCTTCTACCCTGTGGTTGCGAGGGATTAGCGCTGGATTAGAGTTCCTCATCAGCTGATGCGAGGCGGCTTTTGGTTCCGGTTGCCTGCCTAGTCTCGCCAGCCACAGTTCATGCCACTGGGCAAATTCTGGGCTGGCAAACAGAACCGTATCTTCGAGGGTACCAAATGTTAATGCGCGGAAGGTATTGATATAGTCGGCACGATTCTTCTGCATCATACGGAGCAGGTCTTCAATAAAGGATTCATCTTGTATCTCTTCGTTAAATATTCCTAGTTTTGCTCTCATTCCCGCGAGCCAATTACGATGATACAACTCAGTAAACTCTGAAAGCGCATCCTGAGCCAGTTCAATTGCCTGCGCCTGATTGACATGCAGTAGAGGCAATAGCGTTTCAGCAAATCGCGCGAGATTCCACCCAGCAATATGCGGCTGATTGCCGTAGGCATAACGACCTTGAACATCAATGGAACTGAATACTGTTGCTGGGTCATAGTCATCCATGAAGGCGCAAGGACCATAATCAATAGTTTCTCCACTAAGGGTCATGTTGTCGGTGTTCATCACCCCGTGGATAAAGCCCACCAGTTGCCATTTGGCAATCAACACGGCCTGCCGTTTGATCACCTCCTGAAGTAGCAAAAGATAGCGGTTCTGGGCATCGTCAACGTCCGGAAAATGTCGTTGCAAGGTATAATCAGCCAGGACCTGAAGATCCTCAAGGGTGCCCCATACTGAAACGTATTGAAAGGTGCCAACGCGCAGATGACTGGCAGCCACGCGAGTCAGAATTGCACCTGGCAGGCCAGTTTCGCGGGTTACTAACTCTCCAGTTGTCACCACCGCTAGGCTGCGGGTGGTAGGAATACCAAGCGCATGCATTGCTTCGCTGATGATATATTCGCGCAGCATCGGTCCAAGTGCCGCTCGACCATCACCCTGGCGGGAGTAAGGCGTTTGACCGGAACCCTTGAGTTGAATATCAAGCCGCTCACCTTGGGGAGTGATCTGCTCGCCAAGCAGTAGAGCCCGACCGTCCCCTAACAAGGCGAAATGCCCGAATTGATGCCCCGCGTAAACTTGAGCAAGAGGCGAAGCACCGTCGGGAATCCGGTTGCCAGCAAGCACTGCTATGCCATCTTCGCTTTGCAACGTCTTGACGTTCAATCCCAGGGATGTTGCCAACGGATCATTGAGAATGATCAGCTTCGGTGAGGGTACAGCGATTGGGTTGAGGCTGGTAAAAAACGATTTCGGCAGACGGGCATAACTGTTGTCGAAGTTCCAACCTGTTTCTATTATTTCTTCTCCCTTTGTCATCGTATCTCCTTTTCTTCTTTGGTCTTTTGTATCCAAATTCTTTCTTTACATAAAAAAATAATAGGCGTTCTAAGATATTTCTAATAAACTACTTTCTATACAACATAGGACAATCCCTTTTAGTGTCTACCTTTGCCCAATTATTATTCCCTTTCCAAACATAGAGGGCAATAACCTTCACATGCAAAGAGTTATCATAATACCAGAGAATTCTTTGTATGTGATTCCCTAAGATATATTGTAACATTATGTCTTTTTTAAATTATATTTCCTCTGAATATCAAGAGTTATAGAACGCTGACGTCTAGTTCAATTTAAGGTCTCCTAAACCTTCTCTCATCTACTTATAGTTCAGGCGCAAACATTTTATAGGCATCCTCATAGTTTCTATAGAAGTAGATGTCCTTGATGTCAAAACCGAAACAGGCTTTGAGCATGCATATACTTTTGATTGACTGATAGTCAACAAATAAAACATCGTTTGGTTTTCCCTGGAAAAGCCCCTTAATATAACTGCGCAAGCTAGAATTGCTCTCATTATTAATGAAGTAGTAATGTGTTTCCGACTGCCTAGACATTACCCCTTTGCTCAAACTCAAGGCCAGATTGCATTTTGCGTAAAGGTCTTCAACCATCTGTTCTCCTTTAGTTGGCTGGGTTTGGGTAAGACTTTTCAACAGCTGTTCCAAAGAAAGTGTTTGAATGTTGCTTTGTCGTAGCATTTGCCTGGTATTCTCAAATAACCCTTTTACTAATGCTTTTAAAAAATTGTCGGTTTCCTGAAATACGAAAAAATCATTACTTCGGTATATCTCGACCAACGCTTCATCGGCAATTTCTTCTTCTTTCTTTTCATTAAACTGGTCTTTAAACAAGTCTATCAGTCCGTCTTCGCCCATAGCAACAAGTTTTTCCCGCTCAGCATTACAAATATCGTGCAAAGCTTTTTCTAGACTTAGTATATCCTCTTCCTGTCTAAGAATTATTCTATAAAGTTTACGAGTATAAACAAGGTACTCTTTTAAAATTTCTCTTAACTGGTCGTAAACGACGGCCTTTTGCAATGGCCCATATTTGACTTCAACTAAACGCTGTAAAAAATTATTTTTCTTGTTTCCTAATCCTAGCCAGCCTTTTTTGTCAGGCTCTATTTCCAATCCAGATAAAGCCATTTGGGAAGCACGGTCTGCCTTCAGGTGTAAAACGTCGCTCTGTGTCTTTAACTCATTGATTTTTAATTCGAGGTACTTAATAAGACTCAGGTTATTGTTTCCTTCCTCAGATTTTAATAGGCACTTAACAAAAAACAAACCGCGTCGTTCGTTTTGTAAATAGCCTTTAAGGATTTTCCCAAAACTCTCTAACTGCCTCGGGAGAAATTCTTCTGTAATTTGTTGGGACGCCTTCATTATTCTTTCTTTAAACATCAGTTCTACACTATCACCAAGGAGTACTTTTTCAGCTGTATTCAGGGTTTCCGTTAGTAATTCTGCAACGACATCTTTTCCTAGGTGAATGTGAAGCTCACTCATTTCTTTGAGAGTCTCATGAACAGAAGAATAGACTTTGGAATCTAAAGTCTCAAGCCCAGAGTTATTGACTTCCAATTCGTTCAGTACCGATTCCCAGTCCTGACTGATGTAGCCTGCCTTAATTTTATTAGCGTTATAAATTTTATTTAAAAGATACCAGCAGGTATAGCTAAATAACAGGGAGATCTTAATCGTTTTTTTGCTATACCCTATTGCAGCATAACGTGGTAGGCCATTAACTAAAGCTGGTGAGGGCATCTGCAGGGAATTAAAAATTCTTGCTTCATTAAGTTGAGAACTACTTTTCAGATAAACTAGCGTGGCTAACATCTCCGCCACACTGAAGTCCCCATCAACTGTCATCAGGATGGGAGAAGAATTTTCGTTAAAATCTGAGTACAAATAAGATATGGCAAAAATCGGTTTTTCACAGGATACTCTGTTCGCTCTCTGACCAGGAAAGTCTCTCAGGTCAATGTGTAATTTAAATTCGGGGGACGACATGGATTTGATTTCTTTCCAAGCGGCAAAGACCTTCGCCTGTTCCCTTTTAGTCTTCAGCATAGCGCTTTGAAAAAACAAGCCCGTAAATTCGAGGCCGGTGTTAGCGACAAAAAAGCTGTTGAGATTATCTTCGAGCAGACACAGCAGCATCGAGCAGCTCGCAAATAGATTCTCGGTCAAATCACTAACTACATAGATCTTAATATTGGCACTGGTTCCTACCATGATTTTTGTAAGCCTTGTGTTTAGCGCTGCCCAGGTTCTCACTAAATAGTCCTTTTTCTCCAGCAGTTTCTCTTGAACCCTATTCCGAGCTATTCTGTACTCTTCCATAACGATATACTCAATCTGATTTTCCCTTTCCGAAAACTCGGCGTCGACCAAAGCTAGACCGGTGTATGAGTCAGAAGAAATTCCGATCAGCTTAAGTTGCCACATGATTCGGGAGATTGTTGTTGCGCCCTGGTTGCCTATACCTACCAACAGTACACAAGAGTGGAGGTTGGGGGCTACTCCTACCTCCTCTCTATGCTCCAGCTCACGCTGCTCCTGGTCGATACACCTGCGGATTTGCTCGGCAAGTGCGGCGTTTACATCCAAGATATTGAGCATGTCCAGCCCTCCGCTCAGTAAACACTAATCAAAAAGTTAACCCTGTCTAGAGCATCCGTCAAAAACGCTAGGTGCTTTTCATCTACCGCTTTACCATCGAGTTTCTTATTATCAAAATGGATCTTAATGCCTGCAAATTCTTCTTGTAACTCAACCAAACGTTGCTTAATCATGCCCCCATCCATCTGGTTCCGTTTCACCTTGTCAGTCCTAATTAATTTTTGGATTTGGCGTTCATTCTTGCCACGGTAAGTATCAAAGGCCATTAAATAGAAATCTTCATGTTCCAGCTTATCCACTAAGGGAGACCAAGCTTCCATATCCAGATCATTACGATAAAGCAACTTGGGACCCGCCCAGTAGAGAGTTCCGCTGACCAGGGCCAAGATTAAATCATTCAACCTCTCACTCTTCAATTTTTCTTCCTGCGTAATTTTTTTCAGTCTCTCAAGTTCTAGGTCTACCTGCTCAAGTTCATCGAGTTGCCGTCTTACAAGCTCTGAGTAACTGGGTACCCGCAAAAAGTTATCTTCCGCTGATTCAAGATCGATACTTTGGAAAATTGGAATTAGGCGTACGGGCATGTCAAAAATCTGGGAACGATTCTGAACTGTTACCGACGGAAGTTGCTTAATCGTAAACTTCGGTTTAACTTTACTGTCTTCTACTATGATGCCATTTTCTAAAGCCCGCCTGAACAACTCTCTTTTGTCTTGATTCCTGTCCCTACGATTAGCTGGATCTGCCTTGTCGGGAAAGGGCGAAGGAAAAGCCCGCCATTCGTCGCGCAGGTGAATACCAGGGTCATTCGGGGCCCGATATTCATACATTGTCTCCAAACTCCGAAGCCTGCTGTAGGCAAAGAGCGGAACACCAATCGAGGTATTTAACCAATAAATGCTGTGTTTTATTTCGCTACTCGCAACTTGTTCAGGTGTACCTCTAACCTCAGCCTTTGCCACATAGTTCAAAAAGGCACTGTGCAGTTTTTCGCAATTCTCCGGTATCGAAACTGTAAAGTGGGTGGGGAAGTCGTTCAAACTCGCGGTCACAGTGGTATCCAGATGGAAAATTAGAGCTGAGCCACTATGTAATTTTGGGCCAATTTCCAGTGACACGATATCCTCAAAAGGCATGTTGCCATATTTCTCTTGCAAATAGGTTTCCAGACTTTTTAGGGCTACCTCACTGAACATGTTCGAGACAAAAATTGACAGAATTCTGACAGCCTCTTGACCCTGATTGTCGATCCAAAAGACCGAATTTTTTTGCAAGTCTATCAGAAATTCTTCAATTATAAGAAGAATTTGTTCTCGGCTTTTCTCATTTAACATTTTGTCAATTTTTTTGCTCCAATCCCGAGGGTCAAGAACACTCCAAGTTGAAACCTCAACCTTGGCGTGTTTGGTGATATTCAAACTTGTAACGATCTCGGCATTAGCCTTCAATACTTCATGCAGCTGGTTGAGAATATCAACCCAGACTTGGTATATCCCCGCGTTAAGCTCCCGCAGATCATTAGAAAGTTCTTCATAGATCGGCAGTACAAAGTTATTGATTACTTTGGCCTTTAGGGCAGCTTTATACTCAACAATCTTGAGTTGGACATACTTTTCCCAGTTGTGTTTACGACTGAAATTGAACAGTGAAGGCAGGGTTTTCGGAAAGAAATTGGCTGCACTTTCTTTCCGAATCTCCCTTTCGCTCTCCTTGTCTTTCTGTTCCTGCTCAGCGTCCTGCCTTAACTGATTGATTCTACGTAGTACACAATCTCCGTCTGGTGAGAAGATCAGCCGGTTTACAAAAATCGGTCCTTTTTCTGGATTGACGAACAACTGATTGAGTTCTTTCCTAATCCTCTCCTTCAAATCTTTAGTAGCTACCTTGACATTATCTCTTTTTTTGCTGTCTTGAATGTTGTCTAAGTAAGCCCGCATTTCTTTCGTCAGCTGTCCATCCAAATCGATTTTACCTGAATTTTCAGCACTGTAATAAGGATTTAATTGCCACTCGGCTAAAAGGCTTAAGCCATCGGCAAAATAACGGTCAATTAAATCCTCGTGACCCAACTCTAACTTTTCTATAAAAGCACCTATATCCCCTGCGCCTAGATCGTTCTCGCAAATGACTTTAATCCTTTCCATTAAAACATAAGCGGCATAGTTCATCATTTGCTCGATTGGAATTTCAAACGAGCTCGCCCCGAGGATGAAGTACTCGTAATTCGCTTGAAAAGGAGGTTTCATACCAGAAAAAATATTGAGCTTAATTTGGTCCAAGTTAGACAAGAAAGCAGGCAGGGTAAACGTTGTGTTCTGAACTTTACCTTTACTGATAAAATGCACAAGGTTTTCACTGACAATTTCCATGCAGTTGCTTTTGGAGTCAGTTAATAGAATGTTATTCTTGTCAATCGAAGAAATCAGGTAACAGTAGTCGTACGGAGTGGCAACAGAACTGTGAGTGTAATTCT
Source organism: Candidatus Desulfosporosinus infrequens (assembly GCA_900290375.1). Classification (GTDB taxonomy): domain Bacteria; phylum Bacillota; class Desulfitobacteriia; order Desulfitobacteriales; family Desulfitobacteriaceae; genus Desulfosporosinus; species Desulfosporosinus infrequens. The sequence goes on from OMOF01000188.1 coordinate 14,077, forward strand.
TAGTATATTCTTGGACAAAGGGTTGACCGTGGTCCGTCATCCAGTAATCTAGTTCTTTCAGCGTCGCAAAGCCATTAGATTGGACAAAGTCTGCTTTGTTTTCCTTCATGTTTACATCAGGCAAAAATAAATAGCCTATCGTTTTTAGTCTATCCAAAGCACCAAGCTGCTGAGCAACACAGCGGACAATATAGGGAATATCAATCAGGGTTCCGCCGCCCGTGCCCCCAGACACACCGCTTAAGATAAATACATAAAGATTACCTTTTTTGCCTTGTAGTACACTGTTTAACTTACGCTCTATCATATTAACCACATCTGTGATACGTAAAAATAAGGCTAATCTACCCATCTGGCGAATTCCATTGGCGCCTTGGTCAAAATCGTTAGGACTCAAATTGGGACTTAACCAATCAGTGATAGTGAGGGGCAAACCCGCCCGATTAGCTAGCATCCTGGGTACTGCTGGGCTATAAATCCTAAGAAACTCAGTCGAGGGGTTTAGCTCGATCGACCGACCAGAATATTTGTCGTCGTCATAAACTATATGCTCATCCGTATCCAAGCCCAGGTACTCAATATTTTCCGGTTTGTCTTTGTAGTGGCCGGTCGCACTGTCACGAGGCAGGTTAAAACGGCGGAAAACGGCATTCTTCACTTTGCTCAAAGCTGTTATACCTGTCCCCCCCAACCCAATGACTAGGATCGGATCCGGGATAGCATCAACCCTGGAAAGGTCACTGGTAATACCGCTATTATTGAGCCGGAGCTGGTTTAGATTTTCTGCTAAACGCATATCCACTGCACATCCACCTTCCTAGTTCTAAAACTCACTAAATCTACCCTCTACTTTTATTGACACTTCTCCCGCCACAACCCGAAGGGTACTTCCATTGGTCAGCAGAACTTTCTGACCTGGTGCAACTTTGTCTCCATTTACACTCACTGCTAAATCCTCACAGCTCGCTTCACTGTTGGTAAGCCAGACTCCTTGCGCATTTCTGGCAAGGACTATTTTGTTGAGCAAACCCGTGGAATTTTCCGCCAATTTGCTTAGGGTAACTGAGGTCCCGTAAGGAGCAAGTATTTTGCTTTGCCGCACTTCTTCCCTACCGGTTTTAGTATTTATTACTTTGAGATTGATTTTGCCGAACAGAAGCTTGGGCTTGGCGTTTCCAAGGAACTTGGGAATCCCTTTCAGTAGGAGAATCACTAGGACAGTTGCTGTTAGGATCCCTAGCAACGTATAGAGAAACTTTTCCCCTGGAAAGAGCCTCTTCGGGGTCGCTGTGACTGGCGTATCCTTCTCAGTTATTTGAATAGTTTGGGGATCACTCTTACTGGTTAAGGCCTTTCCTTCCGCAAGCACATAGACACTATAGTTTCCTGGTTGTTCGAACTTGATCTTCCCATGGTAGTCCTTTTCCCCGGCAGTAAGAGGTACTTTCTCTGAGGTCTTGGCCGAAATGTTCTCAACAACGGCGACTGCTGACATATCCTTGTACAAGTTCTTATCCTCAATCGCAGTATCTTGTCTCATAAAGTTTGCTTTCACTGGGATTTCCGCACCAGCAAAAATACTTGATGAAAGAAGTTGATCCATATGGATCGCTAAATCATAATTATATAGCAGGCTGATCTTAACCGCTTCATTTTGCGTACCCTTGACCATTAACCTCCATTGGCCTTGTTTAGGATTTAGAATTTTATAGGACATGTAACTCCGGGAGGATGAGGCGATAAACTTATCGTTGTCCCAGGAAACCTCTGTACCATCTGGCTTAATTAACCTTGCTTGCACATCCCCGTTCTTGTAAATCACTAGATTGGCATCTGCCACACTGCTATTCGTAACGTCGAAATTGTAGGTGTCAAAATTTCCGTTCAAGCTAATTTGGTCTGATCCGAAGGACAATAATTGATAGTCCAGTACATTCGTATAGATATCGATAATATCCGGAAGAAGATTAGCCCCATCAACGATGTACGACTTACCTCCGGTCTCTTTGGCGATATGTAACAACATATCCTTATCGACTGAACCATCGGCATTTAGACCAATGGTATAGACGATAATCCCCTTCTTCTTGGCTGTATTCAGGCTCTGTTCCATGTCACGTTGCGAAATATCAAAGGTTCTGTCACTTCCGTTTAAATCGTTCTTCCCATCAGTTAAGAGTATTATGACCGGATGTTCCAAGGTCTGTAATCCGGCTAACATCCCAACTCCTTCCTTAAGGCCGGTCGAAATATCAGTGCTTTGTCCATTCGGCACACCTATCCCATCAAGGTAAGCTTTGAGCTTGTTTTTTTCTTCTTGCCCGTTGATAGCCGTTATATCTAGTCGGTCGGTAACCTTATCTGTATATTGCACTAAGCCAATCTTACCACCATTTTGAGGCATCAAATCAACGATTAATTTAGCCGCTTCCTGAGACAACCTATTCGGGTCTGATTGTAGTAGACTTCTCGTTCGATCTAGAACAATTACAAGATTTATATTTTTCTTACCGTTATCACCGGAGGAACTTTGGGCCGATACAGGATATAGAGACATAGTTACTAGAACCACGCTCAATACTAAAAGCACAATAAATTTCTTCCCAGCGTTCATAAAATCATTCTCCCCCAGTGAAATTTTTAGCTTAATGACTTGATCTCACCCAACCCTGCTAGGGAATGAGTAATTCTGTTAACATCAGGGTTGTCTAAAAAGTTAAGCTAATACATTCTATTTTCGATGATCATTAATATGAGTGATTTACTTCTTCTCTGCTTTTTTTATAGTTGTTAGCTCTGTAGCCACATGGATGGAGTCAACTCTTTCATTTCGACCTATTTAGCCAACTTTCATTATCAAAACTAAACATGGAGGCAAAGCTTTTTAAAAAGCTTTGCCTCCATGTTTAGTTGTTAGCTATGTTAAAGGAATGGGTCTTGCTGAGGAGGAGTAATCGCGGTCCATAAACAGTTGAGAACGGCGGAGCATCATTCATTATTCATTATTGATTGAGATAAACATGTTTCTCCATTACATTATCAACTTCTCTATAAACCTTTGCAAGGGGAATATTATTTTCTCTGGCGATCCTTCTGCAACATTCATACTCTGCTTTGTATTTAACAAGCTCTCCTTCATAATAGGAGCACTTGATTGTTACATCACCATACTTAGTTTTAACAGTTATAAATTCTCTTTTAAGCATAATTTTTCCGACATTAAATTTCCTGATCCCGATGGAAGTAGTTTCTTTAAAAATAATATCCAGTATTTCTTTTTCCTTCTGTTGGTTCACCAGGATGCTTAGCTTGATTGCTGGTCTACCTTTTTTCATGATGATAGGTGTTTTGTAGACGTCCAAAGCTCCTATTTCAAAAAGTTTTTCCTCAATATAGCTATAAAATTCAGGATTCATATCATCTATATTTGTTTCGAGAACATATTGCACTTCAATCCCTTTACTGCTTTCTGACTTTCCTAAATACACTCTTAAAACATTGGGGATGTCTAAATCCCTATTCCCTAGACCATATCCTATCTGCTCTACTGTAAACTCCATCATATCCGTAAATTCTTCTACACTTGCTGCCAAAATGGCTGCGCCAGTGGGCGTGGTGGTCTCAAAGGGCACGATACCCGTCTTAATGGGTATACCTTTTAAAATTTCAGTCGTGGCCGGGGCAGGAACAGGTATAAGACCATGGGCGCATTTTACAAACCCGCCTCCTACCTGAACCGAAGAAGCCATAATCTTATCGACATTCAGGTAATCTAAGGCGATCGCCGCCCCTACCATATCGATAATAGAGTCTATAGCACCAACCTCATGAAAACCCACCTCATAGATGGACTTTCCATGAACTGTAGCCTCTGCCTGTGCTACTTTCATGAACATCTCCAAGCTCGACTTTTTCACTCTGTCATTCAAACTGCTAGCATTAATGATATTTTCAATGTCTTTCAGGTGCCTGTGATGATGCTCACCTTCACGATGACTATGGTCTCTATTTACTAGGATTACATCCACTTTTGTTCCGTTTATGCCCTTTTTTGTATCTTTTCTAATGTTTATTTCATACTCGGAATCCAATTGAAGTTTTGCAAGCTCTTTGATTAAATATTCACCATTTACGCCTAAGTCTACCATGGCCCCTAAATTCATATCGCCGCTGATCCCGCTAAAGCAATCATAATATAGAATTTTCATTTTTTATCTCTCCATCAAATTTTACTACCCCATTTATTAAACTAGTATCATTATATAGTTTAAAGTGCGCTCTAAGTCAACATCAATATTAAAAATATTAATGATTCTGCTGCAGAAACCCCTTGTCATGCTATTAATATCACGTTTTATTGTCATCCTGAGCGTAGCGAAGGATCTTTAGGCCCTAGATCCTTCGCTACGCTCAGGATGACAATAAAATAATTGCAGTGACTTGATATTTTATATCATTTTAGACTTTCTGCAGGGGAATCATTAATTAGAATTTTGAAAAGATCTAAATATCCCCGTCTTGAAGTAGTCTTTTGTAGTAATGAGCACTAGTATATAAGGCAGCTGCCGGATTATGGACCAATACCTTATCTTTAGTAATTAGGGTCGTGACAGGGGCTTCTGAATATTTCATAAAAATAGAGTCATGCCCCACGCAAAGACCTACTATTACGTTAAGATCTGTCTTTTCCTTATTCAGCAGTTTTGCCTGCATTACTGGATTACACAACGACTCGTGACAACCTTTTTCGACTTTCGAAGTCTCCGGCACACCAACTTCTGTTTTATCCGTTGAACCCACTTTGCAAGAAACTCCAAAACTCTTCAATCCTTTGGCCTGAAGGATTTTGGCAAAGATTTTCGCCTCATTGATTAAAGCTCCACAGGTTGCGATTCCAATTTTTTGGGCGCCAATCTTCTTGGCAAAAACTATAATCTCCTCCACCCGCGTAAGCTTACCATAGTAAGCACCTTCTATCTCAGCAGCGGCTAAGGTGAACTTAGATACAAATTCATCCGATCTATAAAGTTCATTGGCTTCTTCAAATTCCTCGCTGTTTGTGTTAGTAGTCAGACAAAACTGGGGAAATACTCCCTGCTTCCTATAGCAATTTGGTACTCCGCAATCTGTGCAGCTCAGTTTTTCATCCTGATTACTCATCATTCTCCTCCTTAAAATTCACACAGCCAAGAAAAACGTCTAGAAAACATTAAATTTCATCCCTCTGTTCTGAAAAGGTAGTACTTGTTAAGTAACAGTGTTTTGCATATTATTATATTAGCCTTACTAATAAGTATAAGGAGTGTTCGAATATGAAAGTAGTAGCATTTAATGGAAGTCCACGGGTGAATGGCAATACCTCTCAAAGTCTAAAAATCGTCTTGGCGGAATTAGAAAAGGAAGGCATCGAAACCGAAATCGTTCAATTAGGCGGGCGTAAAGTCTTCGGCTGCTTGGCATGTGGGAAATGTCGAGAAAATAAAAACAACCGGTGTGCACGCACGGACGATGAGATGAATACTTTCATTCAAAAGATGGAAGAGGCAGATGGCATCATTATTGGTTCACCCACTTATTTCAGTAATGTGAGCACGGAAGTGAAGGCCCTTATCGATCGTTGCGGTTTTGTAGCAAAATCCAATGGAGGTGCGATGTACAGAGGAAAGGTAGGAGCTTCGGTAGTGCCCGTCCGAAGGGCCGGTTCAACATTTACATACTCTGCCATCAACTTCTTCTTTGGTATAGCCGAAATGATCATTTGCAGTTCGAATTATTGGAATATGACTTTATCCCTTAATCCAGGTGATGTCCAAAAGGATACTGAAGGGATTCAGACTTTCCAAATCCTTGGCAAAAACATGGCGAAACTTTTAAAACAGGTCAATGGTTAAACTTCATCTCCTTGAAACCCCAGTTCGTCAAGGACACAATGATTGATACAAGGAAGATTGAGTAGGATGGTCAAGTTGCTTCCTGTGCTGAAATTTCGCCACGCTCAAGAGCTTCCAGAATTCCCTGTCTGCGTAAACCTTCCTTGTCAGTGTTCTCCTTTTCATTTTCTGCAACTCGTTCCTTATCCCCCCCGTAACCAAGCGCCTCAATGACACTATCTAAGCGACCTCGTACCGTTGGATAAGAGATACCCAACTCTTTTTCCACCTCTTTGATATTTCCACGGCATTTAATGAATACTTCCATAAAGATTAACTGTTCTGCTGGAAGCTGACAAAATTTGCAGGAGCTGAATTCCCCTTCGATTTTTGTCGGACAGTAGGTACAAGTTAACTTACTAATCTTCATCTCGTGATCACACACGGGACACCGATGGGGCATCCTATATTCCAAAATCTTCACCTCCTTTTCATTAAGTTAAGTTGCTCAATATATTTCTATACTCAATACATTAAACTTACAGATTAATAATGTCAACATAAAACTTAATATATTCAATCTAATTTGCAATATTATTAATCATGTTTTATAGAACTAATTATCTACTTCTCTTAAATCCTTCATCAACTCCGCAGAATATCTGCACTTTTGGAGAGTATAATTACGAACCGTAAATGCGTGACACTCTGGCATGGCAATTTATTTTAAAAGGAGAATTGATTTTTATGAATGAGACAATTCAAACCATTTTAAACAGAAGAAGTATCCGAGCTTATAAGCAAGAACAAATTAAGGATGACGACTTGCAAATAATTTTAAATGCTGGTATGTATGCTCCAAGTGCCATGAATCAACAGTCCTGGCATTTTACAGCAGTGCAAAACAAAGAAACACTACAGAAAATCAATCAAACGATCAAAAGTTATTTTCTAAAGTCTGGTAATCAACGATTCGAGGATATGGCAAAATCCGAAAACTTCAATATCCTATACAGTGCTCCTACCTTGATCATTGTTTCTGGTGATGAAAAAGCAATTGCTCCACAATGCGACAGCGTGCTAGCGATGGGAAACATGTTTTTAGCTGCCTCATCAATCGGAATTGGGTCTTGCTGGATCCATGCAATAACTCAATTAAGCAGTTCAGAACAAGGTAATACCTTAATAAGTGAATTGGGCATACCCACAGGGAATAAGATATTTGCTTCGGGGGTATTTGGTTACCCTGCGGTAGCAGCGCCTACCGCTACGCCAAGAAAAGAAAACTCGGTTAATATCATTAGATAAATTTCATCCATTAAACTATATCTACTTGCATGGTATTGCTTCGTATTGCTTTCCTCATGGCAGCACTAAATTTTCCACTCTTAAACCAAAGCGAACTTCTATCTCCTCTTTTGGATAGAATGTTTCCTTTGGTTTAAGAAATTATCAGATCAATTAATTCAAGGGACATCTGAAAAAAATTTAATATATTACCAGTAAAATACTATTTTTTTACATAATATTGTGATAAAATAATAATTAATATAAATCAAATAAGACAAGCAAATTTAATTTTATGAGGGAGGAATTTCAATGGCAAAGTGTGAAAAATGTGGGGCTGAGGTTGCGTCAAAAGAGGATTTGTATGAGGTTCAAGGGATCCAAGTATGCGAGGATTGTAAAATCAAGAGTGCCCATTCTCCGTCCCAACCTTGTGGATAAGATGTGCTTTCTCCTTTAAAAATTTGTCTAACATAACTTTACTTATAAGGGATAGGTGTTCATAGAGTATGAACACCTATCCCTTATCCTCTCATCAAGGGTCAGGCTTGAATTATTCTCTTTTTCTTTTCCGATCTTTTTCCCAGTTCCTAAATTCAATCTGAGTTAATTTCTCCACTTCTGATTTTCAAAACCATTGAAGACTTCAAATTAAGCATCTTTGCCAATGAGCATCGGCGAGACCAACCATATTTTTCAATAATGCTCACGATCGCTTTTCTGACTTGGCGTTATTTCTAGACTATTTCTGTTTTTATCCTTCTTTTAATATCCTAAGAAAACCAGTTGTTTATAAATAGGCTTTTCAAAATCAATCGGTATCTCCAGCAACTATGCTATTAAATTTTAAAATATTCACATTATAAATATACTAATTAACCTATCTAATATATCAACATCATTATTCTAAATATATCAAATGTATATTCATTAAAATTGACGTAGCGCTTGACACGGCAGCATAATGACTCTTAGTACACACTGTTTATACTTTTTTGTCGTCATTTACATAATATGATAATTATGGATATATACCCAATAATAGCGGTAATGAATAAATTGTTACTGAATATAAATATTTTGAATATTTTAAATAAGGAGGGTTGATCGAAGAAAAGACTCACTGCAGGTGAGTTAACCAATGCTGATATGATACTTTCTAAAATTCACTGAAGGAAGGAAGGAAAACATGAACGCGGAAGGAAATGAACTTTTTCAGAAAAAACCGATGCTCAAAAGTGAAGACTGGTGGGCTGTCTGGCTTGGGTTGTTTGTCTTTGCGTTAAGCCTTGGCCCAATTATAGGAATGGACCTACTAGGCTGGGTAGTTAAATTTAATGTCTGGGTAGATTCATCCAAAGCTTTGGTACCTGTATCCCAAACCTTTCAAAATATGTCTGGTATTTATTCGGCATTTTTGACCTACTTATTTTTATTGGTGATCACCACCATCGGTGCGGCGGCAATGGGCGCCAAAGTCAAGAAATATATCATTGGTTTCAGTGTTATTTTTTGGATTTCGTTTCTCTGCTTGTTTTTTGGCAACAATGCTTACATTGCCGCTACGCCAGACAAACAGGCCAGCCTGAAAATCCCCTGGTCTATGAGTCGGGGTGAAATGGGCTTTGTGATTGCCATGATTGTTGGTCTAATCATTGGAAACTTTTTTGAGGGCTTTGCCAAATTTCTGGAGGAGGCAGCCAAGCCCGAGTGGTTCATTAAAACGGGAATTGTGATCCTGGGTGCGGCTATCGGCATCAAAACGGTTGGTGCTCTAGGACTGGCCAACACTGTCATTATCCGTGGATTATGCGCAGTGATCGAGGCGTACTTAATTTATTGGCCTGTTACCTATTTTATTGCGCGCAAATACTTTAAATTTACCCCTGAATGGGCGGCACCCTTGGCTTCCGGTGTCTCAATCTGTGGTGTTTCGGCAGCTATAGCGACGGCCGCTGCCATTCGGGCTCGACCCATAGTACCGGTTATTTTATCCGCTGTCATTATTGTTTTTGTTGCTGTTGAAATGCTCATTTTACCCTTGATGGCTTCAACTTGGTTATTTCATGAGGGGCCTAGCTGTGAAGAGTGACGGCGGAGCGGTGTCCAGTGGCGCGATTGCTGATTCGATGATCAGAGCCAAGGCACTGACTAATCTGGGTATTCGTTGGGAAGAGGGCTGGATCCTGATGGTCGCGACCACTACCAAAGTTTTTATCGACGTATTTATCGGCGTATGGGCATTTATTCTTGCGGTCGTTTGGTGCGTT
>OMOF01000258.1 GCA_900290375.1 Candidatus Desulfosporosinus infrequens
TTTGGAAATTCGTCGGAGGGTTTAGTGATCTAAATATCTGGCAGAGTTTGGCTTTGAGTTTAGTCTTATTAATCCCCGCGAGCGAGTGGAGTTTAAGTATCGTTAATTTGCTCATTCAAAGGTTTTTTCCGCCCAAACCATTGCTGCGATTAGAGTTCAAAGAAGGGGTGACTTCTGAGGCGGCAACTATAGTGGTTATCCCTACTTTCTTGTCTAGTGAAACTGACGTTCGAGAGTTGTTACACCACATTGAGGTCCATCATTTAGCCAATCAGGATCCCAACATACATTTCGCAATTTTAGGGGATTTCCGTGACGCTATTGAGGAAACAATGCCCCAAGATGCTCAAATACTTCAGATTGCGCGTCAGGAATTAGAAAACCTAAATCATAGATATCCTTGCCGAGAAGGTTCAACCTTTTATCTCCTGGCACGCCAACGCCGTTGGAATCCTAAAGAAGGTGTATGGATGGGGTGGGAGCGTAAACGGGGTAAGTTAACTGAATTTAATGCGCTGTTGTTGGGTGATCTGACGACAAGTTTTACAGATATCATAGGTGATACCTCAATCTTCCCCAAAATACGGTATGTCATCACGTTGGATTCAGATACGGAGTTACCGAAGGATGCTGCCAAACGTTTGATTGGAACAATGGCTCACCCTCTGAATATCCCTTTGCTGAATGAGAATCAAACCCGTGTTGTTCGAGGGTATGGCTTGTTGCAACCCAGAATTTTGGTTAAGCATGAGAGCCTGTATCGTTCACGGTTAGCGTATTGGTTTGCAGGCGCGACAGGGATAGATCCCTATACGTTTGCCATCTCCGATCCCTATCAGGATTTATTTGGGCATGGAATTTATACGGGGAAAGGGATTTATGACTTAACGGTTTTTGACAAAATTCTCAGCCACCGTTTTCCAGACAATACCGTCTTGAGTCATGATTTGTTAGAGGGTGGGTTCTTACGAGCAGGTCTCGTCACGGATATTGAGTTAATGGATGATTTTCCATCGAATTACTATTCTTATCTTCAGCGTACTCATCGCTGGGTACGTGGCGATTGGCAACTCTTGCGTTGGTTTTCTCCGCTGGTACGGAATCGAAGAGGGACGCGTCTGTGGGTCGACCTGCCGATCATCACTCGTTGGCAAATGTTGGATAACTTGAGGCGTAGTTTACTGGAACCAGTCCTATTAGGCTTAACACTTCTTAGTATTTTAGAATTGCCAGGCTGGAGGATGGGTTGGCTAGGTATTGTCCTTGCAACTATGTCGATTCCGTTTTTTATGCATGTAGTGAATAATATTCACAGGTTAATGTGGCGGTGGAGATGGCGAAACCTGCTAGGTATTCTGATGCAAATTGCGGTCAAGGTCGTCATGCTTCCGTACAAGAGCGCAATTTTATTAGACGCTATTCTGCGCACGCTCTACCGTTTACTCTTCTCTAAAAAACATTTGTTGGAGTGGGTGACGGCTGCTGATGTCGAACGAAAAACACCAAAAACTATCAACGTTTTCATTAGGTGCTTAAGTCAAGGGTATTTCTTTGTGGTCCTCTTGTTCTTCGGACCATTGTTTTCCGCACGAGATAAGGTAGGCTTAAGTTGCGGAATTAGTTTAATATGGCTATCCGGTCCTTTTCTGGCGTATTGGCTAAGTAAACCGCAAATTGATAGCAAGACGGAAATGATTGCGGAAGAGCGGAACTATGTGCGTGCCTTAGCGTATGATACTTGGTGCTTCTTTGAACTTGTTGTTCAGAAAGAGGATAATTGGCTACCTCCAGATAATTTACAGCTCGACCCACCAAAGGGTATCGCTCATCGGACCTCTCCTACGAATATAGGGTTGCTCTTGGGATCGACTGTGGTAGCACGCGATCTGGGTTATATAACGACGACAGAACTCATGGATCGACTTGAACATACTCTGGATTCGTTAGAAACGATGCAGCGTTGGCAGGGGCACTTTTATAACTGGTATGATACCTGCTCGCTACAACCTCTTTTGCCTCTTTATGTGTCCACAGTGGATAGTGGCAATATGGTGGCTTACCTACTCACGGTAAAACAAGGGGTGAAGGAATGGGGAAATAATCCGCTTGTTAATCAAGCGACGATCCTAGGAATGTTAGATCGAATTACTAAGGAAGAGCAGAATGAGAACAACAGGGTATGTATAGAATTAACGCCAAGCACCAATGGTATTCCGTTGACTTCTTGTACTACTGTCGACACTGGAGGTGTGGAATTAGGGGCTTGGAAACAACAACTTGAGGCTGCTGCGCAGGAAGGGGTCATAAGCTATGTGAGCTGGTATCGGCTACTTTTAGCGGCGAATGTCGCGCAGTTTCCGCTTCTAATCCAGCAAAGGGTGAGCCTAGCGCTCAACGAACTGAAGGAATTGATTCCGGGCTTAGAACTTATCGAACAGTTAGGTAAGCGAACGACGAACCACGATTTTAGTGACCAGGGACAGATGGCAAGACTAGGGTCGATGTGGGAGAATGCACAAACCTTACCAGAGATCGTTGAGATTAGTAGAGAAAGCTTGAAGATTAGTGGGGAAATGACCGGAGAGTTTGCATTGCAATTAAAGGAAGCTCTTGAAAAAGGCCTGTTTTCCCTTGAGAAATGTTTAGCGAGGATCGAAACTCTGCAAGTTCGCTTAGAAAAGCTGGCGATAGAACCAGACTTCCGACCCCTGTATAATGAAAAAATCAGATTAATGGTCATTGGATATAATGTTTCTAGTCAACAGAAGGATAGCTCATATTATGATTTGATGGCTTCAGAGGCTAGGCAGGCGAGCTTTGTGGGGATAGCACTCGGTCAGCTTCCGACAGAACACTGGTTTGCGTTAGGACGTACCTTAACTATGGTAGGACGAGATACAGCTTTGTTATCCTGGACTGGGACGATGTTTGAATATCTGATGCCCTTACTTTTGATGAACTGCTATAAGAATACTCTCTGGGATGAAACGTACAAGTCTATTGTAAAAAAACAAATTTCTTACGCGACAAACCTTAGTTTGCCATGGGGGATTTCCGAGTCTGGTTTTTACGCCTTTGATTTCCAGATGAATTATCAATATCAGGCTTTTGGAGTACCGTTTTTAGGACTTAAACGTGGGTTAGGGTATGAACGGGTTATCGCTCCGTATGCCACAGCCTTAGCTTCTTTGATTGATTTTAAAGCAGCCTTCAAAAATTTTCATGCCCTTGAGAAGTTTGGAGCTAGAGGAGAGTATGGTTTTTATGAAGCCTTAGATTTCACAAAGGATCGATTACCTGACACTGAGCAGAATGTCTCAATTAAAAGCTTTATGACTCATCATCAGGGCATGAGTTTGGTGGCCTTGAGTAATCTTTTGCTGGATCGTCCTTTGAGTAGTCGGTTTCATGCAGAACCACGAATTCAGGCCATAGAACTGCTCTTGCAGGAACGAATCTCGCAAACACCTGTGGTTCTAAAACGTTGGAAATGGACGGGCCAAAGATCTCCTCGAGTTATGGATGAACTCGAATTTGAACGCTGCTTTTATAGCGCTGATACGCCAATGCCAGAAGCTAGAATTCTCTCGAATGGGCGCTATGTGGTTATGCTGACCAGTAGCGGCAGCGGGTTTAGTCGCTTCGGCGAGATCGCTGTATCTCGTTGGCGGGAGAACCCGGCTAAGGATCCATGGGGAAGCTTCTTCTATATTAATGATCTGACAGATGGTAAGCTCTGGTCGGCAACCTACCAACCTTGCCATGAGCGGTCAGCCAACTATGAAATGAGTTTCTCCTTAGAGAAGGTGACGTATACTAGAACAAACGGTGATATTCATACCCTCACAGAAATTTCAGTTTCTCCAGAATGGGATGCTGAAATTCGCCGGATTACTTTTACAAATCAAGGGACGGAAGCTCATGTTTTGGAGGTGACGAGTTATTCCGAGGTTGTTTTGACAACCCAGACTGCTGACGATGCCCACCCTGCCTTTAATAAACTTTTTGTACAAACGGAGTTTTCCAATCAACCGGAAGCCCTGTTAGCTCATCGGAGAGGACGGACCCCAGAAGAAAGGTCTCCCTGGTTGGCTCATTCAGTCAACGTTGAAGGGAAAACAGTCGGCGACCTAGAGTATGAAACAGATCGGGCACGCTTTCTGGGTCGAGGGCAATTCTATGATCGTCCCAAGGCGGTGGCGGAGAACCAACGGCTCTCAGGAACTCAAGGTTTCGTACTTGACCCAATTCTGGCTTTAAGAAGGCGGGTAGAAGTTCCTCCAGGTAAAAAAGTTCGTCTAACCTTTGTAACGGGAGTTGCCGAGACTAGAGAAGGCGTACTAACGATGGTTCAGCATCTTTCCGCGCCTCATCAAGTAGAACATACTTTAGAATTAGCTTGGACCAGAAGCAGGATTGAACTGAGGTATCTGAACTTGTCAACCCGACAAGCGGACATTTATCAGTGGATGCTCTCCCAAATTTATTATTTTAATCCCTTGAGAGCGATGCGAGCGCAAAGTATCATGCAAAACAGAAAGGGTCAATCAGCTTTATGGAACTATGGAATCTCAGGGGACATACCGATTGTGCTCATTCATGTCTCGGAAGTGGAAAATTTGGATTTAGTAAGTTCTATTCTTTTAGCCCATGAATATTGGCGTTTGCGTGGGGTTAAAGTTGACTTGCTGATTCTCAATGATTTTGCGGGGAGTTACGAACAACCCCTTACAGAGGCCTTGCGCCACCTAGTGTTTGCTAGTTCAGATCGCGATTTTCTTGATCGTCCTGGAGGTGTGTTTATACGTTCTTCCAATGTTATGCCCGAAGAGGATAAAATCCTGTTTTCCACAGTAGCGCGCATTTCCTTAAAGGCGGATGGCGGAAACTTGGCTAAACAACTGACAGCCCCTAAAGTAGAGGGGAATCTTCCAGCTATCTTCGTTCCTAAAGCGAGTCTTAGGATTTCCGAGAGGATTAGCCCACCCATCTATGCCAAGGACCTGGCGTTCTTTAATGGATTGGGGGGATTTGTAGCTGAGGGGCATGAGTACGCTATCTACCTTAATGATAATAAGTTAACGCCTGTGCCTTGGTCGAATATTTTGGCCAATTCGTCGTTTGGGACTCAGATTTCGGAATCTGGCGCAGGGTATACCTGGGCAGAAAACAGTCGGGAGAATAAACTGACCCCTTGGAACAATGATCCCGTTATGGATCTCCCTGGAGAAGTTTGCTATCTCCGCGACGAAGACAGTGGTGAGGTTTGGTCGCTAACTTGTTTCCCGATCCATGAGGAAGACCCCTATACTGTCTATCATGGTTGGGGGTATAGTCGCTTTGAGCATACGAGTCATGGGATTTCCCAAGTAGGGTTAGTGTTTGTGCCGTTGCATGATACCGTTAAGGTTTGGCAAATTACTTTAAGAAATCTGGGACAAGAGGCCCGTCAAATTTCGCTTACCTATTATGTGGAGTGGGTTTTAGGGGTACAAAGAGAAGTCAACGCACCGTATATCATC
>OMOF01000400.1 GCA_900290375.1 Candidatus Desulfosporosinus infrequens
GATGCTGTTGTTAAAAAGAAAAAGAAAGATGCAGAATTAGATGATTCAGATGAGGTAGTTGAAATACCAGCAAGAACTCCAGATGGAACTGTTATACTTAAACAAGATGGTAGTCCTGTATTAATGAAAGTTAAGATGAAACAACTACGTTCTATGATGTTTCAGCAAAATCTTGGAGGTGGAGGAAGTAGTAATAGTAATATGGAAATGTTTGAAATGCTTGCTAGAATTCAATCTAAAGATAATGAAACAGTTCAGAAAATGATGGGTAGTGAACGCGACTTCTGGAAAGCTAGTGCTAGCCATAATGATCCAATAGGCACTCTAGCTAGACAAAAGAAAGATTTAATTGAACTTGGTGTTGTTCAGAATCCTAACACAGAGAAACCAAGTGAATATCAAAAGCAAGTGATTGATTCTGCTCGACAAGCAGGTAGAGAAATATTTGCTGAAACAAAAGATGAGATCAGACCTTTAATAGAAAGCTTAAGAGATGATTTTCTAAAACCAATTTCTAAGAAAATATTAGAAGAGCCACTTAATAAAACAACTGGTAAATCTGATACTAAAACTCCTACAGATTATGGTCAACCAAAAGATGTGAAATCTATTCCGCCAAATGATATGGATGCAGTATTTGATGCATTAAATGCAGCAGCAGTTGATGAACTAGCTAATAACCCAGCAAAACATATCAAAACTACAGATGAGAAAGTGAAACAGAAGGAGAAAATAATATATGAAACAAAGTGTGCAATTCGCTGAAGATGAAACCTCTTATAAGATTGTATTAATAGACGAAGAGAAAAATGAATATTTACTAGAAAAGAAAGTTGAACCAGATGATAAAACTGTGATCATAGGTTTAACTAAACAAGGACAAGTAGTAATTAAAGAAGTAGATTTTCCAAAGAATAGTGTATATACTTCTGAAGATGTTCAGGATACTGCTAATCGTATTCAACAAAGATTCCATCAGGAAGGCTGTAGAAGCTGTACAGTAATTGGCGAAGCAAATAATACGAAACAAACATTTATTTTACCTACACCTAAACAGATTCTAAATGATATCTTTGACAGAATCCAGTGAACCATTAGCAGATGCTGGTTTATCTAGACGACAGTCTAGACTATCTAGTAAGCGAGACATT
>OMOF01000298.1 GCA_900290375.1 Candidatus Desulfosporosinus infrequens
CCTTGGAAAGCCAGAACCGATTCAGGTCAGTGACGACATTGTTGGTATTGTAGAATACCGAGATGGAACGATTATTGATGTGATTAGACGACCAATACTTTAATCGTAAGGGTACCTTGTTGTAAAAAGGTGGGATGTTTTACAGCAAAGTATTTTTGATAAGTTTCTCTTTCTCTCTCTCTTATATAATAGTATTTAATACCGTCTAAAAGGCTGCTCTAAAAGGCAGCCTTTTAGACGGTATACCAAATTACGATGATGCACAATATCATGCGAGGAAAATTTAATGATAGTGCTACCTTGAAGGGGTTGAAAAAACTAATTTTTCTGAAAACGGTACTTTAAAGTAGTCGTTTTTGTTATAATGTTGGTAGATACGTTCGATTATCCTTGATATGCCTGAATGTAAGGAGGAAAGATCATGAAAAAAAAGCTGTTGCTCTTTTTATTACTAATTAGTTGTATACCACTTCTCCTCGTTTCAACCGTTTCTTCCTATTTATTTGACAGCACGGTTAAGGCTGACTATCTAGTATCAAGTCATTATCAGGTGGAACAATTGCGCTTAGAAATACAGGGCATGATGATGAAACATCTTGATTTGTTGAAATTACTAGCGAATATTCCTTCGGTTACATCCTTTGATATTCCTCACGCTAAAACTCATCTTGTGGAAGCTTCTCGTGCTTATCCTATGCTAGTACCCATCGTTATCGATACAGATGCTGGTAAGCAAATTGTGAAAAGCGATGATACTGCGTTGAGTCCGAATATTAGCGATCGTAAATTTTTCCAATTGGGGATGAAAGGCCAAACCAATATCATTTCCGATACTTTAATTAGTAAAGATAATAATCATTTAATCATTGTTTTAGCAAATCCCATTCGCTCGGAGAAGGGAATTACAGGAGTGTTACAAGGTACAATTGATCTAGATATGTTGATTCAATTTGTAGCGGAACGGTCTAAAGAAGGCGTAGTTTCTTATATTGTAGATCGGGAGGGGAAAATGATTGCCCATCCACAACGTGAATTCGTTGAAAAACGCAGTGATTTATCGAAGGTTGATTTTGTGCAAAAAGGTCTCAAGGGTGAAAATGGAACGGTTGATGTAAAAGATGAGCAAGGCGTTCGTAAGATTGTAAATTATACGTATGAACCTGTAACTGGATGGGTGATTGTACAGGAAAGTCCCTACTCTATTCTTGCAGATAAAAGCCGAAAAATGATGTTAACCAACGGTATCATCATCGTAGTGACTATAATCATTGTTGCATTGTTTGGTTACATGATGGCAAATCGAATGGCTCGCCCGATACAAATCCTTTTGGGTGAATGTATGCTGCTAGCCCAGGGAGACCTGAGAGAGAGAGCAGTGAAAATTGTATCCAATGATGAAATAGGACAATTAGCGAAAGGGTTTCGCGAAATGAGAGGGAAGCTTAATGCGTTGATTCTATCCATAAGAGCAGAGGCTGAATATGTAGCTTCGTCTAGTCAACAATTGACAGCAGGTGCTCAGCAATCCGCAGAAGCTGCGAATCAGGTGGCACAAGCTGTGGGGGAAATTGCCACAGGTGTAGACAAGCAAGTTTCTGCAGCAGATAAGATGACTACTGTTGCGGAACAATTATCATGTAGTACAGAACAAATCGCAAAGAATACGCAAGATTTATCGCAAATTGCAAATAGCACATCACTAGATGCGCAAAAAGGTAAAGTAGCTTTAGAGCAGGCGATCGAGGAAATGAAAGGTATCAGTACTGGTTCTGAGGATATTCAAAGCGCCATTGCTCATTTAGCGACAGGAACGCGAGAAATCAACGAAATTGCGAACCTAATCTCAGCCATTTCTGGACAAACCAATTTGCTGGCATTAAATGCTGCCATTGAAGCAGCGCGGGCTGGTGAGCATGGCAGAGGATTTGCTGTGGTGGCGGAAGAGGTGAGAAAACTTGCTGAAGAATCCAACAAAGCAGCCTTAAAAATTGGTGAACTGATTCAAAAAAATCAGGCGAATATGGAGCAGGCAATTGGTGTAACAAAGAC
>OMOF01000246.1 GCA_900290375.1 Candidatus Desulfosporosinus infrequens
ACTCAATTGATGATCGCCAAAGTTGATTAAAAGGCCTCGCGTTCTTAATCTGTGTAATCTGTGTAATCTGTGGTTCCCCGTTCAGAATTCCCCAAGGCGTATTTAGAGTGTTTTTCCTAGTTAATTTTCTCGTGAATTGATTTTGATATTGAAATTTTCGCAACATTAGATTAATATATAACTAGTGGTCTGACCGCCATACAGTCAGCAGGCTTGATTATGCGTCCTTTACTTGTAAGAGGCGAAGAATGGGGGTGAGACATAAGATTCAAGTGAGGGAAGAGGCCTGAATAAGGCCGAAAAGTAAGGGTAAAGCTATAACAAAAAAATAAGGAAAGGTGGAATCATTGATGCCATGGACACAGAGCTATGCCGCTCTCGGCAATAGTATTGGACTCACCGCGCTCGCAGTTGCTGTTCCCATTTTTTATCTGTTTTGGGCCTTAGCGATTAAGCGGATGAAGGGGTATCTCGCGGGAAGCACTACGCTCTTATTAACAATAGTTGATGTCGTGCTTGTTTATAAAATGCCGCTGGGTAGTGCAATTTCGGCAAGTTTACTTGGAATCCTCAATGGCGTGTTTCCTATTGCTTGGATTGTCATTGCCGCAGTCTTTTTATATAATCTGACGGTCGAAGCGGGGCAGTTTGAAATCATCAAAAGCTCTATCGCCTCGTTATCTAGTGATCGCCGCCTACAGGTCCTTCTAATTGCATTTTCGTTTGGAGCATTTTTGGAGGGGGCTGCCGGATTTGGTACTCCAGTGGCAATTGCCGGTGCGATCTTGATTGGTCTAGGTTTTGAGCCTCTTTATGCTGCAGGATTATGTTTGGTTGCCAATACGGCACCGGTTGCCTTCGGTGGAATTGGGATTCCAATCATTACGGCCAGTACCGCAACTGGAGTTAGTGCTAATCTAATCTCGATAGCTGTCGGACGTCAAGTTCCATTCCTTTCAGTTATTGTTCCGTTGTACTTGATTGTTATTATGGCCGGTTGGAAAGGGGCCAAAGAGGTCCTGCCAGCGATTGCTGTCTCCGGGTTGACGTTCGCTGTTGCTCAGTGGTGGTCTTCTAATTATTTAGGACCTTATCTCCCCGATATCATTGCTTCCTTATTTTCTCTAATTTCCACAGCGGTTTTTATCAAATTTTGGAAACCAAAAAACATCTGGCGTTTCCCACATGAGAAAAATGACAAGCTTGTGGAGCACAAAAAGTATCCGCTTAGTCAAATCCTCAAAGCGTGGTCTCCGTTCGCTATTCTGACGCTAGTCGTGGGTCTTTGGGGAACGGATGGGTTCAAAAATTTCGTCGGTAATCAGCTTAAATGGTTTGTTAACATCCCACATTGGCCAGGACTGGATGGACTCGTCTACAAAGCCGCACCGTTTGTTGCGAAACCTACGGTTTATGGCGCCAGTTATCGCTGGGACTTTTTCGTTGCAGCAGGGACAGCAATTTTGGTTACCGCGATCATCACCATGCTGATTTTGCGCATCAGTCCAAGTAAAGGGATTAGTGTGTTTGGAGCAACGCTCAAACAACTGACCTATCCTGTCATCACGATTGCTTCGGTTCTCGGTTTCGCATATCTGGCGAACTACTCTGGACTTTCTTATACATTAGGTCTCTTATTGGCCCAAACTGGTCATCTCTTTCCGTTCTTTTCACCGTTCCTCGGTTGGATCGGCGTATTCCTTACAGGTTCTGACACCTCAGCAAACGCACTCTTTGGTATGTTGCAAAAAGTTACAGCCCAACAAATTGGCATCAATCCATTACTGACGATAGCGGCGAATTGCTCAGGTGGAGGTCTCGGGAAAATGATTTCACCACAATCTATTGCCGTTGCTGCGGCAGCGACAGGTTTGGTGGGTAGAGAATCGGATCTCTTTCGTTTCACCTTTAAACATTCCCTACTCCTCTTGGTTTTTGTAGGTATCCTAATCTATTTACAAACGTATTTTTATCCAGGTATGATTCCGACAGTTGCAGCGTTGGCACGCTAAAATTAGTAAAGTGAAGTATTGTGGAAAAGGGTTGTTTTTTATCCCTTCCCACAATACTTTGACAACAAGGATATAAGGGTATTGATTTATGTCGATATTTGGATTAATATATAGTTATGTGGTCTGACAGGTAGGCCGCGAGCTAAAAGTTTTAAGGAGGTTAGAAAGATGTTAGCTCATGAAATTTTGCAAGAACTCGTCCAAGTGCTCGGCCGAGAAAACGTCCTCACTGAGCAGGAGGATTTACTGACTTATGCTTATGACGCAACCGCGGCGATGAAACACCATACGCCCGATGTTGTGGTTTCGCCCCTGTCTACAGAACAGGTCGCTGAGGTCGTAAAAATTGCCATGCGCTACCATGTTCCTATCTATCCGCGTGGTTCGGGAACAAACCTCAGTGGAGGAACCATTCCCACTGAAGGAGGTATCGTTCTCTCGATGCTTAACCTCAACAAAATTCTGGAAGTAGACCAGGACAATTTAACGGCAACCGTTCAACCTGGGGTAATTATCCAGGCTCTTAATAATGAAGCAGCAAAACTTGGCTTATTGTATCCGCCGGATCCTGGAACAGTTACCACTGCAACGATGGGTGGCTCGGTATCGGAGTGTTCGGGTGGCTTGCGTGGCCTGAAATACGGTGTAACTAAACATTATATTATGGGTTTGCAATTGGTCCTGGCGAATGGGGAAGTCATTCGCTGGGGCGGAAAAACGGTCAAGAACGTCACTGGGTATGATTTAGTGGCTCTCTTTACGGGGGCTGAAGGAACGTTGGGAATTATAACCGAAATCATTGTCAAATTAATTCCAGCTCCTGAAGCTCGTAAAAGTATCCTAGCTGTTTTCGATGATGTTGATAAAGCGGGAAAGGCCATCGCGGCTATTATTCGCAACAAGGTTATTCCGGCCACCCTAGAGATTATGGATAACGTGACGATTCAGACCGTGGAAAACTTTGTGCATGCGGGACTGCCGCTCGATGCCGAAGCGGTTCTTTTGTGTGAAGTCGATGGCTACCAAGAAGTTGTCGAAAGGGAAGCTGTTTTGGTGGAACGGATTTTGAACGAAGAAGGGGCTGTGCAGGTAAAAATCGCTAAAGATGATCAAGAGCGCGACCTTTTGTGGTTGGCTCGTCGCAGCGCACTACCAGCTCTCGCTCAAAAAAGGCCGACAACCGTACTTGAAGATGCGACCGTTCCACGAAGTAAAATTCCCGATATGCTTAAAGCAATCCGTCGAATTGCAACAAAACACAATCTGCAAATTGCCACGTTCGGGCATGCCGGAGACGGGAATTTGCATCCCACGATTTTGACCGATGAACGTGACTTGGAAGAAATGAAACGAGTGCATCTGGCCGTGGACGAAATTTTCCAAGTAGCTATAGCTTTAGGGGGAACCCTTTCCGGTGAACATGGGATTGGCATCGCTAAAATGAAGTATTTGGCTTGGGAGTTTGGAGAAGCCGGTGTGGCTGCTTTGCGGCATATTAAAGAAGCTCTAGATCCCGACTATATTCTAAATCCCGGGAAGCTAGTAAGGAGGGACTGATCGTGTCCGTATATAATTCGCTGGATTCGATTACCGAAGAACTCCATAAATGTATGAAATGCGGAAACTGCATGGCGGTATGCCCCATTTATAAGGAAACACGCCAAGAAGTTGCAGTGGCTAGAGGAAAGATTAGCTTAGTAGAATACCTTCTCTCTGGGGAGATAACGATGACGGAGGGCATGGCGGATCGTTTCTCCCTATGTACGACCTGCATGGCTTGTAATACCAACTGTCCCTGTGGGGTTAGATTTGATAAAATAATTCTTGCAGCCAGGGCAGAGGCCGTCCGTAAAAAAGGGCTCCATCCGGTCAAAAAGATTGCCTTCACGGCGTTAAAGATGCAGCGGGTGTTTGATTTCGGGATGAAGGCCGGAAGTATCTTTCAGGGTGTGGCCTTAAAAAACATTCCAGATCGACACAGCAAATTAGCACGGATGCGCGTTGATATCGGAATCGGCAAGGAAAAAGTGTTCCCCATGTTGTCCAAGAAGACCTTGCGTTCCGAGTTACCTGAAGTGATTACCGTGAAGAACCCAAAGATGAGAGTGGGGTTCTTCACAGGCTGTATGATCAACTATTTCTATACTGACATTGGTAGAGCCGTGGTCGAGGTGCTGACGGAAAACGACATTGAAGTTGTCATTCCAAGGTTCCAGGCCTGCTGTGGTATCCCAGCCTCGGTCAATGGAGATGTGGGCTCAGCACGTACTTTGGCTAAGCGTAATTTAAGGGCGTTTGAGAGGATGGGAGCAGATGCCCTAGTAGTTGCCTGTTCTTCTGGTGGTACTGCTTGGAAGCATGTTTTTGGTGAGTTGCTGGAGAATGATCCGGAACTTAAAGCCTTGGCGGATAAGTGGGCGAAAAAATCGTATGATATTTCAGAGTTCTTGATTCATCAAGTTCCTTTTAAAAAGGACGGTTTGGGACGAGTAGCACGTAAAGTGACCTATCATGACCCTTGTCACTTAAACCGTGGACAGGGGATTAGTAAAGAACCGCGCGAAATTCTTAAAAGTATTCCCGGTGTGGAACTGATTGAGATGAAAGAAGCTGGCCGTTGCTGTGGTATGGCTGGCTCCTTCAGCCTTGTCCACCCAGAGCTTTCTGTACAAATATCGGATCATAAAACAGCAGATATCCAGACGACAAATACGGATACCGTGGCAACAGGCTGTCCCGCTTGTCGCTTACAATTGCAAAGTGGGCTTGAAAATGCCAGGCTTGACGGAGAGGTATTGCACACAATTCAAATCTTGGCTGAGTCTTATCGAGTCGGCAAGGAAGAACTAAGGCGGCCTAAATAGTTGTAAGAATATCTGTTCAATTCCTTTAAGGTATTTTATGAAAGAAAATAACAAATCAAAGATGCCTTGGATATTTTGCGTCAGACAAGGAGGGATGTCGCCAGAGGCCGGATAAAAGAAGCCAGAGATCAGAATGGGACTACCCCGGTCTGATACATCTGGCTTCTGACATCTGATTTCTGAGTAAATAGACTGGCTGACTTGTTATTTTCTTGAATGTGCTTGGTTTAATCAGTGTTTCCATGTTTTATTTAAAAGAAGATTGGGTTTTGGTTATGGGATATGTTACACTAGGAAAGTAACAAGACCATGGATTTAACTCCTTAACTTGTTCATTAGAGAAGGTAGTCACAGATTTAGAAGGCCATGATAGTGAAATTTAGCAAAGCTCTTCCTTTAAGCAAAGGTTCAGAAGGAGTGACATAGGGTGATTATAAAACCCATTAAAACTCAAAAAATTTATGAACAAATTGTCGATCAGATCGGCCAACTCGTTGCAGAAGGGCAATTGAAACCTGGTGACCGTTTGCCTTCAGAGCGGGAATTAGTCGAGCGGTTTCAAGTCAGCCGTGCCTCTATTCGTGAAGCCATCAGCGCCCTTGAGGTAATGGGGTTGATCGAAGTTCGTTCTGGTGAAGGAACGTATATTAGACAAGTTAACATTGAGTCGGTGGTTGCTCCCCTGGCCTGGATGCTATTTATTGAAAAGGATACGGATCTGGAACTTTATGAGGCGCGCAAGATCCTAGAGGTTCAGGCTGCAGGGTTAGCGGCTGAGAGAGCGGAAGAAGATGAGATTGGTGAGATGTTCGAAGCTTTAGAAGTCATGCGCATGGATCTTCAAATACAGCGTCTGGGTGAAGATGCGGACCATCATTTTCATTATGCTATTGCCAGGGCTACCCATAACAAGATCCTGTTCCGTTTGATGAATACTATTTCAGATACTATGCGGAAAACCTTGAAGACCAGTCGTAGCAGGCTTTACGAAGACCAGAGCACGCCCGAAAAATTATATAAAGAGCATTATTCCCTTTATGAGGCAATTAAAAATCATGATGTGGAAAGAGCTCAGAAGCTTATGTTAGATCATTTAGTTGGTGTTGAGAACCAACTAGCCAACTATATACTTACGGATGGTACGTGAACTGGTTTACATTATGCAGAACTAGAAACTCACCATTTATAGAATGGGGACTTAGCAACGGATAAAAGAGGCGGAAACACAAAAGATAATGTGGTTCCTGCCTCTTTTTTAAAGAAATACAAGATAGAAACGTGAATAGTTTTAACTATAAACCCTAAGATAGTGAGGATAAAAATGTGACATGTCAAATGGTATACCACAACGGGAATTGTTTAAATACGAAAAAACCGTTTGCCCATGCTTGTAGATTGTGTATAGAGAGTTGTCCTCATCAAGCCATCTCGGAATATCGGCAGCTGGAGGCCAAAAAATGTACTGAATGTGGGGCATGTATGGCCGTGTGCCCAAGTGACGGCTTCGTGGATCGGACGATGGATAAACTCCATGATTATCTCATGGAGGCGGAAGAAATTATTTTAAATTGTCCACAGGCGATCCCAAGTGGTTTTGAGATTCCATGTCTAGGGATACTGGATCGGGACGGCTGGATGACACTCATGCTTCTGGCCAAGGAAAAACCCGTAACGATCATTACGGGAGTTTGTGCAGAGTGTGAAGATCGTCAAGCCTGTGCCGCTAGTGTACAGACTTTCAAACAGGTTCATGTGGACTGGCCGGAACATGCAATTGTCCGTATACAAGTTCGTCCAGATAAAGAGGGTGTAGAGCCAGAGGCTAAAGAGGTGCCACCTCTTGCTGTCGTTCCACATGTTGAGAAGACTGGTTGGCGGCAAAGAAGCCGGGACAAGCTCGAGGAATGGCTACCCAACTTGGCTGCCGATGAGACATATTCTCTACCAAAATCTCGTCAGTGGCTCTTAGAAGTTTTAGCGGAAAGATTGGCAGGGAAGATTCCGTTTCGTGGGTTATCCGTCGCGGATTCGTGTACAAGTTGTGGGGTATGTATAGCAATATGTCCGCAGGGCGCGTTGCAAAAGCGAGAAGTAATGAACTCAGAACCAGCAGATCCAGCGCAAGAGGACAAGATCGTGTCCTTGAGCCTTATTTATGAACCTCAGAAATGTGTTCACTGCGCTCGTTGTGTAGAAATTTGTCGACCTAAAGCGTTGTCATTGAACAGTAAACTGCTGTCTTATCGTTTACTGACAGGTAAAATATTGATTCACGAGGGAAGTCCGAAGTATTGTAGTCAATGTGGTAAACGAATTTTTGACAACTCAGAATTATGTCTGGTCTGTTCGACTAGTGGTCCGGATAGTCGTGGGTTTTTCGCTCCTTAGTGGGCCTTCCCAACCGAAGCGGCGAAATATATAGGGCGCTCCAAAGGATGTCCACAGACCGCCTAGCATAAGAACAGGCAGATTAACCCAGGCATAGTGTTGGGTTAGCAGGCGCCAAAGCCAGACCCATAGTCCTAGAAGGGTGAGTCCGACGAGTGTTTTATAGATCGAGGGAGCCAATCGAGTGCGCTCCTGATAATCTAGAAAGGTATCCTCTAAAAAATAGCCGCTTGTGAATCCGCTGACAAAGCCAACGATCTGCCACCCTTCACGGGTATGGTAAACAAGCAAAAGAAGTAGCGAGAGCGTGATGGAGAGGAGAAGTTTTGAAGGTAACGAAATTGGAATTTTGAACAGAGCTTTATCCAGTCGTTCAAACATAAGAACCATAAGAGAACCCAATAAATATCCGCCCAGGATGTCTCCAGGCCAATGCATCCCTAGGTATAGTCTTGAAAAGCCAATGCCGATGATCATGAAAAGACCTATCCCTAGCCAAACTTTCTGTTGTCGCCAACGCCGCCACACATAGGGGTAAAAAGTAGTTGCTCCTTGACTATGACCACTGGGAAAAGAATTCCCTGTAGCCGACGAAAGATAGAGGGAACGGACACCTGCTTGGCCAATCGGACGTTGGGTGTGAAATACGTCTTTCAGTAAGCCATTCAAAGCCATGGAGGTCAGGAATAAGACGGCAAGCCTGAATCCAAACCGTTTGTCCACATTCCAAAAAAAGACGGCAATTGATACAATGTAGGTTGGCTCACTTCCTAAAAAGCTAAGTAGAATAAAAAAAACATCGATATTGGGGTTATGAATGGATTGAATTGCCTGATAGAAGGCTAACATAGCTTATGACTGCCTTGGCCTAAGCATGGTGGCTACCACAGCCGCAGTTTGCCCCATGATCATGAGACGGTTTTTTCGGTTCTCGCAAAAGTTGATCGGCTAAATGGGCTGCATGAGAAATAGGCTGTTGTTGAATATCTTTGGCCAAGGCTATAATCTCCTTGATTTCTTCTGGGCTTAAGCCCACATTTGCGGCTTCAGAGACTGCAAGTCGAAGTGCGGCTAAGGCATTGCACGCGACTGCAGCTGAAATCTGCGTGGCGACGAAGGTGCGCTGATCAAGACTCATAAACTAGTCCTCCTGATTTTTCAAGTATTGTCTATTGATGTGAGTGTTTTGTCAATATTAGCATAGATAAGTTCTAAGGGCAAAGGAGGAAGTCGGGCGTTAGTGGGAGGAAGTTTCTTAGCATCCTACGCCGGTTGGTGTGCAAGTGGGGACGGTTCTTGATTGCATCCAGGCCCGTGACGTTGTTAGCGTCCAATGACGCAAGACCTCAGTGACACTTGTAGAAATGCTAAATAATGTTGTAAGATTTGTATAGATGCATAGTTCAAGGTTTTCTGGGAGGGCTTTTGGTTCAACCCTCAGTGACTAGTTTTGGCCGTACGACAGACCATAGGCATATGAAAGGAAATAGATTGATGAACGAATATCAGGTTATTGTGGTTGGTGGCGGAGCAGCTGGCATGATGGCTGCTGGTCAAGCTGCTAAAGGCGGTGCAAAGGTGCTATTACTAGAGAAGAAGGAACGTCTGGGTCGGAAAATTGCCATATCAGGTAAAGGACGTTGTAATATAACTAACGAAGAAAATGTCTCGGACTTTATTAGCCACTATCCGGGAAATGGTCGGTTCTTACATAGTATTCTGAGAGATTTTGATAATGTGGTCTTACGGGATTTTTTTGCCAGCTATGGAGTTGAGACTAAAGTTGAACGAGGAGGACGCGTTTTTCCAGTTTCTGATGAAGCAGAAAAGGTTGTTGAAGCCCTAGAGGCCTTTCTGGCAGATAAGGGAGTAGAGATACGATCAGGAATTGCTGTAGAAGAAATTATAGTCGAAAATGGGCAGGTTACAGGAGTGCGAGGAGCGGGTCAAAAAAGATATTTGGCACCTGTAGTTATTGTTTGTACTGGAGGCTCCTCTTACCCGGCGACTGGTTCAAATGGGGATGGGTTTCGGTTTGCTCGAAAACTTGGTCACCATGTGATTACACCCCGTCCAGCCTTGGTTCCCCTCAAAGCAGCCGAAGATTGGGCGAAAGAGCTACAAGGTCTTGCCTTGCGCAATGTAGAGGCCACTTTATGGATGGATGGAAAGAAGCGAGTTGCTGAGTTTGGAGAAATGCTGTTTACGCATTTTGGGGTATCTGGTCCCATCATTTTAACGCTAAGTCGTCAGGCCGGAGATGCGCTTCGTAAAGGAGAACAAGTCGAGTTGCGAATTAATTTGAAGCCCGCTCTTTCGCCCGAACAGTTAGATGCCCGAGTCCAACGGGATTTTCAAAAGTATAGCAACAAACAATTTAAGAATGCCTTGGATGACCTTTTGCCTCAGAGTCTGATTCCAGTCATGATCCGTTTGAGCAGAATTAACCCTGAAGGGCTTGTGCATCAGATCAGCCGTGAAGAACGAAAACGTTTGGTGGGGTTGTTGCAAGAGTTACCTCTCACGATTACAGAGACCCTGCCCATAGAGGCCGCAATTGTAACGGCTGGGGGAGTTGATGTTAAGGAAATCAACCCCAAAACAATGGCTTCAAAATGTGTAGAAGGGCTTTATTGGGCTGGCGAGGTTGTGGATGTCGATGGTATTACGGGCGGATATAACCTCCAGGCTGCGTTTGCAATGGGCTACAGAGCGGGACGTGCTGCTTGTGATAATGCTCTCTCTCGGTGGTCTGATTAATATGCTTTCTGCATAAACTCTTTTCGAGGTGGTGTACGTGCGTCGGAGAGAAAATTTATTGGAATTGGTGTGGAACACAGTTCAGCGGGGAGAACGCCAGTTCATCCGGGCAATGGTGCTGGCATCAGTATTACTTATCTTAATGCAGTTAAGTGTGGTAAGGGATCCGCTTCAATTCTATATGGCAGTGGCGTCAAAGGTCGAAGCTCCTCCATTGGAGTTGCCGACTCTTGCTAATCCTGCGCTTCTCGAATCAGTTAAGACCTGGCAGGTGACTTTAAAGGCGATACCTGCAGCTCCAATTCGGGTGCTTCAAAACGGGAAAATAATTGCCACTTTAGCTAAAGGCGAACAACAAATAATGGTTGAGTCCGGGCAAATTCAGTTGGACGGGACAGGTCTAGGTCAGACCATAAGGGTACAAGTCATAAAAAAAGATCCTCAATTACTTGAACCTCGTCAGAATCAGCTAGTCGTGTTACAAGGAAATATTCAAAATATGCTGGTGAGACCGTAGGTTGCAAATCCTACGTTGGCATACTATAATTACTCTCAAGTATAATTTTTCACTTTAAAAGTCCGAAGAGATCTTATTTGTCTTGAAGCCAAGAAAAGGAGGGTAGTACGGTAGGATGGAACTAACTTTTAGGATTGAAGAATGGTGGGACGGTTTCTAAACAAAACAAAGACACCTGAAAGGTGTCTTTTTATACTAGTAGGTCTTCATGTCGCTATACGGAACTACTGATGAATGTTAATAAGCTATTTTCACCCTTGACCAGCGCATCAGTATAACTTAGGGGAAAGGAAGAACGTGATAATGGCACAAAGCAAGAAAATTGCACTCGCTGCCTTAAAGATGGCTATGACAGAGAGCCGAGAAGAAGAGACTCATTTAAAAGAGTCATATTTGCGGCTGGGAATTAAAACCGCAGCGGTAGATTACGGTGGAGAGTACATCAGTTCAATCCGAAAGATTGTAGAACGTGCTATTGTCGCAGCCAAACGCGAAGGGGCCATCCAAGAGACACATGGGGATGAAGGGGCAGTTGCTGGCGCCACTCGTGAGGCGCTAAGTCAAATTATGAACAAAGCTATAGGTTTGAATATCGGCGGAAAGATTGGAATCGCACGTCAGGACGATCATTTAAGCGTTGCGATCTTTTTTGGAATCGGTCTATTACATTTGGATGAGGTAGCTGTGGGCTTGGGACATCGGGTTGCTCCTAAAGAATAAAGGGGGTAGAACATGGTAAGAGGAATTCGAGGTGCGACAACGGTAGAGAATAATGATGCCGAGGAGATTCGAATAGCGACTCAAGAACTGTTGCAGCTGATTCTGTCTGAAAATCAGCTTAGCACAGAAGACCTGGTCAGTGCCATTTTTACTGTTACTTCGGATTTGAACGCAGATTTTCCTGCGTCTAGTGCACGCGGCATAGGTTGGCAGTTGGTACCACTACTTTGTGCGACGGAAATTCCAGTGCCCGGTGCACTTCCGCGTTGCGTTCGAGTGCTATTGCACGTTAATACGACACGAAATCAAAAAGAAATCCGGCATATCTTTTTACGCAATGCCGCTTCATTGCGTAAAGATCTTGTTGATTCCGATACTTAAGAAGTAGGGATTGTGAGACTTTTTAATCGTGATTAGGGGTTGTGAGGACAGTCCTTTATATGGTAAGATGGTTTAAATTTTAAATTTGGCTGATGGATTAAAAGCTTTGTTTGGCAAAGCTTATGTAGGATGGTGTCAGTGGGTTTGTCGAGGTGCTTCGCTTAGAAGGACTTGCCAAAGATAAGTAGGATAGTAGGATGGGAGCGATTAAAAGTTATGGCACCCTCTATTTAGGGTGCCTTTTTGCATCCAAGTTGGAAATTGAAGAGTGACCTTGCGAGACAAGGGGCTTGGAGCATTGAATATTTTAGAAACTTGTACGAAACAATGTAGTATGGTAGAAAGGGGTCGGAGAGAATGATTATCGTTTTAAAAATGGGTTCGACGGTAGAGCAGATTGAAGAAGTTTCCACACGGTTAACTGAAGGGGGTTTCAAAGTACATCTGTCCCAAGGGGTAGAGAAAACAATCATGGGGGCTATTGGGGATCGGATGCGGATTGAAGCGCTTGATTTAGAAGCGTTGCCTTGGGTAGAAAAAGTTGTGCCTATTCTAGCACCGTATAAATTGGTCAGTCGCGAGTTTCATCCTGCGGATACTATTATCCGTGTTGGAGGACATGAAATTGGAGGAAATACGGTCCACGTTATGGCAGGACCTTGTGCGGTTGAAAGTCGAGCACAGATCTTGGAAACTGCCCATGCTGTGCGCGAGGCTGGGGCAACTTTTTTACGTGGCGGAGCCTTTAAGCCACGAACTTCTCCCTATTCTTTCCAGGGGCTGGAGGAAGAAGGATTACGCTATTTGGCAGAAGCCCGTGCTGAAACGGGACTTTTAGTGATAACAGAGGTTATTGATGCGCAGGACGTTTCTTTGGTGGCGGATTATGCGGATGTTCTCCAAATCGGCGCTCGGAACATGCAGAACTTCGTTCTACTCAAAGAAGTAGCCAAGTGCGGAAAACCTGTCCTTCTCAAAAGAGGGCCGTCTGCAACCTTAGAGGAATGGATGATGGCGGCAGAATATATTATGGCTGGAGGGAATTACCAAGTAATGTTCTGCGAACGGGGTATCCGAACCTTCGAAACTTATACGCGGAATACGCTCGATTTGAGCATGGTACCTGCTCTGCATGCCCTTTCACACTTACCAGTCATTATTGACCCTAGTCATGGAACTGGGCGGTGGCAACTGGTTCATCCTATGGCGAAAGCGGCTTTGGCTGCTGGAGCTGATGGCCTGATTGTCGAAGTTCATCCGCATCCAGAAAAGGCCGTTTCAGACGGAAAACAGTCCTTAACGCCTGAAAAGTTCCAAGTTATGATGGCTGATTTGGCAAGGCTTACTTCCGTTCTAGATCGTAAATTGGGGGAAGTGAAATCGTGATAGATGGTCCAGAAGGGATTTTAACGCCTGGATGGTCAGGCCTTCGCATTCCGAAGGCCTGCATCTTCGGCTTGGGACTGATCGGCGGGTCATGGGCCGGTGCTTTGCATCAGATGGGATGGGAGGTTTTTGCGGTTGATCCGGAGAGGTCGAGTATTGATGAAGCTGTATGTAGGGGATGGATTCAGGCAGGCTGGACAGAAATGCCAGCGTTTCTGGAGGTGGATTTGGTCGTTCTAGCTCTACCCCTTAAAGAGTTGGCGAATGGATATGATCAATTAATGGGCAGAATTTCCAAGGGGACGGTTGTTACCGATGTAGGAAGTATAAAAACAGAGATTTGCAATAAATCGCAAAGAGATGTCCAAACGCATTCTCGTGACTTTTATTTTGTAGGCGGTCACCCTATGGCAGGTTCGGAACAGTCTGGGTTTGGGGTCGCGGACCCTGATCTTTTTAGGGGGTATCCCTATGTCTTAACTCCTGCAACTGATTGCCCGCAACAAGTAGTTCAAAAGCTCGTAGAAATCGTTCAAGGGTTTGGAGCCAAAGTCGTGTTTCGAGAGCCTGTTAAACATGATGTAGAAGTGGCAATGGTTAGCCATATCCCTCATTTGCTAGCGGTAGCGCTAACCTTAGCTACGCAGGATGCTTCCAAGGAGGGGGAATCGGCCCTAGAATTAGCCGGACGGAGTTTCCGCGATTTGACGCGTATTGCAGACAGTTCTCCCGAGATGTGGAAGGAAATTATGGTGAGGAATGCCGAGGCAATTCTTGACGGGCTTACCTTTTGGGAACGAAGAATAAAGGAACTAAAGGAGTGCATTCAGCAGGGAGAGGGAGAGGAGATCGCCTCAGCGTTTCGCAAGGCACATGAGGTTCGGAGATTCATCAATTAGGCAGTTAGAAACGGTAAGTCAATCAAATCGATGACTGAGGGGGTTAATATTTATGCGAGGCGTGTTTATTAAGCCAGTCTCCGGTGTCAAAGGAGAAATTAGAGTCCCTGGTGATAAATCCATTTCCCATCGGGCGGCTCTCCTAGGCGGGATGGCTCATGGAGAAACCCATGTCTCGAATTTTCTATTAGGCCAGGACTGTTTAAGTACGCTTCAGTGTTTAAAACAACTGGGGGTCGCCTGGGAGAGACAGGGAACGGAAGTTTGGATTCGAGGCGAGGGGATGGAAGCCTGGCAGGAACCGACGGACGTACTTGATGCTGGTAATTCAGGGACGACGTCTCGGTTGATGCTTGGGGCATTGGCTGGTAGTCCTTTCTCTGTAACATTCACTGGAGACGAGTCCCTTCGATCTCGCCCAATGCGGCGTGTCACCGACCCACTCAAGCAGATGGGTGCCCAAATTATGGGTCGGCAAGGTGGTAATCTATTTCCGCTCACGATGAGCGGTGGTCAGCTGCAAGGACAGGCGTTTCGAACAGTCGTGGCCTCAGCCCAAGTAAAATCAGCTATTATCCTGGCAGGGGTGAGAGCGAATGGAGAAACGAAAGTGGAGGAACCGGCTCTTTCTAGAGATCATACTGAACGAATGCTCAGGGGGTTCGGTATCGAGGTACTCAGCGATAAAACCGAGGTAAGAGTTAAGGGCGGTGGCCGCCTTATTGGGCAAGATGTTTCGGTACCCGGAGACATTTCGTCGGCAGCTTTCTTTCTTATCTTAGGAAGTTTGGTTGGACGTGGAGAACTTATCCTGCCGAATGTTGGGGTAAACCCGACGCGTACCGGAATATTGGACGCCCTCAGAGCTATGGGGGCGGATATCGAATTGCTCGATGTTTCGGAAGTCTGTGGTGAGCCTAGGGCAACGTTGCGTGTTCGTCCCGCGCGACTTAAAGGGATCGAAATTGGAGGGGATATGATTCCGCGTCTAATTGATGAAATCCCGATTTTGGCTGTGGCCGCATGCCTAGCCGAAGGAGAAACTGTCATTCGGGATGCCGCAGAACTGCGGGTCAAGGAAACCGACCGCATCCGTTCGGTAGCGGAGGGATTAACCGCCTTGGGAGCCAAAGTTGAAGAACTTCCCGATGGGTTGCGCATTCAGGGTCAACCGTCCTTGCGGGGTGGACAAGCAAGTAGCCTAGGAGATCATCGGTTGGCTATGGCCTGGGCCATCGCTGGTATGTTATCTAAAGAAGGCGTCAGCGTGGAAGACTTAGAGGCAGCAGATGTATCCTATCCGGATTTTTTGGCCGTGCTTGAGAAGGTAGCTCAATGAATCAGAGGGTATCTCGTGAAGTGAAAAAAGGCTTTGCCTTTGGTTTGCGACAATCTTTGACGATAGCGATTGGGTATGCGCCAGTGGCGGTAACGTTTGGAATTTTAGCGACGCAGTTCGGCCTAACCTTTTGGGAAGCCGGACTGATGTCTTTTTTGGTTTATGCAGGTGCAGCACAGTTTATTGCGATTGCCATGCTTCATCAGGGGGCAACTGTAGGGATGGTTGGCCTGACCACATTAATTCTTAATAGTCGCCATTTGTTGATGAGTATGTCGGTTGTTCCTAATTTCCCCAATAGAACGCTGCCCTGGTCTTTAGGGTTGGCCCAAGGGCTTACAGATGAAACATTTGTACTAAATACGAGGGTATTGAAGGATGTGGACGGGGAAAGTAATCGTCGCCGTGTCATGCTAGGAATTAACCTTGGCGCGTTTGTATCTTGGTTTGTTTTTACAATCCTGGGGGGTGTGATCGGGAAATGGTTGCCGGTTCAGTTCTCGGGGTTCCAGTTCGCTCTCTTAGCCCTATTCATTATTTTGACGATATCATCGCTGTCTAAGAAAAACCTTATGACTTATCTTTTAGCCGCATTACTAGCCATCGTTTTCAAACTGCTTATCCCTGGGAAAGTATATTTGCTTTTGAGTGTGACTCTCGCGGCAGGCATTGGCGCATGGTGGCGTCGGAGAGAACTTCCACTTCAGAATGAGCAGCAAAAAGGGCAGATGCCAAAGTTGTAAAGAGAGGAGAGGAGGACCATGTCAGTCCGACTTCTTGAGACAATCTTATTAATGACCTTAGTCACTTATGGCTCGCGGGTTTTACCATTTCTCTTGTTCAAAGGAAAGAATGTTCAAGGCTTTGCGCGGGATTTCATTGAACTTGTCCCAATCGCCCTACTGGCGGCGTTAGTCATTCCAGACCTGATGATACAGGGAGATACAATTGCCATAATACATAATCCTTTTTTATGGGCAGGAGTCTTAACGTTTCTTTTTGCTCGGTTGGTTCCAAATCTTTTTCTAGGAATTATTTTTGGGATGAGTGTGTTTTGGGGATTGGATAAGTTTCTTAAGTGAATATAGTTCGATTAGAATTGGTAATCTACGAAAGATAAGATGTCTAGCTGTAAGTAGACATTTTTTTTGTTGCATCAAAATTTTCTCTCTCGCTAGAATTGTTTTTAAAAGTAGGAGAACCGTCCCCTTGTCTCTCCACCACAAGTTTATCAGGATACAATCTAAAAGCAGGAAATTCACCTCTAAAGGAGAATTAGTTTGTAGTTGGAGAGGAGTTTTGTGCAGGAACTGGCATATAGCTCGCTCGGCCTGGCAAAGGAGAGAATAGAATAATGGTCGGTGAAACCATTTATGCGGATAAAAAAAGAAACTCCGAGGAAATCTCAGAGTTTAAGTGTAGTTAAGTACCATTAATTAAGTTATAGTTAAAATGTTATTGTGGATAGCTACTGCTTGTTTTACTATCGTCCATCATATCCATCTCACTATCTTCATTAGAGCAACCGCACCCTCGTGATATAATGGTATAGCCGTACTGTTCGGATTTACGCCCAAGTAAAAAAGCTGCTATAAGACTGAGAACAAAAAGAAAACCATGTGTATGATAGTGTTGTCTTTGCCGGTAAAACATTTTTGAAATCCCTCCCTTTATTTTAGAATAGCCTTTTTGGCTGAATTCATGCGGGAAATTTCAGGAAATTAGTTAGGAGGCGCCGATGTGCGTTATGATGTATTGCTTTGGGATTTAGACGGAACCTTGACAGACCCTAAGGAAGGAATTACCCGCTCTGTTCAATTCGCCCTAAATCGACTGAATTATCCCTTCTCTGAGACTGATGATTTAGGTTGGATTATTGGTCCGCCGTTGAAAGAGAGCTTTAAAATCCTGCTTCAAACGTTGGATGAGACCCTCCTAGACCGAGCTATCACGATTTATCGGGAGCGTTATCAAAAAATAGGTCTCTATGAAAATATTCTTTACCCAGGAATTATGGAGTTAATTGTTCAATTAAAAGAAAAGGGCTGTAGACATTTGTTGGCGACGTCAAAACCTAGGGTCTTTGCCGAAAAAATTCTTCAACATTTTTCACTGGATTCTTACTTTAGTGTTATCATGGGAAGTGAATTGAATGGTCAATTTGTGGAGAAGGATGTTTTGATTGCGGAAGTGCTGAAAAAAGCACTTGCAGGTTCAAGATCCAAGACCGTAATGATTGGGGATCGCAGTTTTGACGTTCAAGGTGCAAGAGCCAATGGTATTGATGTTATTTCAGTCGGATATGGTTATGGGACGATTGAAGAATTGAGCAGTGCCTCACCTGATTTTATTGTTCCGAGTGTCAGAGACTTAGGAATATTACTATCTAGTTGATATTGTTATCCGTGGCTACAGGGACACTCGGTCATCCATGACCATCGGTCCCTTCTCGTCATCCATGACCATCGGATACCGGATAGCAGCATCCAAATATACGTAATCCTCGTCTTTTTTTTGGCGTACCATTCCTACAATACCATTATCTTGCGTTTCTTCAAGGTATTGTTGAACAACGAACTGATAAGCCCGCTCATCCCAAGGATCCAGAAAATCAGTCACTGTATTTAAATAACGTACTAAGGGGATTTTAAAATGACGATGATAAATTTGTAGTGTCGTTTCGGGTAGTCGCATATCAATCCCTCCCTTTATAGGTTAGTCTGAGGAAATAAGCGAAGAAATATGTGTCTAAATCAGGAAAGATGGAGGGTAAGTATGGACGAAGAAATTGAATTTAAGTTTGCCCAGACTGAGAGCCCTCTTATGAAACGAAATTTGAGTTGGGTAGATCTTATTTTGATTTTGGGTGGGATTGTTGGGGTATACATTTTATTGGCGTACGGAACGTTTAGGATAATGGCATTGTGGCCTCATGAACGCGCTTTAATGTATTTGAATGCCTTTATAACCCAGCTATCTTTTGGACTATTAATTTATATGCTGAAGAAATTTCGACATTGGGAATGGACAGATTTTGGTTGGCAGACTGTGTCACTAAAAGAAATTTTGTCTAGGGTCTTAGGGCTATATGCCATAACCTGGGCCATCAATATTACTTATGCCCTTGTCCTTTATAAATATGGGTTAACCCCACCGAGTACAGATGTTTATACTAAGTTACTAGGGCAAGCCACTTGGTATACTTTGATCCTTAATTTGCTCCTAGCAGGTGTCTTAGCTCCCCTGGTGGAAGAAACGTTATTTCGCGGAATTATATTTGGTAGTTTACAAGCGTATTTTGGAAAATGGACTGCAGCTGTGATTAGCGCCGCCATATTTTCTGGTCTTCATCTCCAAGCCTATGGTTTTTTTCCGCGCTTTATTTTGGGCATAGCTCTGGTTTACCTTTATGACAAGTACAAATCCCTCTATCCTTCTATTGCATTACATGCGTTGAACAACATAGTTGCTACCCTGATCGCAGCAAGTTTATCAAGATGAATAAGAGGAGGATTTTAGGGTGAAACAGGCACAACAAATGTCCTTGCAAATCGCCATAGATGGTCCTGCTGGGGCTGGAAAGAGTACGGTTGCAAAACTCGTAGCAAAACAATTAAATCTTTTCTATGTGGATACTGGTGCCATGTATCGGGCAATCGCTTACAAGGCCTTGAAAAATGGAATTTTGCTCGAAGATGAACTAAGTGTCAGCCAAATTGCTAAAACCACAGAGATCATACTAGATCATTCAGAAGAACGAGTTGTTTGGTGTGATGGAGAGAATGTCACCCTAGCTATTAGGAAGCCGGAAATTTCACGTGCCGTTTCAATCGTCGCGGCTTATGTAGGGGTCAGGGAACGTTTGGTCGAATTGCAACGTAGAGAGGCAACTCGAGGGGGTGTAGTTATGGATGGTCGTGATATTGGTACACATGTATTGCCGGAGGCCAATCTCAAAATCTTCTTAACCGCAACTCCTACGGAACGGGCAAGGCGTCGTTGGATGGAACTTGTCAAGGCGGGAAAAAATATTCCTCTTGAGGAGGTCGCTCATGATATGAAACAACGTGATCGCCAAGATATAGAAAGAAAAGTTTCGCCGTTAGAGCCTGCCCAAGACGCCGTCATTCTTGATACGACGGGTTACAGTGTGGAAGGGATGGTAGCTAAAATTGTAGCGTTAACGCAGGAGGATGAAAAATGACGCTTTATAGTTTTGTGAAAAGGATATTTCGCTTTCAGTTCAAATTAATGGGCTGGAAAATGCAAGGCGTGGAAAATATGCCGGCTGAAGGCCCTGTTATTTTAGCGATGAACCATGTGAGCCTTTGGGATCCGATTGTGGCAGCAAGTAGCCTTCCACGCCAGGTTTCCTTTATGGCCAAAGAAGAATTATTTTTAATACCCATCCTAGGGAGGATCTTCTTAAAGCTTGGTGCTTTCCCGGTTAAAAGGGGGCAAGGTGATATGAACGCCATCCGACAGTCTCTAGGGATCTTAAAAGAGGGGCGTGTCTTGGGGCTCTTTCCTGAAAGAGCACGCTTAGCGACAGGGACCGTTCAAAAAGGCCTACCAGGAATGGTCCTATTAATGGAAAAAAGCAAAGCTTCAGTCGTTCCCATCAAGGTCTATGGAACAAGGCACTTGTTAACAAAAGGATGGGGAAACCTTGCGGTCGTCGTTGGCAAGCCACTGACAGCTGAGATGCTCAAGGCTCCGGAAGGGGTCGGAAACCATCGGGAATGGATTGCCGAAAGGATTATGCAGGCGATGCTGGAACTGCCCGAGGCTAAGTGATTTGCTAGCACTTAGCCGCTGTGTCCCCTTTCTGAATATCTTCCCCAAAATAGCAGGAATTTGAGAACGTATAGAGAAGTAATCTTTTTTAGATTGCGCGATTAGGAGGTACCTAGCTTTGAAAGTTAAGCGGGCGGCTAAAGCCGGGTTTTGTTTTGGCGTCAAGCGCGCCTTAGATATGGCAGAACGAACAGTAGAAACCTCATCTGCGGTATCTCTTGGGCCACTTATTCATAATCAGCAGGTTGTGAAACGCTTGGCAGAACGCGGAATTCGTGTTGTTAATAACCTAGAAGAAGTGAAATCCGAACAAGCCTTGATTATCAGGTCTCATGGTGTAGCACCCCTTGTCTATCAGAGAGCTGAAAATAAAGGTATCCAGGTGGTGGACGCAACTTGTCCTTTTGTTCAGAAAGCCCAACGCCTAGGGGCCGAGTCTGCTCAACTGGGGCGACAAGTGATCGTTATGGGAGATAAACTCCATCCTGAAGTGCAGGGAATTTTGGGCTGGGCCGGAGAACATGCCATACCTATCCAAACGGTAGAGGAAGCCCAAGAACTTCCGTTTTACCTTCATTTAGCCGTTCTGGCGCAGACCACCCAACTTGCGGAAAACTTTGAGGGGATTGTTGAAGAGTTAAAACTTCATACTGAAGACCTTACAGTTCACAACACGATCTGTAATGCTACGGCAGAGCGACAAAAGGCGGCCCGCCAGTTAGCAGAAGAAGTTGATGTTATGGTGGTCGTTGGTGGGCGCAATAGTGCGAATACCCAGAAATTAGCAAGTATTTGTGCTGAACGTACGAAAACGTATCTGATTGAAACGGCGGAAGAGTTAGAAAACATCTGGTTCCAAGAATCTAGAACATCAGGCTTGACAGCAGGGGCGTCCACGCCAGATTGGATCATAGAGGAGGTTTATAAGAAGATGTCTGAAATGAATGAGGAAGAAATGGATATGACCAGTTGGGATAAAAGTTTTCAAGAACTTCATCTCGGTGCCCGGGTTTCCGGTAAGGTCGTTAAAATAACAAATGATGAGATATTTGTCGATATCGGCTGGAAATCGGAGGGCGTTATTCCTATTAAAGAGTTGGTGGTGACCAGGAAAACACGCTTGGAAGATCTCCCGTCGATCGGAGACGAAATTACGGCAGTGGTCTTGCGTGTGGAAAATGAAGCAGGGTATACGGTCCTTTCGAAACAACAAGCAGATGAAGAGAAAGCTGAGGAACGTCTACGAAAGTTAGCAGAGAGTAAAGAAGAGATTCAAGCTAAAGTGGTTGAGATTGTTAAAGGTGGTTTGGTTGTTGACGTGGGAGTTCGTGGTTTCGTTCCTGCCTCTCAAGTTCAACTGGGGTATGTTGAAGATCTCAATCAGTTTTTAGGTCAAACTCTTCGCTTGCGTATGATCGAATTCAATCCCTCTAAACGGAAAGTGGTTCTTTCTCAAAAAATTATTTTGGCAGAAGAACAGGTAATTAAGCGCAGAAATTTACTTGAAACTCTCAAAGAGGGGGACGTGGTGACAGGGGTCGTCCGGAGGATGGCCGATTTCGGTGTGTTTGTAGACATCGGCGGTATGGACGGTTTGCTTCATGTTTCAGACATAGCCTACGCTCGGATTAAGCATCCTTCGGAGGTACTGAAAATAGGGGATGAAGTTGAAGTCCAAGTATTAAAATTCGAACAAAAAACTAGAAGACTATCACTTGGACTTAAACAGCTTAAAGTAAGTCCCTGGATTCAAGCGGCTGAAAAATATCCTGTTGGATCGTTAGTTCAAGGCATTGTGGTGCGTATTGCTACGTTTGGTGCTTTCATCCAACTTGAAGATGGGATAGATGGGTTAGTGCATATTTCCCAATTGGCGGACCATCGTGTCAATAAGGTGGAGGAGGTACTTAAAGTTGGGGAGCGGGTCAACGCTAGGGTCCTCGAATGTAAGCCTGAGGAGAAACGGATCAGTCTAAGCATTCGCAAGGTGATTTTTGACGCTGCTCAGACTGAGGATGTTCTGGCTTTAGCTTCGCAATCTGAAGGCGAACCAGTAACTATCGGTGATGCACTTGGTAATACTAACTTCACAGAAAAATCAGAGGAATAGCTGCCAGCACTTGTGTTTAAACTAAGTGCGTAATGACTTCTTGCTCTTAGGTGCAGGAAGTCATTTTCCTGCAAGGCTTTGAAGGAAGGTGATCCAGATGGCTAAACGACAATCGGCGTTGCCCATTGATTTTCCAATCTTATTCTTAACACTGACACTTTTAGCTTTTGGCTTAATAATGGTGTTAAGTTCTGGGGCAGTACTGGGTTTTAACGCTTCACAAAATACATATTTCTATGTCTTTCAGCAAATGAAGTGGGTACTCATCGGAATTTTTTTCGCGTTTGTGGCCATTAGAGTTCCTTATGCGTTTTGGCGCAGGTTCGCGGGTTTTGGCGTCTTAATTAGTCTGGGCTTACTGATCGCAGTCATTTTCACGGATAAAGGGATTGCGACGCAAGGTTCAGCCCGTTGGATTAAAGTCGTAGGAATCACAATTCAGCCTTCTGAAATTACAAAATTGGCTCTAGTGCTCTTTTATGCGCATGTTTTAGACCGATACCCAGTTATAAAAGGCAAAGGCTGGCACACTCCATTAGGAATACTGATTCCGGTGTCTACTCTTGTTTTGGCTCTAGTTTATAAACAACCGGATTTGGGGACGACGATGGTTATCGCGTTGACGAGTGCAGTGATGCTGTTGCAGACGGAAATCTCGACGCTCTGGTTTGTACTGGCTGGTCCAACTTTTGGCTTACCGCTTTTCTATCTGATCTATCGCACCAAGGATCAACCGACCCATTATCAATGGGATCGAATTTTGGCATGGTTAAACCCATGGAAATACGCAGCGAATATTGGCTACCAGATTACAAACGCTGAGATTGCCTTTGGCTCCGGCGGCTTGTTTGGAGTGGGCTTGGGTCGAAGTCTGCAAAAATACGGGTTTCTTCCGGAAAACCATACAGATATGATCTTTGCCATGGTTGGAGAGGAACTAGGCTTGGCAGGCACCCTTCTCCTAGTATTTCTCTTTATAGCGTTGTATGCGCGAGCCTACTATGTTGTTCGGGAATGTCCGGATCGCTTTGGAAGACTATTAGGTTTTGGACTGACCTCCACATTAGCGATTCAGACAACCATTAATTTAGGCGTAGTGACCGGGGTGTTACCGGTTACGGGGATCACCCTGCCTCTGATCTCATATGGTGGAAGTTCCCTAGTCATTACCTTGACTGAACTTGGTTTGCTTTTAAACCTATCCCGCTTTCGCACAAAAGCACCAACCTATCCGGTAAAGAACCTTCCTAAAATTACAGTCTAAACTCGATCTAAGTTGGGAAACATATAGATAAGGAAGGAGGGCGAGTTTTTGATTTTTCCCTATGGAGAATGGGTTATTTTTTTCTTAGGAATCACAACTTGGATCGAAAAACGAGCCTCCCGGCGATTCTTCCTAATCTTGGCTATTGCTTGGCTAATCGGAAAAGGAATAGAGTTAGTCTTCCCTTCAACAATGCCCTGGAGTTGGCACTTTGCACGACTGGCGGTCAGCCTGGTTGTTTTGGTATGTGCTTTGCAGCGCGCTAAGCGGAGGATTGTACCTCTTTTAGTTACCACCTTTATACAGAGCATGGAAACCCTTTTTCTCGTTAATGATCCTGGAGTGATTCCCTATGGAGCTTGGCTTTTCACAGGCGTGCTGGTTGTAGCTGCTTGGCTGACTGCTAAGTGTTACTGGGGAACAGTAGCTGCTTTCACAGGGAGCGTTCTTGTGAACCAAGCTTTAGTGCGTTTTACCAATGAGGGGATCGTGAGGCATACGGATTTTCCAGATGCGTTTGTTTGGAATTTCGGAGTGATACTCTTTGCTGTTTGGGCAGGTCTCCGTGCAGGATGGCAACACTGGTTAAAAAGAAAAATGCAAAAAACGAGCGAGGAGCCTATATTACCCGTGCATCGGGTAGGGGTATGTGATCACTCGGAAGAACGAGAACTCCAGTAGCGGGCTCGTTAGGCATATGAAGGAAATTACAAGTCAAAGACGCCAAAATAGACCGGCAGACTGATTTGTTATTTTTTTGAATGTGCCGAAGATTTGTAGTATACTTGTAAAC
Organism: Candidatus Desulfosporosinus infrequens; assembly: GCA_900290375.1. Lineage (GTDB taxonomy): Bacteria > Bacillota > Desulfitobacteriia > Desulfitobacteriales > Desulfitobacteriaceae > Desulfosporosinus > Desulfosporosinus infrequens. The sequence continues at coordinate 24,231 of OMOF01000246.1, forward strand.
GATTGAGGCTGGGATAATATGCCCTGATCTAGAATGTCGGGAGGATGAAACATTTTGTCTAAAGGGCTTGTGGTCGCCGCAGTCGAAACAGGGAGTATTGCAGAAGAAATGGAGATTCAAGTCGGAGATCGAGTTCTGGCAGTGAATGAAGAAGAACTTAACGATATTATTGACTTTCAGTTTGGCATAGCGGAAGAGGAGTTTACGCTGCTTATTGAAAAGATAAATGGCGAACTATGGGAGCTTGAAATAGAAAGGGATCCTGGAGAATTCTTAGGTTTAGAGTTAGAAACAATCAGCGCTGAGGGGTTAAAACTCTGTCGTAATAATTGTGCGTTTTGTTTTGTAGCGCAAATGCCCCCAGGTATGCGGTCTACTCTTTATGATAAAGATGATGATTATCGTTTGTCGATTACACAGGGGAGTTTTATCACCCTGTCCAATTTGAGTGAAGAAGAATTAAGACGGATTATTTCTTTGCATCTTAGTCCTCTGTATATTTCTGTCCATGCCTGGAACCCAGAAGTACGTGCCCGTCTAATGGGAAACCCCCAGGCAGGCAAGTTGCCAGAGCAGCTTCGGCGCTTAACCGAGGCTGGAATTGTTGTTCATGCGCAAGTTGTCTTGATCCCAGAACATAACGATGGAGACGTGTTGACAGAAACAATCGAACGGTTAGGTGAACTTTATCCGGCTGTGCAATCAATTGCTGTGGTTCCGGTAGGGTTAACTCGCTATCGCAAACAGCTGACAACGTTGCGCGGATTTACGGCGCCTGAAGCGCGTCAGATCTTGGATCAGGGCGAGAGCTGGCAAACAAACTTTTTCGCGCAAACCGGACAACACCTTGTTTATTTCGCCGATGAATTTTATGTTTTGGCTGGACGGGAGTTTCCTGAAGCCAGTGTTTATGACGATTTCCCCCAATTAGAAAACGGTGTGGGCATGGCACGAAAATTTATGACTGAGATTGAAGCTGGTTGGAAACAGCTGCCGGAAGCAATCTCAGAGCGTCCTATCCATTTGATTACTGGCACATCAGCGCAGGATTTCTTCGAATTATTGCGAGACCGCTTAATGAAACAAGTGATCGGTTTGAAGCTCACGGTACATGCCATCCGCAATGATTTCTTTGGGTCATCCGTCACTGTCGCAGGATTACTGACGGCGCAGGATATCGCCCTTCAATTAGGAGATATGGGAGGGGAAGAGTTTCTTATTCCCAGTGTTATGCTTAAGGCGGATGAGGATCTCTTTCTCGATGATCAGAGCGTTCAATGGTTAGAGGGAAAAGTTAATGGTAAGGCGAGCATTGTTGAAAACAATGGCCTAGCTTTTTTAGAACATGTGATTGGATATACTTTGGGAGGTAAAACTATTGAGTAAACCTATTGTAGCTATTGTGGGCCGTCCGAATGTCGGGAAATCTACGTTGTTTAATCGGATTACCGGCGGACTTGTGGCCATTGTGGAAAATATGCCTGGGGTGACGAGAGATCGTCTCTACCGAGATGCCGAGTGGCTGGGACGGAAGTTCGCCTTGATTGATACAGGGGGAATCGAATTTAAAGATGAAGGGACGCCAATCGCCGCTCAGATGCGCAGGCAAGCAGAAATCGCCATGGAAGAAGCGGACGTTGTTGTTTTTGTCGTGGATGCTCAGATACCACCTACGGCGGACGATGAGATGATTGCCCGTACTTTGCGACGGTCTGGAAAACCGGTCTTACTTGCTGCGAACAAAGTAGAAGATTTTGCGAAGGTAGAAGGGCAACTTTACGACTTCTTAAGTTTAGGGTTAGGAGAAGCAATTCCCATTTCGGCAGTTCACGGCATGAATACGGGAGATTTACTCGACTTGGTGATTTCCAACTTACCAGAGAATAATGAAGAAGAGTTTGATCCGGATGTGATACGCATTTCCGTCATCGGTCGTCCCAATGTGGGAAAATCATCCTTGGTTAATACCATGCTTGGGAAAAATCGAGTTATTGTCAGTAACATACCAGGAACTACCCGGGATGCGATAGATACTCCCTTTGAACACGAAGGGAGGCATTATATACTGATAGATACGGCAGGAATGCGCCGCAAAGGGCGTATTGATGAACTAACTGAGCAATATAGTGTCGTCCGTTCTCTCCGGGCAGTTGATCGTTCTGATGTGATTCTCATGCTTATAGACGCGGTGGATGGAGTTACGGAACAAGACAAAAAGATTGCCGGATATGCCCATGAAGCAGGTAAAGCAATTATTTTGGTAGTCAACAAATGGGATCTCGTTGAAAAAGATGAGAAGACCATCAACAAATTCGAAAAGACGATTCGCGAAGAATTAGGCTTTATGCAGTATGCACCAACCATGTTCATTTCTGCCTTAACTGGACAACGGGTCAATAAAATTCTTGATCTTGTCGATTTCGTGGTTGAACAAAACGCCACTCGAGTGACGACGGCTACCTTGAACACCTTGCTTAGAGAATGGCTCCATCTCAATCCGCCCCCGTCCGATAAAGGACGGCGCTTAAAGGTTCGCTACCTTACTCAGGTGGGCGTTAAGCCACCGACGTTCGTTTTCTTCGTCAATGACCCCGAACTGATGCACTTTTCCTATAAACGATATTTGGAGAATCAAATGCGTAAACATTTTGGGTTTGAGGGTACTCCGATCCGAATGGTGATTCGACAAAAAGATGAAGAAAAGGAGTAAGTCATGTTGCGCTACCTAATTTTTATCCTGACGTATTTCCTAGGTGCCATTCCTTTTGCCTATCTAGCGGGCCAATTCAAAGGGATTGACGTACGTCGGCATGGCAGCGGAAATATCGGCACAACGAATGCTTTTCGCCTTCTGGGAGTTAAAATGGGCATCTTGGTGTTGCTAGGAGATGCCCTAAAAGGGGCGTTAGCTGCTTATCTCGGCCTGCGAGTTTTTGGGAATTCGGGAGGTTGGGGAGGAATCATTGGGGGGTTACTGGCCATGGCTGGCCATAGCTGGAATCCCTTTTTTGGCTTTCGACCGAGCGGCAAAGGGGTTGCCGCTGGATTTGGCATAGTTACCGTTTTAATGCCGAAAGTTATGTTTTTCGCAATTGCTCTATTTCTCCTAGTAGTGGGGACGACACGCTATGTTTCGATGGGATCGGTTGTTGGTGCACTCACGGTTGCGATCGCAGTGTTTGTATTTCCAGAACCGCTCGCCTATAAGTTTTTCGGTTTGATCGGCGCAACAGCCGTGTTGGTTCTTCATCGTGCCAATTTCCAACGTGTATTACAAGGAACGGAACATCGGTTCGGTGAAAAGAAGTAGCGAGGCAGGTGATTCGTGGTTTGAGGGTTTCGGGACGTGGTTAAGTCATATTCGAACCACGAACTACGGACATTGAATATCGAACATCTATTTGAGGGGGAGTAAAAGTATGCCCAAGGTAGCGGTTTATGGGGCCGGGAGCTGGGGAAGTGCTTTGGCCGTGCTGTTAGCGAATGCAGGTCATCAGGTTGCGCTCATCGGTCGTCATCCGGATGAAATGGAACTCATGACGAAGCAACGTGAAAACGCACGATATTTGCCGGGAGTTGTTTTGCCTCAAGGACTTCTCCCAACCACGGATCTTGCACTTTTAAACGTTGATCTTGTTGTTTTAAGTGTGCCGTCCCATAATGTTAGAGAGGCGGCCCGTGTGGTAAAGCCCTTCCTCAGGCCAGGTTGTATTGTGGTCAATACAGCTAAGGGGATGGAAGAAGGAACTCACCTTCGCCTCTCAGAAGTATTGACAGAGGAGCTTCCGCAAAATCCGATTGCCGTGTTGTCGGGTCCAAGCCATGCAGAAGAAGTCGGACGGGATATGCCGACAACCGTAGTGGTTGCCTCGGATGTAGGAACCGCAGAAGCAGTTCAAGATTTGATGATGACCCCGAAGTTTAGAGTCTATACGAATCCTGATGTTATCGGAGTTGAGCTCGGTGGGGCTTTGAAGAATGTCATTGCTTTGTGCACTGGGATTGCGGAGGGGTTTGGGTTTGGAGACAACACCAAAGCGGCTCTTATGACCAGGGGATTAGCGGAGATTGCACGTTTAGGTGTAGCCCTAGGGGGGCATCCATTGACCTTTGCCGGATTATCGGGCGTTGGCGACCTTATAGTTACCTGTACTAGCCCACATAGCCGTAATCGTCGGGCCGGTGTCGCTCTTGGACAGGGTATACCATTAGAGACGGTGCTGAGAGACATTGGGATGGTTGTTGAAGGGGTTAAGGCAGCGCGCATAGCCTACGAACTTAGTGTGGAAAAACATATTTCCATGCCTATTACAGAACAAGCCTATAAGGTGCTGTTTGAAGGTGCTGATCCGAAAGTGGCAGTCGCGGAATTGATGTTGCGTGGGAAACGCCATGAACTGGAAGAAGCTGTGGAGATGAGTTGGTTGAAATAATATACATATTTTTATACTTTGTTTCATAGACGTAGAAGAGGTTGTAAAAAAACCTTGTCTGCGTTTTTTATTGTCTTGTCATAATTACCCAAGAGCGTCAATATACTTATATTGCTTAATGTGCTAGTCCGGTCATCGGAGACCACGGGTTACAGGGGGGTGGAAGGGGAGAAAAGGTGGAGGCCCTTCCCCAAATTTTGGGACAGCACTCAAAAGGGAGGGAAATTACTAATGGAAAAATTAGACATTTTTAGAGATATTGCTGAACGTACGGGAGGCGATATTTACCTCGGTGTCGTAGGGCCAGTCCGTACAGGAAAGTCCACCTTTATCAAACGATTCATGGACCTCCTGGTCCTGCCTAACATTCAAGATGCCTTTGAGCGAGAGCGGGCCAAAGATGAGCTACCTCAAAGTGGGACAGGAAGAACGATCACGACGACAGAACCTAAATTTATTCCATCAGAATCTGTAGAAATAGTTGTGAAAGACTCAATCCACATGAATGTGCGTTTGGTTGATTGTGTTGGGTATAGTGTGGAAGGTGCCTTAGGGTATGAAGCAGAAGACGGTGAAGAGCCTCGGATGATGAAAACATCATGGAGTGACGAACCCATGTCTTTCCAGGATGCAGCTGAGATGGGCACCCGTAAAGTCATAACCGATCATGCCACGATCGGTATTGTGATTACAACAGATGGTTCAATAACCGATATTCCACGTGAGGCATACCTAGATGCAGAAGAACGGGTTATTTCCGAGCTCCGTCAACTTGGAAAACCCTTTGTAGTGGTCTTAAATACAATCCGTCCCTATGCAGAAAATACGTTGGAATTGAGCCGTTCTCTGGAGGAAAAATATGGGATACCAGTTATTGCGGTGAATTGCTTGGAAATGAAACAAGAGGATATCACGCAAATTCTTGAAGAAGTATTGTATGAGTTCCCTGTTGCTGAAGTCAATATCGACCTGCCAAAATGGGTTGAGGAACTCGATAGCACTCATCCGATCAGGGCTGCTTTTGAGGAAACTGTGCGTAAAGCAATTGATGGGGTACGGCGTTTGCGGGATATTGATCAGGCCTTAGACGCTTTGACAGAATGCCAATATGCGCAAGATGTACTTCTTAAAGAGATGAACTTGGGTACAGGAGTCGCCAATGTTGAAATAACCGCTGTCGAAGGGCTCTTTAAAACTGTCCTGCAAGATCTCACGGGGATAGAAATTGAAGGAGATCATACCTTGCTCCGTTTAGTGTTAGACTATAGCAAGGGTAAGAAGGAATGGGATAAAGTGTCAGCGGCCATTGAAGAAGTCCGTATCAATGGTTATGGCGTTGTCACACCCCAATTGGAAGAGATGTTCCTCGAAGAACCTGAACTTGTCAAACAGGGAGGACATTATGGTATCAAGCTCAAAGCAAGTGCTCCATCGTTGCATATTATCAGAGCAGATATCACGACAGAAATTACGCCGTTAATCGGAACTGAAAAACAAGCCGAGGAATTAGTCAAGTATATCCTTGATGAGTTTGAAAGTGACCCGAAGAAGGTTTGGGGGTCAAATATTTTTGGCAAATCCTTGCATGATTTGGTTCGTGAGGGAATCCAAAATAAACTCTATCGGATGCCTGAAAATGCCCAACATAAGCTCCAAGACACCTTACAACGGATTGTTAATGACGGTAGTGGAGGCCTTATTTGCATCATAATTTAGTTAGTATCTATTAGGGATAAACATCTAAGAGACTAATATAATTAAAGGGACTAAGAGATCGGAAAAGGAACGTATGGGTCATCGCTTTAAGGCGAGATCTAGTGTTCCTTTTTCTTTAGGTTCCGTTTTACCCACTATGACAAAACTGACATACTCCGCTATCTTCCGAGTTTGCGCTCGAATTAGTGTTCTTGCCAAACTCGTGCGGATTAGCTTATAATATGTCTGAACATTTAGACGGAATGATCGAGGAGAGAGATAGGGGCGATTGGGTGGTTGACAAGACAAACGATTTTTTAATTGTCAGTAAAAATATATTGCCGGAAGCCATCTTGAAGACTGCTAAGGCAAAAGAATTACTTGTCAAAGGGGATGTCTATACTATCAATGATGCTGTGGAACGTGTAGGGCTTAGCCGAAGTGCCTATTATAAATATAAGGACGGCGTGTTCCCTTTTTACGAGGCAAGCAGGGAAAAGATCATTACGATTTCGCTCATTCTCGAAAATAAAGCGGGAGTACTCTCTCACGTTCTTAATTTCATTGCCTCAGTCAAAGGCAACGTTCTAACCATTAATCAGGGAATTCCACTGCAAGGAATTGCTAATGTCTCGCTTTCCATTGAAACAGCAGGAATGGCAGATACCCCCGAAAATCTTTTGTTTGGTCTGGCAGAAATCAATGGGGTAAGAAAGATAGAAGTAATTGGACAAACTTAGAGTTGCTTTTTCTCACTTAATATGATATCTTGTAACAGTCCTTCATATGAGGGTACTAAGTCGGGGCGTGGCTCAGCTTGGCAGAGCGCTACCTTGGGGTGGTAGAGGTCGCACGTTCGAATCGTGTCGCTCCGACCAATTAAAACGGTCGGCAAATTATGAAAGCTTTATTATAAGCGGGTTTGCGGGTTTGCGGGTTTCTGTTATAATCGGACAAAAGTGTCTTAATACCCGTAAGTTTCCCTTAATTAGTTATGTTAAATACTCATCCTCTGTTTAAAGGATGAGTATTTTTTGTTATTAATTATAGCTGTCCTTCTGAGAAAAGGTTGAATTTGAAGTCTATAACCTACTATTTATTACGTAACTGAATGTTCAGAAGTGCCTTCTAAGTGCTCAAAAATTTACGAGTGAGGTTTTTACCTGTGAAAATGCTCTGATTGCCTCAAAGGCATTAAATCACTTCTTAATAACCCTTCTTTATTTCATGCGGAAGAAAATGATCATCGTCTTACAGAATAAACACCAAACTACACCGTCATTCGTAAAGCCGGTCTAATCATGAATTGAGAAGAGGGACATACCCCCAGCATATTAAGGCTTCTTTCTTATTTTCAATTTACTCCTGATTGCGGTAAAATAGTTTCTCCTCGTTCCGATAGTGGAGCGGGACATCTTTTATGTTCAAGGATTATTGGAGTAGCCTAGCACTACGTGATCCAGGTAATCCGCATAATTCAATATTTAAAGCTGGACCTCGACCAATATTAGATACTTTAACTTTAAAAGATACGGTATCAGACTCTGCTGATCGGAGTGGATGTAAATATATTATTCTGTTTCACTATCTTTCTTGTCAGAACCGTATACCAAGCAGTAATAATCACAAGAACAGGGCAAAACAGTCCAAAATTCACCACTCGTGGACAAACAGGTTGAGGGGAAAATCTGTCGAAAAAAAGGATTTTGGAACTCTGGTTAGAATATTATAATTGGACGACAAGTTCATATCAAGATCTCGCGGATCATTTAGGTTTATTGAAAAGGATGGGATCCCGTGAACGATGTACTTACATCAGTTATGTATAATATGCCTTTAGGATATGCCTACCATAGAATTCTATATAATGAGATTGGTGAACCAGAAGACTATGTCTTTCTTCAAGTCAATCATGAATTTGAGAATATTATAGGCTTAGATAGTAGCAATATTATTGGGAAAAGAGCATCAGAAATATTTCCAAGTAACAAAGAAAAATTATATTGCATTGCTACTTGCGGGTTCATTGCTCTTAATGGGGGCAGTAAGGAGTATATAAAGTTCATCGAAAATTCAAACCGCTGGTATAAAGTATTTGTGTATTCCCAGCAAGAAGATTTTTTTGTCACGCTATTTTGC
>OMOF01000834.1 GCA_900290375.1 Candidatus Desulfosporosinus infrequens
AACATGCTGATCAAAAGACCCAGGATGACAATCGTTATAATGCTCATCGCATCATCAATCCCCCTCTTCGCACATAGAGACGGGTGAATTTTTTTAGACCAGAAGCAAGGTATAGGTCCAAAATAGCTCCAAGGCTCCAGGCCCAATGGGTTTGATACGTTGTCTCCCGCCAAACGTCCGTACGAAACAATAGTTCTATCATTGGAGTCGCCAGTCCAAAAACGACAAAGCATGTCAGCATTTTCAAATAGGACCGGATCTTACTCGCCCGTTTGTTCGCGATTTTTTCTCCTTCTCGCAAACTCTTTTCCACCTGCTCAAAGGCAAACTTCATTTCCCTTTGACCTTCTTTCAGGCCCTTTTCCATGATTCGACTGAGTAGGGTATAGACCGGATTGTGCAGTCGCCCCCCTACTTCATGAATCGCTTCCGGCAGCGTTCGATTACCCCGTGTGCTGTTAAGCGCTAAGATTAATTCTCCCCTCATGGGCTCTTTGAGCTGCTGGGCGGCATTGCGTACTGCCTCCAAAAGATTGCTTTCAATGCCCAGGTTGTCTTTTATTCCGCGCACAAACTGAAGCGTTTGAGCATCCTGCATTTGCTGTCGGTGGGCTGCTTTTAGTGCAACATAGGTTCTAAAAAGCATGCGTCCGAGCAGACCATACAGCAAGGTGCTTAGCAGGTCTTTGGTTACCGAAAATTCATAGAACGCAGTGCCCGCCATGGCGGCAAGCTCCCATAGGCGGAACTTCTGAGATCTTAAACCCAGAACCACCAGAGACTGTTCTAAGTCCACATCCGGCTTTCGGGTTCTCAGTTTTACTTTAGGAAGTTCTTTAGGCATCCATGGCTTACCCTGGCCTAGACTGGTATAAGGGGAAAACCAGAAAAATATGAACGTAAACCAGCAGCAGAAGAGGATCAAGGCGACATTAAGCATGAACGACTCCTTTCGTTCGCTTCACATATTTTTCTGGTATAACAATATCGTTTTCCAGACAGCGTTGGTAAGTTCGTTCGGTCAATTTCCCGCACTGGATATGTTTTTTTTGCTCAACATCGTAGTAGAAGAGACGATTAAATCCATCGTTGTCTTTTTCATAAGGAAGTACTTCCCACATTGACATGACCTTCCGGTTGCCATCTTTCAATCGCTTGAAAAAGACCAACCAATCCAGTGCATCATGGAGCATTTGTCGGATAAAATGCTCTTCCACTTTCATCCCGTTTTCCTGCATCCAAACGACCATGAGATTCATAAAATTATATGGGTTTTTGGCGTGGCCGCTGCCCAAAGCCCCATCATGGCCGTGACTGATGATTTTTATGAAGCCACCGGCTTCGACTGAATTACGCATCTCTTCCATAATGATCCGATCGGGCCGCATAGTTAACACTTGTGCTATCAGTTCATCGCATCCGATGGGCTTTTCATTACGGGGGACAGTCTGCATAGCTATATAGTGCGGGTGTATCGGGTTCAACTCACGTGAATCTCCGATTCCGAAAACCCTTTCCTTCTGCGTATGTTCTTCAATCACGATCCTATTAAAGGTTGTTTTAGAAGACCCCGTGGCACCTAATGCCACTTCATTACAAAGACCTTTCACAAGTATGCCTGAAAGTTCCATCATATCCTCGGTCGCTGCACCGGTCTTAATAAAGCTCTGTGACGTATAACGCTTGCTGGTATCAGGCGCTTTTCGTATACAGAATACGGGCACTCGGACCACCGGCGGCCAGGTGACCGAAAGCCGGGCTCCGTCCGGGAGCTCCGCACGTTCAAGACAGTCGAGCTTATCCAAGCTCCGTTTCGTCTTTGAATAGAGTTTTCG
>OMOF01000370.1 GCA_900290375.1 Candidatus Desulfosporosinus infrequens
GAAAGAAACAGAGTAGGTACAGTGTCGGGATGGATAGTAGAAACTGAAGCTTACATTGGACCGGAAGATCGTGCGGCACATGGTTTCGGAAATCGAAGGACTAGAAGAACTGAAGTAATGTTTGGACCACCTGGGTATGCCTATACTTATGTTATGCACACCCATTGCCTTATAAACGTAGTTAGTGGAGAGATCGGGTGTCCAGAGGCGGTATTAATTACAGCACTAGAACCATGTTGCGGAATAGACCTGATGTATCGACGTCGCGGAAAAGAGAAAAAGGAACTAAAGTTAACAAACGGACCAGGAAAATTAACAAAATCCCTTGGTATAGTAAAGGAAGATTACGGGAGAGCGATGTTTGAGTATCCACTTTTTATCGCTGAAGGAAAAGAAATTGGACCCATTGCGGTGGGTCCAAGAATAGGTATTCATAACAGTGGAGTAGCAGCACACTATCCTTGGCGTTTTTGGGTACAAGATAATCGTTTTGTCTCCAAATAGTATGAGTTTGAAATAGGCTTACATACTCAGTTGATGGGTAATTAAATTGATGAAAATATTCATGCTATAATGGAAGTCAATTTGATAAAGACTTAGGAGGATTTCCAATGGATAATAATGATATCTTAATTAGATTAAGATATGCACTAAATTTAAGGGACACAGAAATGGTAAAGATATTTAAATTTGGTGGCGTTGAACTGACAGAAGAAACCGTGAGAAAGTTGCTCATAAAATCAAAAGAAACTTTCCGTTACAATGATGATGAAGTTGGCGATCATGACGAAACTGAAAATAAGGAAGAGAATATAAAATGCAAGAACAGTACGCTGGAGTCATTTTTAGATGGTTTTATTATATTTAAAAGAGGGAAGCAAGAGGCAAAACCAGGGCAACCAGAAAGACCAGTACTCAAGAATAATGAAAATCCTAATAACTTCTTGCTTAAGAAATTGAAAAGCGCACTAACACTCACAAGTGAAGATATGATAGATATTTTAAATGAAGCAGGGGTTACCATAACAAAAGGTGAATTAAGCGCTCTCATAAGAAAAGAAGGACATAAGAATTATAAAGAGTGTGGTGATAAATACGCCAGAAATTTCTTGAAAGGAATAGCTTTAAAATACAGGGGATAGATCGTTCTTAGGCTCTAAGCAAACTTTCGCTCTGCGAAAGTTGAGTAATTGCTGTGGTAGTATAATATTGAGTAAAGAATCCTTCGGGACTCTTTTGTAATTTTAGGATGCTATTTGGAGCTTTGTTAAAATATTTTTAGAGTTTCCCGGATAATTGCTTTTTGATTCAAAACAACAGACCGCGATTGACATATGCCTATAAGTATCATGTGCTGCTCAATTGAAATATGAGCAGCACATGATAGAAATAGAAACGAAAGAAAACGCGATTGTTGTTTTGTGCGCCACTGCCATAATATCACCTCGACATTAGTAAATGAAGAGAAAAATCTACCACCAAGCGGATATCAATTGGTTTAAATGAGGAAGGGCAGTATCATTTAAGGAAACCATTCGTTATGAGCGCAAATTATGGTGATATAATGAGTGAAAGTAATATATGATTCAAAGTAAGATATCTTATGTTTTTTTGTGGGAGGAAGAGTTATGATTCATAATGAAGTGTTAGACTGTATCCGTTCGCGGAGAAGTACACGTAATTTTCAGGAACAGCAGATTAAAGAGGAAGAACTGGAAGCCCTGCTGGAAGCTGCTATATGGGCGCCTAGTGGGGGTAATAATCAAAGCTGGCTGTCTACCGCAGTTCAGAATAAAGAAGCTCTTTCCAGGATCAACGAATTGTTGAAGGAGGGATTTCAACGTTGGATTCCTGACGACGATTATCTTGGCAAGCTTGGAGTCAAAGCCATGGCGCAAAAAAAAGACTGCCATTTCTTCTACCATGCGCCTACGCTCATCATTGCCTCTAATCGGCCGAATTATGAAAATGCCATGGCAGACTGTTCGCTTGCCCTTGAAAACCTTTTCTTGGCGGGGCGTTCGCTGGGATTGGGCAGCTGTTATATCAATCAGTTGCACTGGCTGCGGAATGACGCTGAATTACGTGAATTTCTTTTAGAGTTGGGAATTCCGAGAGAACATACCATCTGCTCTTCGGCTGTGGTTGGATATATTGCTAAGGAAT
>OMOF01000597.1 GCA_900290375.1 Candidatus Desulfosporosinus infrequens
TTTTTCATTTATTTCTCTCTCCTTCATTTATTATATAAAAATTAATTAACACCAAACCTCCACTTATGTTGAAAATCCATCTAAATATCCCCTATTTATTTGTTTAGAATTTTAGCATTTTTACAGGAATCTTGTTTAATGATCTCGAACTTATACTAAAATAAGGAGGAGTGATTTTTTGAATATCTTTACCCTACTTAAAAAGGCTCTAACTAGATTTTACAATAACGTTATTTTACTATTTAGCACTTACCAGAGCCTCGATCCTAATTGCAGATTAGAGCTAATTAAAGAATTAAATATCGAAAATATCAATCGCTCAAAAAATTCAGCGTCCGCTCTCTTGATATTAGACGTTTTGATCATGTATTCCGATTTTCTCAATTATCGCAAAGGTCTCTGGATTACTACAGTTGCTTATAAATTGCTATTTTACTTTCACGGTATATTTGCACTAGCGATGTTCCTATTCATCCTTCTATCACTTTATTCTGCAAATTGTTCTTCATTACACAAAAACTTCTTGCATAAATATTATGGTGTTAGTTTTGCGTACTTCCTAATCTTTTTCTCAGCCTTTGTTTCTATCAATGACCAGCTTATTCATGGACAAATTACCGTTTATATCCTAGGAATCTTCATAATTACTGTTAACAACTACCTCATTCCCTTTACAAGTATATGGATATACCTTTCCTCGTACACTATCTTTTTACTAGGTATATCCCACTTCCAATCTAATTTTAATATTTTAAGAGGTCATTATTTAAATGCTTCAATTCTTGTAGTAATAGCTTGGCTTCTTTCCACGATGATGTTCAATCTTAGAGTCCGAGACTTATTAAGTAAAAAGACTATTGAGTTGCAAAAGTTAGAACTTGAAGAAACCAATAATGGGCTTAAACTTTCAAACATAGAGTTGCAGAAATCACTGCAAGCGCTTGACGAATCCCAAAATATGATCTTTACCCTCATTCAAGCTTTAGAGTCAAAAGACACCTATACATGTGGACACTCCGAACGTGTAGCAGAAGTGGCAATTCAATTTGCACGATTTTTAGGCTTAAGCGAGCTCGACCAAACCTCCGTTTGGCGGACAGGTATTCTTCACGACCTAGGAAAACTAGGTATTCCTGATGCCATCTTGAATAAGAACGGCCCACTCACCCATCAAGAATGGATTACTATGAAACTGCACCCTGTCTATAGCGAAAATATCTGCTCCAAACTTATTTTTACCCGTGAAATTCTCCCGATTATTCGTTCTCATCACGAACGATATGACGGCACCGGTTATCCTGATCAATTAAAACAAGATGATATTCCCTTCCTCGCTCGAATCATCACCATAACGGATACTGTCGATGCTATTATATCGAAACGTCCTTACAGACCTGCTCGAACTTTGGCGGATGCTTTAAACGAATTACAAAAAGGGTCTGGTACTCAATTCGACCCATCCCTAGTTCAGGCGTTCTTAGAGTTCTCTAAAACCCAACTTATTGTGACAAACCACGTAGGTTCTTGTCTATAACAAGATATTGTAATCATCTCATAAATCCCTTGCGAAACAAGGGGAAACCTGTCTCATGAAAATAAAAAACCTCTAGCGAGATCAAGAAAATATCCCTGGCATCTTCGACTTGTTATTTTCTTTCATATGCCTTATTTTTGAAATTACCTTATTTATTACAATTTCGACATGGCCCGTAATGTATAATGGAAACCTAAATAACTGTTAAGGTGGGATGTTAGCGAATGGGTAACGGAATAAAGATTATTATCGCGGATGACAATCGTAATTTTTGTCAAATGCTACAGAACTATCTTCAGGACCAAGAAGATTTAGTCATAGTTGGAGTCGCTAACAATGGTTTAGAAGCCTGGGAACTCATTCAAGCCAAAGAACCAGACTTGATTATTCTTGACTTAGTGATGCCCCATTTAGATGGTCTGGGCGTATTGGAACGAATTAATACTCGCACAATAATGACCCGTCCTAAAATCATTATGTTAACAGCTTTCGGACAGGAATCTCTAACTCATCAGGCAATGATGCTCGGTGTGGACTACTTTATACTTAAACCATTTGATTTGGAACTTCTTACTAAACGTATCCGCTCATTAACTCAGACCATGCCATCATCCGCTCCTGCTCATTTGTCTTCAACTTCTCAAATCTTGACACCAATGAGTAACGGGCTTAATCTCAACGTCGAAGTGACCACGATGATGCATCAAATCGGGATTCCTGCCCATGTCAAAGGATACCAATATATTTTAGAGGCCATTTTGATGGTCGTGGAGGATATCTCCCTGTTAGGGGCAATAACCAAAGAGCTATACCCTGGAATTGCGAAA
>OMOF01000292.1:0-995 GCA_900290375.1 Candidatus Desulfosporosinus infrequens
TATTAAAAAATGCTATAAGGATATTGGGATACTTAGCTATGATCTATTTTCTAGTGATGATAGTGTATGACGTTTTTATAGAGGGTAAGCCGTATTTGGAATTTTATTGTTGGTCAATAATTTGTACTGGTTTGTATATTATCTGGATCAACAACATTTTTCGTAGAAAAGATGCTGTTGATGTTTAATAAGCTCAGTAATCCCCACACCTCGCTCAAAGTGGTGTGGGGATTACTGTGATCTTGAAAATTCTTCACGGATTCAGAAACTATTTGTGGCACAAGTCACGCCAACAAAACAATGTGAACGGGCTTGATTTACTAAAAACAAAAAGAACGCTCCAGCGATCTTTTGAAAATGTGTATATAGTTTTGAGGCTATAACAGCGTAAGCCAGTCTCTTCTGCCATAGAGTATCCGAATTATCATCACAGTTTTCTCTTTTTCGGATATAACATAAAAGATAATATAATTGTCTACCAATAGCTTTCTTATCCCTGCTGTGGATAATCTTTCGTCGGCAACAAGAGCATTTCTCTGCGGCATTTCTTCGAGGCTCAGAGCTTCATCGCTGATTTTATCCACCAGTTTGAGGGCAACGGTAGGTTCTAAAAGTTCTTCAACAATTTTATATATGTTCGTAATTTCTGCACGGGGTTATTTTTTAGGTGTGTTAACTCAGCTGAATGAGGCTTTTGCGATTATTATTTCGGCAGTCAATACTGTAAGTGAAAAAAATTTTTGAAAACAGTGAACCATCTTACCTATTTGATACACTTTAGTATAGGTGGACAACGTTTGAAGTTAAGGAAGAAGGAACGATATGGGGAACATCGACCTAATAAAACAGTGTCAATTGGGTGATTCGGGCAGCTTTAGCGAGCTATATCACCTGCACAGAAAGAAGGCTTTAGGAACTGCTTACCTTATATCCAACCAAAAAGGAATCGCAGAGGATATAGTACAGGAATCTTTTATCGAATGCTTTCAAAAAAT
>OMOF01000292.1:1005-8465 GCA_900290375.1 Candidatus Desulfosporosinus infrequens
GAACAGGTTGGAGGATGGTGAAAAAGCACAACTACTTGCTCCTCGTGGGTGACCAAAACATAGAAGGATTAAGCACAGCCATGGATTTTAATTCCGAATTGGATACCAGTGAGACCAACCTGATGATACATGAAGCTTTGGCTCGATTAAGTTTGCCATTGAAAACAGTCGTCATACTATACTACTTTAATGATATGACCATTGAGAAAATTTCAAAGGTTTTAGATTGTTTTCCGGGAACTGTAAAATCTAGACTTTATAATGCGAGAAGACAGCTTCATGACGTATTTAAGGAAAACGAACTTAGTGAGTCGGCTGTAAATGTGTTTTTTAGTACAAGAAAGGAGTATGGGCTTGATGGAAATGCATGAACTTGATAACCAAATCAAAAGAGCACTTTTGTGTAAAACCAATGAAATAGAACCGTCGGAAGAAGCTTTTACACTAATTCTTGCCGGTCTTGAAAAGAAGCAAGCACACAGGACTTTCAAGACAAGCTATAAACATTACATTATAACCTTATTATGTGCGCTTTCTGTGATATTTGGAATAACATTAACCCGATCAGTGGATGTAAAATCTTCTGGCATGGAATTGATAAACTCCGTCAAAACTGCGATTATCTTGGATAAGAGTAATATAGTTTTTGAAAAAAATGCGGATGAAGTAATTAAACAGACTGCCATTAGCGATAATATCCAGTTAGCCAAGGCTGATACTTCAAAAAATGTTGGGGTAAGTGTCTTCCTATTACAAACATTTGCAGGATGTTTTCTGTTTAATCAAGTAAACGATTTAGAGTTGTATCTAAGGTTTTTAATCATTGGAAGAATGACACTCACCCAAAGCTGGTACAACAATAAGTTTCGGCATGGGCAAGTCCCATCATATTAACAGGGAGGAAAGCAGATGAGACGGGGAAATATCCTTAAACTGGTAGCGCTTGTGTTGCTGGTGGCAGCAGCTGTCGGGCTATCAATTAAACCCTTGACGGATGCCAAGGGTATCCCGTTGGGGCTTGACCTACGCGGTGGAGTGCATTTAATACTACAGGCTGAACCAAATAAAAACGGCACCCCAATAACTAATAATGAGATGGACAAAGCAAAAGCGATTATGGCTAAAAGGGTCAATGATCTTGGGGTATCCGAACCCATCGTTCAGGTTGACTATGATAAGAAACGGGTCGTTGTCGATTTGGCTGGTATTACTGATCCCGATAAAGCTGTGGATATTCTGAAAACTACGGCGAGGTTAACATTTAAAGATCCCGAAGGAAATATTGTGTTGCAAGGTGATGAACTAAAAGATGCCAGGGCAGGGCAAGGTCAGGATTCAAATCAAGGGTATGTGGTGAATTTAACATTCTCAGCGGATGGGACCCAAAAGTTTGCTGATTTAACGACCAAGTATGTCGGTCAACAAATTGGCATATACTTGGATGATAAACTTTTGAAAAATCCAAAGGTTGAAATACCAATTACCAATGGTCAAGCTTATATCGACCATTATGCAACCTTGGAGGCTGCAGCGAATGATGCTGTGCTCATGCGCTCCGGTTCACTGCCCGTGAGCATGAGCATTGCTGAGAAGCGTCAGGTGGGAGCATCGTTAGGGATTGACTCCTTACACAAAAGCATTCGGGCTGGTCTTTACGGTCTAACCTTCATATTTCTCTTTATGCTTGTTTTCTATCGGTTACCGGGGGTTGTGGCCGATTTCTCGTTGATCGTCTATGGATTAATTGTCCTTTGGGTTTTTTGGATGTTTCGAGTGGTACTTACTCTTCCGGGCATCGCTGGTTTCATCCTCTCGATTGGGATGGCTGTGGACTTTAATATTATTATCTATGAGCGGGTTAAAGAGGAAGTCCGTGCCGGAAAATCCCTGAGGGCGGGCGTGGAATCCGGGTTTAGCCGGGCCTTCATTACCGTTATTGATGCTCACGTGACGACGTTTATCGCCGCGATGACGCTCTATTACTTTGGTAGTGGTTCTATTAGAGGCTTTGCTCTGACATTAGCAGTCGGGATTATCGCTAGCTTGTTCACTGCGATTACGTTTACACGGCTCGTATTGCGTTTAGTTGTAGGAATTAGCGCAAAAATGAAGACCACTTGGTTCGGCGTTAGGAGGGAGGTATAATGGAAAAAGGGCACCCGGCGACTTACGATGAAGTGCAGAAGATCCATCTACTCTATTTTAATATCGTTAAGAAACGGTATTGGTGGTTTGCTATTTCGTTATTGATCATTATTCCGGGAATCGTTTCTCTCTTTTTGCATGGGTTGAATTTAGGCATTGATTTCAAAGGCGGAACGATGATCGATATGAACTTCAACAAGGCAGTGACGCAAGCTGGCATTACGGATACTATGAAATCAGTTGGTCTTGACGGTCCGGTGCAATTGTCCGATGGGAATACAAGTGCTTTGATTCGAACCGAGGCACTTGAAGAAGTAAAACGAAATGAATTGCTAACGGCCTTACAAACCAAGGTCGGTGAGTATGACAAATTGGGGTTAAAAGAGGATAAAGTAGGTCCGGCGATGGGGCAAGAACTGACTCGAAATGCTTTTATGGCCTTAATCATTGCCATGGGATTAATGATCGCCTATATTTCGTTTAGGTTTCAGTTTGTCTTTGCTATTTCTGCGATTATTGCTTTGTTGCATGATGTTTTAGTCGTTGTCGGTCTTTTTTCACTGTTTCAATGGCAAATCGACGCGTCGTTTGTAGCGGCGGTTTTGACAATCTTCGGATATTCTATTAATGATACCGTGGTTATCTTTGACCGAATTCGTGAGAACGAGGCTAAGATGAAGCGTGGAGACAGCTATGAGGATATGGTGGATAAGTCCGTTTGGCAGACTATGCAGCGATCCGTCAATACGGTTGTTACAGTACTGATTGCCTTGTTCTCCGTGTACATACTAGGTGGGGAATCGACTAAGGTCTTCGCTTTGGCGATGTTGATTGGGGTGTTCAGTGGAGCTTATTCCTCAATCTTTAACGCTAGTCAAATCCTGGTAGAAATCAAGAAACATATGAAGAACCTACGAGGTAAAGGGGGTGAGGTAGTTCGTGTTTAAGTCCTATACAAATGATGTGAATAATAGGGCTGAGACAGCAAGAACGATGAACGCGATTGTAGAAAAATCACTCTTGGAAGGAAGGTTTTTCATAAACCCTGGGTAGATCAAGTGATCGTGCCCAGGGTTTAGTATTTTGCCTATTGACATTTTAATAAGAGATAAACATAATTAAATATAGATAGCCTATATTTAATTATTGTGAGAACTGGAGGAACTTTGAATGTCCGATGGAAAATCTAATCGCCGCTCTTACACCAGCCCCTTGCGTAGTAATCAGAAAGAAAACACGCGGGAGCGCATCTTAGATACAGTGGCGGAGATAATCAGTGAAGGTCGCATCCTTGATTTTAGTGTGAAGGATGTAGCCGTCCGCACGGGCATCTCTTACGGTACGGTATACCGTCACTTTCCAACGCGGGAGTCGTTTTTGGAGGCTCTTTATGAAGAAGCCTCAGAACTCATGGCTCAGAGTGCACCCTTTAACCCGCAATCGCTGGACGACATCCCTGTCATGCTCGGCAAGACAGTTGAACGGTTCGCGGAAAGGGAGACGCTTGTTCAGGCTTTCACGATCGCTTTGTTGATTAACAATGTTAAACCGAAAAGCAGGCATAAACGAGATCAAAATATCCAGGAGCTGGTTATGGAAAGTGCCCCGCGCTTGTCTACAGGAGCTGCTAGACAGGTCACTGCGATAATTTCCCATCTCTGCAGTTCCCTAACCTGGGCAACCCTTAAGCAGAGGTATGGGCTAAACTCTGCTGAAACGGCTGAAGCAATGAATTGGGCGCTACAAACTCTGATTCGAGATTTAACGCGGCACGAGGAGGATTAAACATAGAAGAAATAGTGGGGGAATAAGCATGATGATGACCTGATTGAGGACATGCAGGACGATAACCTAATCTAGAAAGGAGGGGGTGCGGTGAAACAATTAGTTTGTTTATTTAAGGAGTTGAGACTTGAACAGACGCATTTAGCAGGTGGGAAAGCAGGAACACTTGCTCATCTTTTTCAAAAGGGTTATCCAGTGCCCGATGGCTTTATAATTATGCCTATGGCCTTCGACAAGGACGAGCTAATACCGGAAGTTTGGGCTCCAGTCCAGGCGTACCTTAGGAAAATACGTCAAGGAGGAGGCGAAAGCTCCTTCGCTGTCCGTTCCTCTGCCCTGTCTGAGGATTCAGTCATGGCTTCTTTTGCCGGCCAGTTTGACACTGTGTTAAATGTTAGCACCGATGATGAAGTCCGGAAGGCGATCCGAAGCGTGCGCAAGTCACGGCATAGTAATGAGGTGCAGGTTTACAGCGAGGCAAAAGGTATTAACGAGTCTCACGACATGGCGGTGGTTATTCAGAAAATGGTGAAAGCAGATATTTCAGGCGTTTTGTTTACTGTAGACCCGGTGACTGGGAACCGCGATGAAATGGCAGGCAACTTTATCTTCGGGTTAGGTGAGAAATTGGTGTCTGGTCAGGTTACGGCTTATACATTCAAACTGGGGAGAAAAATAGGGATTTGGCGCAGGGCTGGCTATGATGGACCGCTAGAACTGAAAAAGTTTGCTGCCCAGCTAGCAAAACTGGGGAACCGATTGGAGAAGGAAATGGGCTGTCCCCAGGATATCGAATGGGCGATCGCAGACGGTACATTATATTTGCTGCAGTCTCGGCCAGTGACGACCTTGATCGGACATAATCTTATCACCGGCGAGTGCAATGATAGTATGACTGGCAATTACTTATGGTCGAACGTTAATTTCGGGGAAGCAATCCCCCAGGTGATGACACCTCTCACTTGGAGTGTTCAACAGCAAATATACGAATCGTGGCAGTTGCTACCAGGATATCAATCATCCGGCAATATTGGTGGTCGTATCTATCTTAACTTAAGTATCTACGCTTCGGTTTTAGGTACTTTAGGTAAAAACAAACAAGGTATAATGCGGTTTCTGGAAGGCCTGTTATACACACGGATTCCCGAGAGCATGGAGATTCCGCTGATCCCTCTGTCCAAGTGGTCGAAAGTAGCCGTTCTTTTTAACTTTGTAGGAATAATAATCAAACAGATGAGGGCGGTTCGAGAATTACCCAGCTTTCTGAGTGCGAATGCAGATTGGTGCGAAAGAATGCAGAAACAGATCCATGAAACAAGCGAGAATGTTGAACTGACTTTCTTGTGGCACACTGAGATTTTACCTCACCTGCAGAACACGGTTTGGAGCGTAATGGGCAGTGTGACTCAGTTCTCCGACTATACGATTAAGTTGCGACGCGAGCTAATTGAACTACTGGGGCCGGAGGATGCGGATACATTCATATCAGGTCTGAGTAGCAGCACGGACGTCAGAGAAGGTTCAGGACTATTAGCAAGTCTTGGTCCTGTTCTTGGCATAGCCAAGGTGGCCCGTCGAGAAATCGACCGGACAGAATATCTAGCGCAGTATGGCCACCGGGGATCCAATGAGTTTGAGCTGTCTGTTCCTCGGCCAGCTGAGGACCCGGGTTGGCTCGATCAGCAATTGGAACAGTTTGGCAAATCATCCATCGATGTAGAAGCTCTTCTTATTAAACAACGCTCTGAGTTTACTATGGCTTGGAAGCGCTTTGAAACAAGCCATCCCCGGCAGGTGCGATCAATGAAACGGCGTATAAACAAAGTGGCCCCAAAGGCTCGCCTGCGCGAAGCGGTTCGTTCTGAATACGTGCGTGATCGTTGGGTTGCTCGCAAGTTCGCTCTGCGCGCTGGGCAATTGACAGGTTTAGGAGACGACATTTTCTTCCTGGCAATTGAAGAGGTGTTGAATGTTCTGTCGGGAGATGAGGCAGCAGTGAAATTTATCCCTGCCAGGAAAGACATCCACAGCAGGTATTCTTCTTTACCTGCCTATCCATCGATTATATGTGGTCGTTTTGATCCGTTCCGGTGGGCGGCAGATCCCAAGCGACGCAATGACATCTACGCTGCTTATGGCTTCACCTCTGATTCCACGTCTGATTCCAGTGAGCCAAACGGTAATCTGATAACTGGTTCCGCAGGGTCTGCGGGTCGATTCGAGGGAGTAGTTCGTCGCTTAGACAGTTCAGAGGAAGGAGATCAATTTCGAAAAGGGGAGATCCTAGTTACCTCCCAAACAGACATCGCTTGGACACCACTCTTTCCTCGGGCGGGTGCAATTGTCACCGATGTGGGAGCACCGCTCTCGCATGCTGCTATCGTCGCTCGTGAGTTGGGCATTCCCGCAGTTATAGGCTGTGGTAACGCGACCAGGCGTTTAAAGACCGGTGACCGCGTACTTGTCGACGGCGGGCAAGGTGTTGTAATTTTGAGAGGAGAAAAACAATGAAAGTAATGTTGATTCAGCCCCCAAGTGCTTCCAAGCATATGGATACGTTCTTTATGCATGAACCTTTAGCGTTAGAATATCTTGGAGCAGGACTTAAGCAAGATAACCATGACGTTGTGATTTTTGATGCTCGTTTAGAATCTGATTACGAGGCAGCATTGCGGTCTTACCAACCTCAGGTAGTAGGTCTAACAGCATTTACGAATCAACTTTCCCTTGTGAAGGAAATGGCTTCCAGGATAAAAGCAATTAATCCCAGTATTTTTATCGTAGTCGGAGGACACCACGCTACAGTAAAAGCAGAAGATTTTAATGTTAAAGATATTGATTTAGTGGTTCGTGGCGAAGGGGTTACAGCTCTACGTGAAATATTACAATGCCTTGAGTCTAAGAAAGGATTTGATAGTATCTTGGGGTTGGGTATTCCTGGTTCAGAGATGTATCTAACACCTTCGAGGCCACATCCGAATTTAGATGAGTTACCGATCCCCGACCGTTCATTGACGATTAAATATAGAAAAGATTATTTCGAGGAATGGATGAAGCCTATAGCCTCGATTCGAACGTCTCTAGGCTGTATTAACCGTTGTACATACTGTGCCTTGTGGGCGCTGACTGGTGGAAAATACTTGACCCGTAAACCAGAATTAATAATCAAAGAATTACAATCTATCGAAGAGCCTAACGTTTTCTTCTGTGATGATGAATCAATGTGTGATTGGCAACGGATGGATAAGTTGGCCGATCTGATTAGCAAGAGTGGCATAAAGAAAAAATATTATCTTTATGCTCGAGTTGATACGATCGTAAAACATCCGAACCTCTTCGCTAAATGGAAAGATATCGGTCTTGCGGAGGTATTTATTGGCTTCGAAAGTTTTACCAATCAACAATTAAACGATTTGAAGAAAAACATAACCATTGAGCAGCAATACAAGGCAGCAAAAATCTTGAATGATCTTAAAATTGGTGTTGCTGGATCGTTCATGGTTGATCCTTCCTATACCAGAGAGGACTTC
>OMOF01000799.1 GCA_900290375.1 Candidatus Desulfosporosinus infrequens
AGAAATGACCGAAAATTTTAAGCATGCTCAAGTTTTTGGTTGCTCCACCGCAGGAGAACTTGTTACTGGTCATATGCTAGAGAATGCAGTTGTCGTAATGGCTTTTAGCGACGCAGTCCTTGAAGATTTAAAAATTGAATTAGTTCAAAACATTAGTCAAGATAATGCTAATGGCGTTGAGCAAGCTTTTGCATCGTTTGATAAACATTTTAATGAACCAACAAAGGATATGGATTTCACTAAATATGTAGGACTTATTCTTATCGATGGTCTGTCAATGGCTGAAGAAAGAACAGGATGTGATCTTTATCGGCGGTTCTGCTGGTGATGATTGCAAGTTTGCAAAAACTTATGTTTATACTAATGGCAAATCGTATTCCGATGCAGCCTTATTAGTGCTTTTAAAGCCTAAAGGTAAGTTCGATTTTATTAAAACTCAAAGTTTTTGCGCGTTGGATAAAGAACTAACGGCAACTAAAGTGGATACAGAAACCCGGCAAGTTGTAGAATTTGACAATAAACCTGCAATCCAAAGGTATGCTGAAATACTTAATGTTCCAGAGACAGAAGTTGGAAGTCTGTTTCATATAAATCCGGTTGGGGTATTATCAGGGAAAGAAATATTTGTTAGAAGTCCTCGGTGTGCAATTGGTGAAAACATTGCTTTTTATTGCACTATTTTAGAAAACATGAAGGTGTCATTACTTCAATCAACGGATATTATCACTGATACGACCGAAGCGTTAAGAGCAAAAGCAGAAGAGTTCGGGCCAATATCAGGGATCATTGATTTCCAGTGTATTTTGAGAGCCTTAGAGTTAAGAAATAAAGGGTTAACATCTCAATATGGGAATATATACGAAGGTATACCAATGATCGGTTTCGCTACTTATGGTGAGGAGTTTTTGGCGCATATCAATCAGACTTCAACCATGTTAATTTTTTCATAAGTGACACCACCCTAAACACCCGTTTATTTTAGGCGTACCACCTACTGATATTGTAACTATTATTGTCAGATCGTTGAACGGTCTGGTTATACTAGTTATGTTCTTTTAAGAGGAAATAAGGCATATGAAAGGAAATAACAAGTCAAAGATGCCTTGGATATTTTGCGTCAGACGTCAGACAAGGAGGTATTTCTCCAGAGGTCAGACTATACTTTTTGACTAGTACAAAATAGACTGGCAGACTGACTGGTTATTTTCTTGAATATCCCTAAAGGAACCATATAAAGCAAACCGACGATGACGATGCTAACACATCCGCTACTGGAAAATTTTGTCGCCAAACTCGGGGTATAATATAGTATCTTTGTTGAGGCCAATGTTTGAGATTATATTATTAGGTAATTAAATACATTGGAGAAAGTTTGGATAGAAGGAATTTAACATATTTCATTTTGATACAAAATAACTATTTTAAACTAAAATGAAATGAATTTATTTTTTTAATTTAGGTAGTAAACTTTCCATTATCACAAATTGATGAATTAATAGCTAAAGTGAGGTTAATATTATGCAAACCATTCCTGGCACATATCACGACCTATAC
>OMOF01000291.1 GCA_900290375.1 Candidatus Desulfosporosinus infrequens
CTAGGGGTGGTCATGACTGGAATGGGAAATGACGGTACGAAGGGTATGAAGGAACTCAAGGCCTTAGAGGGATTTGCGATCGCTGAGGCGGAAGGGACTTGCGTGGTTTACGGGATGCCTAGGTCCTTGGTGGATGCTGGTCTAGCAGATCGAGTTGTACCGCTCGGGGAGATTGGACGAACGATCGTAGAGTGTGTTATGAGGAGGGGGAAACCATGAGTCTTTTTGGAGCAATCGACACTAGTGCTTCCGGTTTAACCGCTCAGCGTTTGCGAATGGATCTTGTTTCCAACAATATTGCCAATATTAATACCACGCGCACGGGAAAACTGACCCCGGCGGGAAATCAGATTCCTTATAGTCGGCAAGTGGCCACCTTCGTTCCCAGTGCCTCAGAGACCTCGTTTACGAGTGTGCTGGGGGGAACCTTGGAGGGTCAAAACGTGGGGAATGGAGTGCAAGTGGCGAGCATTGCTAACGATGTTCAAGAACCCTTTGGCATGGAATATAATCCCAATTCTCCAGATGCGGCTAAAGTGGCTGAGGCAGGACTCCCATTGGGGTATGTGCGGCAACCGAATGTCAATATTGCGACGGAAATGGTGGATATGATTTCCGCATCTCGAGCGTATGAGGCGAATGTGACTGCCCTCAATGTCAGTAAGTCAATGGCAGCCAAAGCACTCGAGATTGGAAAGGGGTAAGGTTAGATGAGTATTCTGGCAATAGCACCTATTCTGCCCATCGGGCCATTGAGTTCGATCACCCCGACAAGCCTAGTGAGTACACCAAACTACAGTTCTGGAGATGGAGCTCAAAAGGCGGGGACGGATTTTTCCAAGTTCCTCAACGATGCCTTGAGTCAAGTCAATGCTTTACAAACGAATGCCGATGTTGCTAGTCAGCAGTTGGCGACCGGTCAGGTACAAGACCTGTCGACGGCGATGGTGGCGTTAGAAAAAGCAAGTTTGTCCTTGTCCCTGGCTGTATCGGTGCGCGATAAAGTGTTAGATGCTTACAATCAAGTAATGCGAATGCAAATGTGAGGAATTTGAGGTGTCATTAGAAAATAGGTTGAAATTCATTTCAAGGGCATTTTTCGGTGGGTTAACCATGGAAAATCCAAGTTTTAAGAAAGGAGGAGCAAAGGATGGATTTTTCTTGGGCCGGAATTCAAGATTCAGTCAAAACATTCTGGAACAAGCTTTCTAACCCACAGAAAATAATTACGGTCGTTGCTCCTCTTTTAGTGGCAGTTGCGTTAATTTCCTTGATCACTTGGGCTGGCACTCCCCAATATGTGGCGATTTTTTCGAAACTCAGCGACACGGATGCCGCTGCCATACTGACTAAGTTAAAAGATTTAAAAGCTGATTATAAGTTGGAAGATAATGGATCGACAATTCTGGTGCCTCAACAATCATCGGCTGATATTCGATTACAGCTAGCTAGTGCTGGGCTTCCTCAAGAAAGTAAATTCAGTTTTGATAGTCTGAATACGATGCATCTGGGGGAGACGGATGCTGATCGAAAATTACGTTATGTTCTCGGGTTGCAGAATGAACTGGAAAATACATTAAAGGCCTTGAACGGTGTAGCAGATGCGCACGTGAATATCGTGATGCCTGACCCGTCACTATTCGTCGATAGTCAAAAACCAGCCACAGCGGCCGTGACAGTGAAGCTTGTCCCAGGGACAAAACTGGGAGACGATCAGGTACGTGCGATTGCCAACCTTATGGCAGGATCGGTAGAAGGACTGCAAATGGAGAATGTGACGATTGTTGACACGAACGGCAATGTATTATCGGATGCAATAGGTAAAAGCGGGGATTCCCAACATATGACTGGGACTCAATATCAGCTGCAACAACTGGTCGAAGAGGACACTCGAAAATCGGTCCAAAGTATGCTCGATCGGGTTTTGGGCCCCAACAAGACTATTGTCAGAATTAATGCGGTGCTTGATTTCGATCAAATCAAACGGACAACACAGACAAATGGACCGGGCGCGGTGGTGAGCGAACAGAGTTCCACTGAAAATTCCTCCAATGCTGCTACGACAGCTGGTGGGACACCGGGAGTGTCAACGAATGCAGCACCGACGTACCCAGCCGGAACTCCGGGTGGAAATACCACCTCCACAAAGGCGAGTGCTACCAAAAATTATCAGGTGGATACGACGCAAGAGGAGCAAGTGGTAAGCCCTGGAGCTGTGAAACGCCTTTCTGTGTCGGTAATGGCAGATTCGGACAGCATTACTCAGGCCCAGCTTAATCAAATTCAAGGGATCGTGGCTTCTGCGGCAGGCGTTGACCAAACCCGGGGAGATCAAATTCAAGTCGCTGCGATCCAGTTTAATAAGACAGAGTTGCAGCAAGAAAAAGCTGCAATGGATGCCGCTCAGAAACGGCAACAACTGGTCAGCTATGTTGAGCTGGGAGTTGCCGCGCTGGTAGGCCTAGGGTTTTTCCTTGTCTTGCTGCGCAACCGGGCGAAGAAAGCTAGCACTGAAAAAATGCTGGGCTTAGATGGTTCAGATCCCGTAACGGTCGCCGATGCCGAACTTCTCATGGCTCAACAAGTAGCCGAGAACGAAGCGCAGTTAAACCTTGAGCGGAAAAATACGAAGTCGGTTGAAGAACTCCAGAGACAAAAAACCAAAGAAGCTGTTGAACAATATGCACTCAAGAATCCAGATGAGGTTGCTCGTCTTATGAAAACCTGGCTATCGGAGGAGAATTAGATGGCGCAAGTTTTAACGGGAATTCAAAAAGCAGCGATTCTCATGATCGCTTTGGGTGCGGAGAATTCCTCACAAATAGTTAAGCACCTTGGTGACGTAGAGATAGAACAGCTAACGTTAGAGATGTCGAATGTCGGTAGAATCTCACCAGAACAGCGGGATTATGTGGTGGACGAATTTCATCAAATGTGCATTGCCAGTGATTATATTAATCAGGGAGGTATCGAATATGCACGAGAAGTCTTGGAACGGGCGCTTGGGGAAACGCGGGCGTTTGAGATTATCAGTCGTCTATCCACCTCCTTGAAAATGCGACCGTTTGATCTTGTGCGTAGGACCGACCCCAAACAACTTTTTTCTTTTATTCAAGGTGAACATCCTCAGACGATTGCTTTGATTATGACCCATCTTCCAGTGGATAAAGCAGCGACTTTACTGGCCAGCATCTCGCCAGAACGACAGGCGGATGTGGCGAAGCGTATTGCGACGATGGGCCGGACAAGTCCGGAAGTACTCAAGGAGATTGAAAAAGTCCTAGAACGTAAGATTTCAAGTTTGGCTCCAACTGATTATACGACCTCGGGTGGGATTCAAAGTATTGTGGATGTCCTCAACCGGACAGATCCAGGAACGGTTAAGGTAGTCATGGACGCCTTAGAGATGGAGGATCCTGAACTGGCAGAACAGATCAAGCGGCAAATGTTTGTATTCGGTGACATAGTCATGCTGGACGATCGCGGGATTCAGTTGGTCTTGCGCGAAGTGGAAACCAAGGACTTGGGCTTGGCCTTAAAAGGAGCCAACCCCGAGGCCGCGCAAAAGATCATGGCCAACATGTCTTCTCGGGCTGCTCAGATGCTCAAAGACGATATGGAATTCATGGGTCCAGTTCGTTTACGTGATGTCGAAGACGCTCAGCAGCGCATTGTGAAGGTGATCCGTAAGCTCGAAGAAAGTGGCGCAATTGTCATTTCTAGAGGGGGCAGTGATGAAATCATTTACTAAAAGGCGCGTCGTCAAAAGCTACGATGTGGAGGTAGCTACACCGCGAATGGTGGAACGCCCTGAAGGTCTTCAACTGTGGGAGTCATGCTTGACGGTGCTTAGTATAGGAGAAGAGGATAAGTCGGCGACAAACTTAGAACACCCCGGTTTGATAGATATTGCTGTGGAGGCAGAGGCCCAAGAAAAAGCAGCCTTAATCCTAGCAGAGGCTCAAGAAAAGGCAGCCTTAATCTTAGCAGAAGCGGAACTGAGTGCTCAGGAGATGTTTGCTCAGACCCAAACGGATCTAGTTCGCTTGCGTCAAGAGGTGACGGAGGCTGCCAGAGGAGAGGGATTGCAAGCAGGGCAGGCCGAAGGGTACCAGGTGGGAAAGCAGGACGGGGAGACGGAGGGGAAACGTTTGCTCCAAGAAGCAAACCGACTTTTCGAGTTGGCCCAACGGGCGATGCAAGAGGAATATGCTAAAGTCGACGAGGATTTACTCCAGCTGTCCTTGAAAATTGCTGAACGTATAGTGCGCTCTTGTTTGGCCGTCGAGCCTCAGAGATTAATGGAAATCATTCAGGCTCTGGCTCTACTTCCCCAAGAACGCTTGGGCTGGAGGCTCCATGTCTCCTCAGAGGATGCTCGTTGGCTCGAGGGAAATTTGCCGCCTTGTCCATACGTGATCGATGATTCGCTAAGTCCTGGAGATTGTTTCTTGGAGTGTCAGGAAGGGGTTTTTGATGCTCGGCTCGAAGCACAATTAAACAAATTGGAACACACCTTACGAGAGGAGCTTGAACATGGGGGCTTGGAATCGATTAATTCCGATGGTGGAACAGACTGAACCGATTTCGGCTCAAGGGCGAGTCTCCAAAATCGTTGGTTTGATGGTCGAAGCAGCCGGCCCGCGGGCTAGTGTTGGAGAATATTGCCATATTATCACGCGTGGTGGAAATGCGCTTCCGGCCGAAGTGGTTGGCTTTAGGGATTCAACGACTTTGCTCATGCCACTGGGAGAACTCGAAGGAATTGCTCCGGGAGACCGTGTGCTTCCTCAACGCCAAAAGCTAACCGTGCCTGTAGGGCCGGGTCTACTGGGGCGAATCCTGGATGGACTGGGGAAGCCCATGGATGGGCGCCCGTTGCTGACAGTAACGGCCTACCCACTGCAAAATAAACCACCTAATGCCTTATTGCGGCCTCGAATTCAGGACGTGCTTAGTGTTGGCGTGAGAACGATCGACGGAATGCTAACTATAGGTCGTGGCCAACGGATGGGGATTTTTGCAGGTTCTGGTGTCGGGAAGAGTACCTTATTAGGTATGATGGCCAGAAATACAGGTGCTGAGGT
The DNA here is from genome assembly GCA_900290375.1 of Candidatus Desulfosporosinus infrequens. Taxonomy (GTDB): domain Bacteria; phylum Bacillota; class Desulfitobacteriia; order Desulfitobacteriales; family Desulfitobacteriaceae; genus Desulfosporosinus; species Desulfosporosinus infrequens. The sequence goes on from OMOF01000291.1 coordinate 5,088, forward strand.
TAATGTCATTGCTTTAGTTGGGGAACGGGGGCGGGAACTGCGTGATTTTATCGAAAAGGATTTAGGTACCGAGGGGTTAGCTCGTTCGGTCATTATTGTGGCGACGTCAGACCAACCAGCACTTGTCCGCTTGAAAGCAGCGTTCACAGCGACCGCTATCGCCGAATATTTTCGGGATCAGGGCAAAAATGTACTCCTGATGATGGACTCCGTGACACGTTTTGCTATGGCCCAACGGGAAGTGGGGCTGACAGTTGGTGAACCGCCAGCCACGCGGGGATATCCTCCGTCCGTCTTTGCTCTTTTGCCGAAGCTTTTAGAACGCTCAGGCATGGCAGAAACCGGAAGTATTACTGGGATCTACACGGTATTAGTGGATGGGGATGATCACAATGAGCCAATTGCGGATGCGGTGCGCGGGATTCTGGATGGGCATATTGTTTTGACCCGGGAGTTGGCCATGCAAAATCAGTTTCCAGCCATAGATATTTTGCAATCGGTTAGTCGAGTTATGAACGATGTCATCAGCCCAGAGCACAAGGACTTAGCCATGCTGGTACGGGAACATATTGCAATCTACCGTGATGCGAAGGACTTGATTGACATCGGAGCGTATACACAAGGAAGCAATCCTAAGATTGATTCCGCTATTGCACATAGGGCGAAAATTCAAGCATTCACTCGCCAAGGGGTGGAGGAACATATAAGCTTTGAAGAGATGCAAAAGCAAATGCAAGAAATTATCAGGCTAGTTTAAACAAAAGTTAGGTGCATAGGGGCGGAAGTGGGTAGTTGGTGCTAAGTGCGAAAGGGAGTGGAAATGATGGCGCGATTTCGCTTGGATGCAAGTCTCCGCTTAGCTGAACAGGCTTTAGAAACGGCTCAGAGAGAGTTTGCCCAAGAGATGCAGCGCTTGGAAGTCTGTGTCAAAGCTTGCGTGCTTCAACGAGAGCGTTTTAATGAGGCTGTGGCGGGGCAACGAGACGCGGGACGGCATCG
>OMOF01000032.1 GCA_900290375.1 Candidatus Desulfosporosinus infrequens
ATTATAATGATGAAGTAAAAGAAGTACAGCCTCAAGAAAAATGGTGGCTCGATGACACGAAACGGATACCGCTTATTATCTTTCATAAAGGAATGAAAAGTCGAGAGATCGGAATAACGGGCGGACAAATTGATACCATGCCCACTGTGGCCTACCTGCTGGGTATTAATGAAGAAAGTTATAAGAATACTGTGTTTGGAAGAAATTTACTGAATACCAACAAGAATTTTGCGGTCTTGGCCAACAGGCAATATGTGGGGGAAGCAACAAACAACCAAGAACAACAGGAGGAGATCAAAGGTATTGATCTGGCTGATATTATTATTCGTAAAAACTACTTTAAAGAACAAGGGTATAAGTGAGCAATAATATCGTATATCCTGAAACAAGACATATTCCTGAAACGTCAGACGTCGATTCAGGGGTATGTCTTGGTGTATTTAAATATCCGATTGGGATGTTCTGTTGCTATCAATATAAGAAACAAAAAAGGATTTTAATAATTTTCGACGAATTGGTCAATAATTGCCCTTGAATCAGGAATAGATGACATTGAAAACCAACGCATGATTCAAGAATACGTTCCAGGAAAACAGGTAACTGATTCACAGCGATAGATGTGACCAAAAGCTGATGGGTAAATGTCGATTATTGTATCTGTGATTGGAGGTGTTGAATGGATTGCGAAACCATTAAGGGATTATGCCTAGAGTACACGAATTTGGTCGAATCCGATATTGAACTATTGGAAGCCATGGCTTTACAAATTCCTTATACGGCAGAAATGACAGGAACCGATATTTTTATTGATGCGCAGCTGAAAGACGGGTTAGATGCCGTGGTGGTGGCGTGGGCTTGCCCAAAAAATCGCTCATTGTATGGTCATAGTGTCGTTGGAGAATTGGCCTATGCTACAAGTGAGCCTGCGGTTTATCGAACGTTCAAAACTGGAGGGACGAGTCGTAATGTGCGAGGTGTTAGCCAAGAGGGGGTTCCCATCGCTCAGACGGTTGTCGCAATTCGTAACGCCAATGACAACGTGATAGGTACACTGATTATGGAACGGGATATTTCCGAGGAATTACGCCAGGAAGAGCATATGGAGTTTTTGACGCAAACTGCAGAACGTTTGAGTTCCACCTTGATGTATTTGTCTACGACTGGTTCACAGTTCGAAAATTGGGTTGGGAATGGAATTTTTGTTTTAAATAATTACAATAAAATTACCTATGTCNNCTTGATCTTTATGGGTCTGAGGCAGCGGGGCATGATTTCCCCTTTTCTATATTTAATTGTTCTTCGTTAGATGAACTTTTAAATTCTCTTCGCAACCCAGTTGAGTTTTGTATTCTTAATAAAAACTATTATTTTCAGGTTGATCCATTGGTGACTTGCGGAGAATTAAGCGGTTGTGTTGTATCCTTTCGAGATATTACAGATCTTCGCAAGAAAGAGCAGGAACTAAATGCGCAAAGTACCGTTATTCGAGAAATCCACCACCGTGTCAAGAATAATCTCCAAAATGTTGCAGCTTTGCTTCGTTTGCAAATGCGACGTTCGGATTTAGAAGCTGTAAAAGCAGAATTCATGGCTAGCATAAACCGTATTATTTCGATTGCGATGGTACATGATGTGTTTACTTATCAAACCCGTGACTCAATCGATTTGAGGGAGCTCTCTCAACGCATACTTAACGGTTTGATAGACAGCTCTGTACTACCGGAGCACAGCATTGAGACTCGTGTTGAAGGGCAACACCTTCTTTTACCAAGTTTGCAAGCTGTTCCTTTAGCTTTAGTCATTAACGAACTACTAACAAATAGTTTTAAGCATGGGATTCAATTCTTGGAGAATGGCTTGATTACTATTGAAATATTAGAAGCGAAGGGGCAAATACAGCTTTCAGTAAGTGACAATGGCCTAGAACCACTCGCTCCTTTTGATACAGAGCAACAGCGACGTTTGGGTTTACAAATCGTAGATTCATTAGTTGGAGAACAATTGGGCGGCAAGTTCCGGATGGAACGCATTGAAGGAATGACGTGTGTTACGGTTTGCTTTCCAAAACATAATTTGGAGGAACAGGTATGAGCTCACTTTCTATTTTAATTGTTGACGATGAGGCGTTAACACGTCTGGATATTAAAGAAATGTTACAAGGGGTCGGGCATATTGTTTGCGGTGAAGCAAATAGTGGAGCGAAGGCCGTTGAGTTAGCCAAATCTCTCGCTCCGGATTTAGCGATTCTTGATGTGATGATGCCGGGGTTAGATGGCCTCGAAACAGCAAAAATCTTACATTCCCTGAACATTCCTGTGTTAATGCTCACAGCCTATAGCCAGCCTAAATTTATTAACCGAGCTGAGAAAGTCAACGTGTATGGATATCTTGTTAAACCGATAACAGAACGAGATTTATTACCGGCTATCCAAATCGCTTATGCACGTTGGAGAGAAATGCAAGATGTTCGCTTGAAATTGGAAAATACTCAACATGAGTTACATAGCCAAAAACTTATCGCCCGAGCAAGAGCAATTCTAGCAGCACGCGAGGGAATAAATGACTATGAAGCGCATCAATTGCTTATTCATCAGGCCATGGACCTTCGAATTACGGTTGTAAAACTAGCAGGTCAGCTCGTCCATGAGGTTAGCAAAGAACTTTGAGGACATTGCAATCAAAACTAATAAAAGTTTTTAAGAAAATTTGTAGAAATTAAAGGAATATTCATATGAATGGCGAATAACTATTATGTGGATATATACAAACTAAGTTTGCATGTATAGTCCCTTTACAAAGGAATAGTGGGCAATAATGCCCTCCAAGACATCCAGGATTACTGGGATGTCTTGGAGGGCATTTTACTATTTGGTAGGGGGAAACTGGGCATTGGGGCCCAATATCTCATCTTAGGATAACTGAGATGAGATATTGGGCCTTTATTTTTTTTGAGTAGTAGTTGGGCAATGGGGCCCTATGTTTCANNTTTTTCTTTCCATTTAATAGCAGGATCCTCTTTTGCATTAATGAGGATGGAAAAATTCATTCAGAGACTAAATGGGTGATGTGGAGGTAGTGTTTTGAAAGTAATCTTTAGACTTAACAAGACGTCACTAGTATTTTCAGGGGTTATGGTTTCTCTAGGGTTCATCTTTAGAAATTCTAGTTTTGCTTTTCTATTGCTTCTAATTAGTATTGGCGGTTTTATGACTATTTTCTTATTGCATATCAGCAAAACGTTTGAGTTATTAGAATACTCTATTGAATATTTAAAAAGAGGATCACTAGGAGATTACATGGTCTTAGAAAAAGGGGTGAAATTGGTTGAACAACTAAACAACGAAATAATCTCAATTCTTCAAAGTAATAAGTTTGACCGCGAAATGGTTATTCAGATTCAAAAGAGATTATTAATAGAAAATAACGAATTTCTTGCTTTAAGTTCATTTTGGGAACCCAATGCTTTTGACGGACAGGACAGCAGTTTTTTAAATGTAGACTATTATGATAAAGGAACTTTTACGGCTTATGTTTATCGTGATGAGGATGAAGGCCTTAAGGTCATTAGTCTTAGCGATGTTTATAATCAACCATGGTATAGCATTCCGAAGAAAACCCGTAAAATCACAATCACCGAGCCTTATCTGGAAACTATTAAAGGTGAAAAGATCTTAATAGCTAGTATTGTTTTGCCAATAATTTTTAAGGGTAAGTTCCTAGGCGTAATCCCGACAGACTTTGTGTTAAACGAGATTAACGAAATACAAACTGATGTCGTATTGTATAAAAATAGCTCTAATAATCTATCAATTGAAAGAATTGTTGAACGCTTGATAAATAGAAAAGATGAGTTTGGCATTCTTGGTCAAGCAATCAAAGCTACAAATGTCAATCAAAAACAAATTTTAAATAGGTTATTGCAAACAACGAACCAGGTTACCAAAACTTCTCAAGAGCTAACAGTCATATCCCAGGAGTCAACCAAAGCTGTCGAAGAGATAGCCAAAACAATTGAGCAAATTGCTAATAGTGCCACCACCCAAGCCTTAGAAACGGAAAACGGTGTCAGTGAGATTAGGGAGTTAGGTAATATTATTGAACAAGATCAACATTATTTAATTGATTTAAACAATTCAGCTCGAACTGTTGAAAAAATGAAAGATGAAGGCACAATTTCCATTACAGAATTAATCGCTAGAACTAGCGAAAGAGAGCGCTATGCAAAACGGATACAGGAAGGAATTCTTAAAACGAATGTGAGTGCTGATAAAATTATCTATGCCAGCCAAATGATTCAAAATGTAGCGGATCAAACAAACTTGTTGGCTCTTAACGCAGCTATTGAGGCTGCTCGGGCTGGCGAAGCAGGAAGGGGCTTTGCGGTTGTAGCTGATGAAATCAGGAAATTGGCAGAACAATCGAGTAATTTAACACAAGAAATTGAGGCCGTAGTTCAAGAATTGCAATTGAATTCTCAAAATGCTGTAGAAATCATCGAAAAAAGTTCAGTCATTGCGAAGAAACAAGAAGACAGTGTCAATATTACGTATGAACGTTTTAAGAAGATAGCTGAAGCAATCGCAAAAAGCAAAGAAATCATTGAAGATATGAATATTTCAGGACTAAGTCTGGAAAAGAAAAAGGATCAACTCATTGACATATTAAAGAAATTAGACCACATTGCTGAAGAAAATGCTGCCAGTACTGAGCAAGTTTCAGCAGCTACCGAAGAGCAAACAGCTTCAATGATCGAAATTGCCAATGCTAGCCAAGGCCTTTCCACGTTGGCTTATGAATTACAGCAGACCATTGATAAATTTAATGTATAAGGCCTATTAGGTTAGAAACAAGCCATGTGACTAGGAGGTGATTTAATAGAGCTAATAGCAGTTTCAGAAACAGTTAAGACGAGAAAACAAACAAAAACTTGAGTACGCAGAATAAATTTAGTAAGGAGTGAGTTATCTTGACAAAAAAAATGTCTCTTAAAGAGATCATGGAGCGAGACACTAAACGTTTGCATGAACTAGGGTATAAACAAGAATTGGAACGTTCGATGAGTGGATTCACCAATTTTGCTATTTCATTTACAATCATTTCTGTACTTGCAGGTACACTGACACTTTTTGGCTTTGGGCTGAATGTGGCAGGTCCATCAGCCATGGCCTATGGTTGGCCAATTGTGAGTTTCTTTGCGATAATAGTCGCTGCTGCAATGGCGGAAATTTCCTCAGCCTATCCTACTGCGGGTGGCCTATATTATTGGGCCTGTAAATTAGGTGGATCGGGCTGGGGCTGGTTTACGGCTTGGTTTAACCTAATCGGTCAAATTGCAGTAACTGCAGGGATAGACTATGGCTTAGCGATGTTTGTAGATGCTTTATTAAATCAATATATTCCTGCGATTCCTGCTGATGGACAGGCGGGTTCCATTGCGACCTTAGTAATCTTTGCCTTGATTCTGATGCTCCAAGCTTATATCAATGCTAGAGGCATTCATCTAGTATCTTCTTTAAATAACATAAGTGCTTGGTGGCATATCGGAGGAGTTATACTTATTGTCGGGGCGTTGCTGTTTTTTGCTCCTCATCACGCCAATCCAATTGATTTCATGTATCATACTCAGTTTACTGCTTCCGGTTTTCCTTATTGGTATGGTTTCCTGCTAGGTTTATTGGTTGCTTCTTATACGTTTACCGGTTTTGATGCGTCGGCACACGTTTCGGAAGAGACTGCGGGAGCTGAAATAAGTGCACCGCGAGGGATTTTAATGTCAGTGGTGGTCTCTGCAATAGCCGGCTATTTACTTATTATTGGACTTTTAGTTGCAATGCCCGAGTTAAAAGATACTTTAGCTTCCACGAATCCTGTGCTTTTTATCTTGAATACGCGCTTAGGAGGTACAGTGGGGACATTAATGTTCTTAATTGCGATTGTCGCCCAATTTTTCTGCGGAACCGCTTCGGTTACCTCGAACTCACGTATGATTTTCGCTTTTGCCCGTGACGGCGGAATGCCCGGTTCCAAGCTGTGGTATAAGATAAACGAACGTCATGTCCCGCTCAACGCCTTATATTTATCAATTATCTCTGCCTTTATTCTTGCTCTGCCTGCTTTATTTAGCACAGTAGTTTACTCGGCCGTAACCTCGATTGCTGTAATCGGCCTCTATATTGCTTATGTCATTCCGGTTTTCTTGAGGAATATTCATAAAGATCGTTTTGAGGTCGGACCATGGAATCTCGGTTCTTGGAGTTCACTGATCGGATGGATAGCAATCATCTGGACAGTTTTTGCTAGTGTCCTGTTTATTCTTCCAGTGTCCTTTCCGATAACTGTGAGTAATTTCAATTTTACTGGAGTTGTGTTGCTAATCGTTTGGGCTCTTCTTATCCCCTGGTATTTGATTAGTGTACGGCATTGGTTTAAAGGTCCAAAATCAGCCTTTGATGATGCTGAAGATCTTGATGCCAAAGATCTTAAAATCAAGCAAAGTTTATCCAAGAAAAATATACATACCTAAAATAATTTATGATTGAAGGAATCCTTTAATTAGTCACGAATTATCTTAAAAAGTAAACAAAGCTACCAATTCTAATGGTTAAATAAGTCTGTTTTACAAAGGAATAAAGGGCAATAGGGCCCTTCATCTCACTCGGGTGACCGTGGCGTGATGGAGGGCCTATGCTTTTTGAAAGCAAGGATGAAATAGCCACTCAAGGTGTAAATAGGGAGAGGAGTCTAAGAATGACTTATAGAAATGATAGCATCACATTAGAAATGGTTGGAACCAAAGGAATGGTTGAGGTTGTCAATGCGATAGCAGATGTGGAAGTCATAAAATAATCATGACAAAAGAGATGATATTAGTCAGTGTGGGGATCGACGTTGGAACGACAACGACACAGTTAGTCATTTCGCAGCTTACCTTGGTCAATGTAATGCCCGGTAGTCAAGTCCCTAAAGTAGAGATTAGTAACAAAAGCATCATGTATATGGGAAACGTGCACTTTACTCCATTTGAAGATCGGCAACATGTTGACGGTAGGGCATTACGAGCGATCATCGCCAAAGAATACGAGAGGGCGGGAGTTAAGCCCGAGCAGATCGATACTGGCGCCATAATTATTACAGGGGAGGCTGCCAAAAAGGAAAACGCCTCGGAAATCATCCATTCTTTGGCGGATTATGCCGGAGATTTCGTCGTAGCAACTGCCGGACCAGATCTGGAAAGTGTGATCGCTGGAAAAGGATCAGGAGCTGAGGCACTCTCCAAGCGCTTACATGCTCGCATTGCCAACATCGATATCGGCGGAGGAACCACAAATATTGCCTATTATGAGAGGGGTAAGTGCATTGGCACGGCTTGTATCAATGTAGGCGGACGCTTGTTTGAAGTTGATCCTTTAACCCACAACTTAAATTATATCTCTTCTCCAGGTCAGACGATCATGAATCATTGTTACCCGAACGAATCGTTAGCGCAAAGCGGAGACGAAGTGCTCATGATTCGAAGGTGCCTTCGAGCTATGGTGGAATGTGTCGAACGGGTCATTTTTCATGAACCTCTACTCGCTCAGGACAGGCTCTTGGTGATGACCAATAAGTTACCGAATGTTTTGCTCGACGGAGTGGTTTTCTCAGGAGGAGCAGCTAAGTATATTTATTTACCGGGGATCATGGAATGGTGGATTCATGGGGACGTCGGACCTCTTTTGGCAGAAGCGTTCCGAGAAAGTCGTATTTATTCATCGTTTTCCGTTCATCAGGGAGCGGAGACAATCCATGCTACGGTACTTGGCGCTGGGGCACATACGGTGAATGTATCGGGCTCGACGATCACAATTAGCAAGAATACGCTTCCTTTACGGAATATTCCGGCAGTGTATCCGGAAGAGGGGCCGAAGGGAACATTTTCCTGGCTTAAATCCGCGGAGAATTACACCTCCTCCCTTCGGCGTACGGTCGCGTTAGTTGTCCCCCCCTTGCCCAATACAGATTTTATAACGATTTGTACCCTCGCCGAAACTTTGGCCTGTGAACTTCCCTTAATTAAAGGAGAGCCAAAAGTGATTATCGCGCAACAAGATATTGCCAAAGTTTTGGGACAAACGCTGCAAAGACTTCTACCCTCGGTTCCTTTAGTTTGTTTGGATGGCATTGAGCTTGCCTTGGGCGATTTTTTAGACATTGCTAAACCGTTAGCGCATGAAGATGCCGTGCCAGTGATTGTCAAAACCTTAGTATTCACCAATTAAGAAATTATCCACAGAAGGGATGTGAAATTTTGAATCTAAAGACACGCCTTTTCGGCCAAACCTTCGTTTTCAAAAATATAAAAGAGGTTCTGTCAAAAGCGAATGAGATCAAGTCTGGAGATATCCTCGCCGGAATTGCAGCCCAAGATGCTGCAGAACGGATCGCTGCCAAACGAGTTTTGTCGGAACTGACTTTAGAAGATTTACGTCTGAACCCAGTCGTACCGCTTGAAAATGACGAAGTATCGCGTATTATCGATGCTGATGTCAATGAACCGATCTATCATACGCTTAAAAACTGGTCAGTTGCGGAGTTCCGAGAGTATGTTCTGAAAACAGATACCACCGGATCTAACCTGCGGCGGATTAGCCGTGGACTGACTTCCGAAATGGTCGCTGGTGTTGCCAAGCTCATGAGTAATCTTGACTTGATTTTAGGAGCAGCTAAAATACAAAATCTGGCCTACTGTAATACAACCATCGGTCAAAAAGGTTGCCTAGCTTCTCGGCTTCAACCGAATCACCCGACTGACGGGGTCGATGGGATTTTGGCTAGTGTGCGCGAGGGATTGTCCTACGGGATTGGGGACGCGGTGATTGGACTCAATCCTGTCGACGATTCAATGTCCGCAACCATACGCAGCTTAGAAACCCTTTATCAGTTTGTTGAAGAGTGGAAGATACCGACCCAAATTTGCGTTTTAGCGCATGTTTCTACCCAAATTAAGGCCCTAAGAAAAGGGGCTCCTGTCCACCTCTTATTCCAATCGATTGCCGGATCACAAGCGGGTAATGAGACGTTTGGAGTTAGTAAGGATATTCTTGACGAGGCTTATGCTCTTGGGTTAAAAGAGGGTCGGGCAACAGGCCCAAATATCCTTTATTTTGAAACCGGTCAAGGTTCAGAACTTTCGTCTGAGGCGCACCATGGTGCTGATCAAGTGACCTTGGAAGCGCGTTGTTACGGTTTAGCCCGCCACTATAATCCTTTCTTAGTGAATTCTGTGGTCGGCTTTATCGGTCCAGAATATCTTTATGATACACGTCAAGTTACAAGGGCAGGCCTTGAGGATCATTTTATGGGGAAACTTACTGGGTTGCCGATGGGTGTCGATGCTTGTTATACCAACCACATGAAGGTTGATCAAAACGATATTGAAAACCTAGCGACGCTCTTAGCAGCGGCAGGCTGCACGTACTTTATGGGAATTCCCATGGGTGACGATATCATGCTGAACTACCAGTCGACGAGCTTCCATGACATCGCAACCTTAAGAGAGCTTTTTAACCTTCAGCCGCTACCAGAGTTTGAGGTCTGGGCGGAAGGGATGGGGATACTTGCTCAAGGTAAGCTTACAGCACAGGCTGGTGATGCTACTATTTTCACGAGGTAAGGGGGAAAGAAGAAAATGAGCTTAGAAGACAATGTTCGCCTGATCGTGGAACAGATGCTTAAAGAGATGGGGAAGGGAAAGAGTCAACTTTCTGTCAGCTCTTTGGCTCAGGCAGTCGCACCAATCTTGGCTGAATGTCAGATTGCAGATTTAGCGGAAATTGATTTGCAGAGCTATTTACAAGTGCCGAGTCCCACTAATCAGGCTCTGTATGAGGAAATGAAGCTCTCAACATCTGCCCGAATTGGCGTTTGGCGCTGCGGTCCCCGTCCCCTGACGGATACGTTACTTCGGTTTCGCGCCGATCATGCTGTGGCACAGGACTCTATACTTGGTGAAGTTCCGGAAGATTTCCCGTCCCAATACGGTATGGTCTCTGTCCGAACTTTCTGTCAGTCGAAAGATGAATATCTTACGCGACCGGATTTAGGGAGAAAACTTGATGCCGAAAATTTAGAAATTCTTCGCAATGGGTGTCAAAAAGGTGCCACGGTTCAAATTATTGTTTCCGATGGACTTTCCAGCAAAGCGGTAGTAGCCAACATCCCCAATCTTCTTCCAGCTTTAATCCAGGGCCTCGAGGGTATGGGTGTGAAACTAGGAACGACCATTTTTGTTCGAGGTGGTCGGGTTGCCGTGATGGATACGATCGGAGAAGAACTGAAACCGGAAGTTGCTGTGATTCTCATTGGTGAGCGGCCGGGTCTGGGAACGGCCGAAAGCATGAGTGCCTATCTGGGGTATAATCCCAGGCGAGGAATGGTTGAAAGCGAGCGGAGCGTGATCAGTAATATTCATAAAGCAGGTACTCCGGCGGCAGAGGCAGGAGCACATTTGGCAAGTTTGATCAAAAAGATTCTTGATCTAAAAGCATCTGGTGTGAATCTAGAGTAAAAGCGTTAGAGAGTGAGTGAAAGGAGACTAACACAAAATGGCTATAAGAGATGATATGGTTGCGCTAGGAATGGTAGAAACTCGGGGAATTGTAGGAGCAATTGAGGCAGCAGATGCCATGGTCAAAGCCGCTAATGTAACCTTGATTGGTAAGGTGAAAGTTGGAGGTGCGTTAGTGACGGTTATGGTGCGGGGAGATGTAGGAGCAGTAAAGGCAGCAGTAGATGCCGGAGCCTCTGCGGCTGAACGGGTTGGGGACCTTGTCAGTTGTCATGTGATTCCTCGCCCACATCCTGAACTTGAGGAGATTTTACCTAAGTTGCCTTTCTTTGAAGAAAAACCCAAAACAAAAAATGGTGAGAACACGAAATAATCCGTCGGGTATAAGCAAAATATCCGGCGTTTAAAAGGGAGGGTTATTATGATTGAGCCTATTAAACCAAAGGTTTTAGCAGTCAGGTTAATTGCCAATGTCGCTCCGGATTTAGCCGAAAAGTTAGGACTGACAAGTTATCAGCGCTCCATTGGCATGATTACTGCAGACATTGATGATTCTACCTACGTAGCCTTGGATGAAGCAACTAAGAAAGCTGAGGTCGAAGTCGTGTATGCAAAAAGTTTCTATTGCGGTGCGGCCCGTGCCTCAGGACCGTTATCAGGAGAAATTATCGGAATTCTAGCGGGTCCGAACCCTGCAGAAGTGCGCGCAGGGGTTGACGCCTGTATTGAACACTTGGAAAATGATTGTTTTTTTTACACGTGTGATGGAGGTAAAACAGCGTGGTTTCCGCACACGATTTCCCGGACGGGAAGTTATCTTTCCAAAATTGCGGGAATTGAGGAAGGCCAACCGCTGGCTTATCTGATTGCTCCACCAATTGAGGCCATCTACGGAATGGATGCCGCCCTAAAAGCAGCAGAAGTCACCATGAAAGCTTTCTACGGACCGCCGACGGAAACCAACTTTGGTGGCGGCTTGTTAACCGGATCGCAAAGTGCCTGTAAATCAGCGTGTGAGGCCTTCCAGCGTGCGGTGATGGATGTTGTGGAAAATGGCCTTAAATTCTAGCTAAAGGGGAGACACAGCTTGGTAATGGAACTTGATCGTGATTTGTGTTCCTTGCAAGAAACCAGAAATTTAGTTCGAGCTGCCCGCAAAGCCCAAGATGTGCTCATGAACTTCACGCAGGAACAAGTCGATCAAATCATTGATATGATGCGTGAGGCTGGGGAAGCGAATGCGGCTAAGTTAGCCATGATGGCTGTTTCGGAAACAGGTATGGGAAATTACAACGACAAATGTTTTAAGAACTATTTTGCTTCCCGGACGGTCTATGAGTCGATAAAAGACATGAAGACAGTCGGGATTATTCGTGAGGACAAGCAACAAAAAATCTGGGAAATTGCTGAGCCGGTGGGTGTGATCGCGGGTATTATACCGACCACGAACCCCACTTCAACGGTGATCTTCAAAGCGATGATTGCCTTGAAATCTCGCAATGCGATCGTGTTTTCCCCCCATCCTTCAGCAGTGCGCTGTACGAATGAAGCGGCCAAAATCATGCATCAGGCCGCAGTCGCTGCAGGAGCACCAGAAGGGGTCATAGGCTGTATTCTGAATGTTTCGATGGGTGCAACAACAGAGCTAATGAAACATCCCAGTGTGGCCTTGATCTTAGCTACGGGTGGAAGCGCTTTGGTTAAAGCGGCTTATAGCAGTGGCAAGCCGGCTTTGGGAGTTGGACCGGGAAATGTCCCCGCGTTTGTTGAACGAAGCGCAGACCTGCCCACGGCGGCCGAATACATTGTGATGGGCAAGACCTTTGATAATGGAACGATTTGCGCTTCAGAACAAGCCGTCGTGGCGGAAGAATGCATTGCCGATGAACTTACAACTCATCTTCAGCGGTATGGAGCGTATTTTCTCGATTCTGAAGAGGTTCAAAAAGTTTCTAAAGTTGTGATGTTGCCCAATGGAGGAGTTAATCCCAAAGTCGTAGGTAAAGAACCAAAATTTATTGCCCAACTCGCGGGAATTAGCATTCCAGATCAAACGAAATGCTTGGTTGCTCCATTGGCAGGCGTCGGGCCGCAGTGGCCCTTGTCCTATGAGAAGCTCACGACCGTTCTAGGTTTTTATCGAGTCGCGGATTGGCATGTTGGTTGTGAGCGTTGCCTACAACTTTTAGAGGCTGGCGGAATTGGCCATAGTTTGGCAATCCATTGCAATAACGAAGCGATTATCCGAGAATTTGCACTTAAGAAACCCATTAATCGGTTGCTGGTGAACACTCCTGCAGCAATGGGCGGGGTTGGGGCGACAACCGGCTTGTCACCGTCCTTTACTTTAGGGTGTGGGACCTGGGCAGGGTCGAGTGTCTCAGAAAATGTAACCCCTCTTCACTTAATTAACATTAAAAGGGTTGCTTGGCATCAACGGATACCAGAACGTAAACCGGTGGAACCCATGAAAGTTGAGGGGATGACTCCAGCAGCGTCGAACCCAACCGCGCCGACTGCGCAAAGTGATGCCCAATTGGTCCAAGAGATCGTCGACCAAGTCATGAAGCATCTGAACAGCATCAAATGCTGAACGTCATAACGTGAGGTAAAGTTCGAACCACGAAGGTTGAACAACGAATAGAATTGGAGGGAACAAGAAATGGCACAAGAACGAAGTGTAATTGCTCTCGGAATGATAGAAACCAAGGGATTAATTCCAGCGATCGAAGCAGCGGATCAAATGTTAAAAGCTGCTAACGTAACGCTTTGCGGAAAAGAGCACGTCTCAGGTGGACTTGTCTCAGTGATGGTCCGTGGAGATGTCGGCGCAGTGAAAGCCGCTGTGGATGCCGGAGCGGCAGCTGCTCAGCGAGTGGGCGAGCTTCTTAGTGTGCATGTTATACCTCGTCCACATAAGGACGTCGAGTATATTTTGCCGGTGGGCGATAATAAAAGTTTCGGTGAATAATAGGCGAAATCCGATATTCGATGTTCGAGATCAGAAGCACAATTCTGTCCTATGACCGCTGGCATCTGATCTCAGACTTCTGTAGTGTGAGGTGAGGACTTGATTGTCACGGAATTTGAATTAAGAGCAAATTGGCATAAAACCAAGGACCAGGTTATTAAGTTACCGCATGGGAGCGTTATAACTCCTTCAGCGAGGGATTTTATTCGATCCAAGGGAATTGATGTTCAAATTGAAGGTAACGTGCGGCAAAAACCCTTTTCAGAAAAGCTCAATGCTTTGAAAAAAGATCAAGGTGTTCAAGAGGTCAAACTGGAACATATGACCCATCTGCGTAGCGGGGTTTTGGTCACAAAAACTCACCCGGTGATTGCCTATCGAGGACAACTCGATTTATTTCAGTGTGAATTGGTCGAGGTTCAAGGCTTCTTTGCACAAGAAGGCGAAGAAAAATTGATTCTGAAGTTAGAGGAAATCTTGGCATTCGCCCGGCAACTCATGGCCAGTGAGGTGAAAGAAGAACCGTTTCAATGGGCAACCCTTATCGGACTGAAACCGGAGGAACTAAGGGAACAGTCACATAATCCCCTAAAGTATTTTGGGGTGGAACACGCGCCATTGAGCTATACCCATGGGAAAGTTGTATCTAAGCTCCATCATCTGAGAGCAAAGTCGCGAGAAGTTGAACTGTACGCTAACAGGGCTTTCATCAATGAGGTGGGGGTATGTAGCCGCACAGATCTGATTCAGGCTTTAAACCGATTGTCCAGTGCCCTGTATATTCTAGCCTGTGAGGTTCAAGGTAAGGTTCAAATGGGAAAAAGAGTTCCGATTGGAACTTCAAATCGTCATCTACATCTCTCAAAAGACGATTTATTCGTTCTGTTCGGAGAAAACTATGCGTTAACTATCCAGAAAGAGCTATCTCAACCAGGTCAGTTTGCAGCCCAAGAAATGGTCACCATGGTTGGTCCCAAAGGATGCCTCGAGAGGGTACGTGTGTTGGGCCCGCTAAGGAAAAATACCCAAGTAGAGATCAGTGTAACGGATTGTCATAAGTTAGGGATAAAGCCCGTTATCCGGGATTCTGGGCAACCTGATGGAACCTCTAGTCTTCAGATTGTCGGGCCATCAGGAAACGTTGAACTGGAGTCGGGTGTGATGGTAGCCCGTCGTCATATTCACTTACACACCGATGAAGCAGATGAGTGGTCACTGAAAGATGGGGACCGGGTTCGGGTTCAAGTTCAAAGTGAACGCCCGATGGTCTTTGAAGATGTTTTAATCCGAGTTAGTGAACATTACCGGAAGGAAATGCATCTAGATTTGGATGAGGCCAATGCAGCTTTTATCGACGCGAAGAGCCAGGGTCTGCTCATGGAGGTATAAGCTATGAATGAAGAACTTATCAACCAAATCGTACGTCGTATCCTGTCTGAGCCCGATTTTCAAAGGCTAATGCCAGGAACTAACGAAAGTACTATGGCGGTTAAACCGGATGGTTTAGTTATACTGAATTTTGTTCCGGATCTTGAACAAACTTTAAAGGCCGTAAAACTTCGCTGGGGAGCGGAATATACGCTGCACATTTTACCTAGTACAAGTGTATCGGCAACTAAACCGGGTATACCCGAGGGTATGAATTGGATTACTCCTCAAGATGCTTTGTCCAAAGGAGATTGGCAAAAAATTATGATACCGGCGTGTTCTCCCAATACATTGGCTAAAGCAGCATTAGGTATACGGGATAATCCTCTGTGTGAGATCATCGGACGTGGGATAACTCGAGGTATACCCCTCGTGTTAGTTACGGAGCGTCTGGGGTTTACCTTGCAAACCCCTCCAACATACCGTGAACTCTATGAAGGATATCTTAAGGATTTGCAGTCCTACGGTGTCTTGATTTATCCAACTTTAGAAGATGAACGCGGCATGATTAAGGATCAAGACACGGACAGAGCGCCTTCGGTTGGGAAAAGACGGATGGCAGGTGAAGAGACAGGCGTTTCAATGGACGGTCCCGCACAAGAAGGGATTCGCTATGAAAAGAAATATTTAGCGGATAAAGATGCGTATGGGTTTCCGGAAGAATCGATTGTCATTGTAAAAAGATTAACGGTCATTTCTCCACTGGCCCGAGATACCTTAAAGATGCGTCGTATTGATTTGCGTCAGGAGATGGAGGGGAGACTATGATTTTAGCTCGCGTTATTGGCAATGTGTGGTCAACACGTAAAGATGAATCCTTACGTGGTCTGAAGTTTCTAGTCGTCCAACCCTTAACCCTCTCCTATGATGCGGACGGCTCAGTAAGGCTAACGGAATTTGGGAATTCTCTCATCGCAGCGGACCAGATCGGAGCTGGAGAAAGCGAGATCGTCATGGTGGCTAGCGGTTCCTCTGCCCGGCAAGGTTTGGCGAAGAATAATATTCCAATAGATGCCATTATCGTAGGCATTATCGATCGAGAAACCTTTGAAATGTGAGCTTAATGTAGGTGAAAGTTATGAAAGAAATTAGTATGAAGGTTCGGGAGGCTGGGGTTGTCGGGGCAGGTGGTGCTGGTTTTCCGACCCATGTCAAGCTCTCTGCGCAAGTCGAGATAGTCGTAGTCAACGGGGCTGAGTGTGAGCCATTACTGAAAACTGACCAACAACTGGCAGCACGACATTCCGAGCTTGTTATCAAAGGCTTAAAGTTAGCGATGGAGGCCACTGGTGCCCAAAAAGGTATTATTGCGTTGAAGGCTAAGTATAAGACCGCGTTAACTGCCTTAGAGCCCTATTTAACCGATAAAATACGGATTGCGATCCTTCCGGATATTTACCCTGCGGGCGATGAAGTCATTATGATTTGGTTAACTACTGGTCGGCGCGTTCCCCCGGGTGGAATCCCTTTAAATATTGGGGTTGTCGTGAATAATGTTCAAACTATAATCAATGTGGCAAGAGCAGTCGATGGCGAGCCGGTTACGGTACGCACCCTCACTGTCACAGGAGCGGTAAAAAATCCAACTACCGTCACTGTGCCGATCGGAACGTCTCTGCAGGAAGTAATGAAACTTGCAGGTGGAGGACGGGACGAGGATCTTTCGTATATCGTTGGAGGTCCTGTGATGGGGATGCTGCTTACCGATCTTTCCTTACCGGTAACCAAGGTCACTGGAGGACTGATAGCTTTACCGACTGATCACCTACTTATCCAAAGGAAACGAATGTCGTTGGAACAGGTTTTGCGTATTGCCAAAACAGTGTGTGAACAGTGTTGTTTCTGTACAGAGCTCTGTCCTCGGCACATGATAGGTCACGAATTATCTCCTCATTTACTCATCCGTGCGGTGAATTATAGAAATCTCGGAAATCTGTCGAAGTTGACAAGTGCCCTAACCTGTTCTGAGTGTGGCGTGTGTGAAGCTTATGCTTGTCCGGTGGGAATATCTCCGCTGCGAGTGAATCGTGCCTTGAAAGCCGAGCTTCGTGCTAAGGACATTAAATATCAAGGGGAACTTGGGAACCTTGACCCGATGGCCAAACATCGTTTAATTCCATCGGCCCGTTTAATGGATCGTTTAGGATTGGGTTCGTGGTATCAAGAAGCCCCCTTAGCCATAAGGATTTTTGAAGCAGAAGAAGTGAAGCTGAGACTTCAACAGCATGTTGGGGCAGCGGCTGTGCCAGTTGTCAAGATCGGAGAGGTTGTAAAGTTAGGTCAAGTTGTCGGAGAAATACCGGAAGGATCTTTAGGCGCCAGAGTCCACGCCAGTATTGACGGAACCGTGATTCAGATCACGCCTCAAATGATAATGGTACGAAAAGGTGGTACTGAAAAGTGATCCATGCTATTGGGTTGGTTGAGTTTACTAGCATCGCGCAAGGTATTGAATGTGCCGATATCATGGTTAAAACAGCGGAGGTCAATATTTTAGTAGCGAAAACAACTTGTCCTGGGAAATATATTGTTTTGGTGAGTGGGGATGTATCGAGTGTTCAGCAATCCGTAAATGCTGGTAGGGAATTAGGGGCTGATACGGTGGTGGATTATTTCGTGATTCCCAATGTCCATCCCTCGATTTTACCGGCAATCAGCGGCACGACGAGCATAAGAGAAATTAAAGCTCTCGGTATTATCGAAACGTATAGCGTAGCCTCCTTGATTGAGGCAGCGGATTCTGCGGTGAAGGCGGGTGATGTAGAGCCATTACTCCTTCATCTTGCTTTTGGGATCGGTGGGAAGAGTTATACGATTCTCACAGGGGAAGTTGCGTCTGTAAAAGCAGCGGTCGAAGAGGGAAGTGGATTAGCGAGTGAAAAGGGTTTGCTCATCCGTCAAGTCGTTATACCGCGCCCAGCGAAGCAACTTATCGAAAGCCTAGTGTAATCGAGAAGGGGGTAACTATGGGACGTTTAATTTCGGCGGTAATTTTACGAGAAATGGCTAAAACGGATAAAAATATTCTTTTAGAAGAAGAAGGTATACTGACCCCCTCGGCTATAGATCTAGCCAAAGAATTAGGGATTACTATCACTAAAGGAAGACAAGAGATCGTCAGTCATAAGGTTGTCGGTCAATCGGCAGGAAATCTTGTTAAACAGCGAACTGATCTGTTAGACAGGAGAGTTACTCATGTGAAGGGGGAGAGCGTGGTTATCCAGCCCTTTCATGAAGCACCACAAGGGCAAAAGATTGGAATGGTCGATGTCATTAGCGCACGTGAAGCAAACCTTTGTTGCGGATTCATGACGTTTGATCACGCTAGATTGCCCTGGTATTTAAACTATGATGAAGCGGATTATGTTATCGAGGGAGATTTTGTGCTTGGCGCGAGCTGCGAACGCAGCGGGGTAAATAGCCCGCGAGCGCTCCACTTGCTT
>OMOF01000962.1 GCA_900290375.1 Candidatus Desulfosporosinus infrequens
CATTGCCAAAAGCAAAGCTGGAAAGAAGGGTAAATGAAGAGTTGTCGTCGCAAAAAAAGCTACATAAGCACCTACCATATAAATGTCCCCATGGGCAAAGTTTATTAATTTAATAATGCCATATACCATGGTATATCCTAACGCAATCAGTGCATATATACTGCCTAGGGATATGCCATTAATTAACTGTTGTATTAGCTGTTGAGTAAATGTAAATTCCACACTCGTACCTCCTTAATTCTTTCTATCTAATCGTAAGACTCTCACTTTTACAAGTAGTTGCATTCTTCATGCTTCAGTGAGGGTATTCTTGCTGAAATCTCGATGTTCCGCTGTAGTTGAACAAGCTCGCTATCGTCTAATGGCAAAGGGGATAAGACACCTGCCTTATCCCCTTGCTTAGGAAAAAATCCAATAAAGCTACTATATAACGCACTAACTATTCTGCAGGTAATGCAGTCCAATCTTCCAGTCCTAGCAAACCAACAATACTACATGTTCTCTTTTTAGTGTGCGGTATATATTTCTTAAGGTTTTACAGTTTCTTTATAAACTTGTTTACCATTTTTCATCTCAATGATGACTGCGCCTTTCACAGCATCATGAGTTTCATTTAAAGTCAATACGCCGGTTACTCCTTCAAAGCCTTTTGTACTTGCAAGAGCTTCGCGAATTTTTTCAGCATCCGTACTGTTCGCCCGTTTGATTGCATCCACTAACGTGTATGCAGCATCATAACCTAGAACCGCCATAGCATCCGGAACTTGACCATACTCTTTTTGATAAGCATCTAAGAATGTTTTCGATTTAGGGCTATTGTCTTCGATGGAATAGTGATTCGTAAAGAAGGTATTATTCAGCGCATCTGCTCCACCAATTTCTGCAAGTTTCGGAGAATCCCAACCATCACCACCGATAAATGGTGCTGTAATACCAAGTTCGCGAGCCTGTTTAATAATTTTACCTACTTCACCATAATAACCTGGTACATAAATTACATCAGCATTAGAAGCTTTTATCGAAGTAAGAATCGTTTTAAAATCTTGGTCATTCTGCAAATAAGCAACTTCCGCCAACACTTTTCCACCGCCCTTAGTGAAGGCTGCAGTAAAGAATTGTGCCAAACCTTTGCTATA
>OMOF01000289.1 GCA_900290375.1 Candidatus Desulfosporosinus infrequens
AAATATTTTGTTTGATGATAGGAGGTACCTCATGCAAACTCCTCTAACGCTTGTCACACTTTTATTAAAAAAAGTTCCGTCTTTCCCAGTGGAAGCTGAAAGCATTAACCCAGAGAATGTAACCGGCAAGGATGTCGAAGAGATTAAGAGCTTGCCCCTTTGGTGCGGAAACGCACAGGAAGTGGTTGGAGATTATTTTGATGTAGAAATAGAACTAGACCATGAAAACTCTGAGCAACCAGCGCAGTTGGTTTTGAAAGGGGATCTTTCCCGGTTTAAGCGGCTTGGACAAGCAATGGGCGCCGGAGAAATGATCGTTTGGGGATCGGTGGGATTTCATGCCGGGGCGTTGATGCGAGGGGGAACCCTTGAGATTAAAGGGAATGCCGGGGATTGGTTGGGCGCGCATATGGAAGATGGGCTAATCAAGGTCGAAGGGTCTGCAGGGGATTTTGTCGGAGCGGCCTACCGGGGGAAAAACAAAGGAATGACGGGCGGTACGATACTCATTACAGGCAATGCCGGACAAATGTTGGGAGCGCGCATGCGCAGGGGCCTAATCGCCATTGGAGGGGATTGCGGGGATATGCCGGGATTTGGAATGCTCGCGGGCACTGTTCTCGTCCGGGGTAGGGCAGGGATACGGGCGGGCGCCAAAATGGTGCGCGGAACGGTGATCCTCCTTCAGCCTCAAGTTCTTCTGCCCACGTTTTATTATAATTGTACTTGCCGGTTAACCACCTGGAGCTTAATGTATAAACATCTAAACCAAGCGGGTTTCTTTCTACCGGCACCCTATCAGGATCTGCTTTTTCGTCGCTATAGCGGGGATGCGAATGAAGGGGGAAGGGGTGAGATTTTAATATGTCATTGTTCTTAAAAACAGTACCGGAGCTTAGTCCCAACCAACTGGCGTTGCCCATCGTCCAGGATCTGCTGGCCCGGTCGGAACAGTTTCAAGTGGAAGTTCATTTGATTGGGGGGGCTAAAGTAATCGATTGCGGCATCGCTGTCCCAGGAGGATGGGAGGCGGGGCTTAGCTTTGCTTCGATTTGCCTGGGGGGGTTGGCTCGGGTAACGATGCGCTGGGCGGATTTTGGAGGGTTGCGTTGGCCGGCAGTCGAAGTAGTAACCGATCATCCCATCCTGGCTTGCCTGGCCTCCCAGTATGCCGGTTGGTTTATTAAAAAAGATAAGTTTTCGGCGATGGGTTCGGGCCCGGGGCGGGCTGTAGTCCAAGCCGAAGAGCTTTTTGCCAGGTTAGGTTATAGAGATTCTTCGCCCGTTGCCATTTTTTGCCTAGAAAGCCGGCAGCTCCCGACTGAAGACGTTGTGAAGATGATTGTGGAAAAATGCAATCGGGAACCCTCGGATATATATATTTTAGTTGCCCCGACGGCTTCATCGGTTGGTTCGCTGCAAATTGCCGCGCGGGCGGTAGAAACCGGATTACATAAGCTGATGGAACTGGGTTATGATTTGGGCAATGTTGAAAGCGGGTGGGGGATTTGTCCGATTCCACCGGTAGCTGCCAACGATTTGAGTGCTTTGGGTCGGACCAACGATGCGGTGCTTTATGGCGCAAGTGTTCAACTCCAATTATCCGATGACGACGAAACGCTGACTTCCCTGGTTGGTAAGATTCCATCCCTGGCGTCACGCGATTATGGTGAGCTTTTTGAGAAGCTGTTTCAGAGGTACGGTAACTTTTATGATATTGATCCACTGATATTTAGTCCGGCTGAAGTCTGGCTGAATAATAGGCGAAGCGGTCGTTCCTTCCATGCCGGATCGCTGCGGTCGGATCTCTTGAGGACGTCTTTTGGCCTATCGTCGGATAACATTGTATTCCCATAATTTTCAATTCGGAAAGAATTGATATTGAATTAATTTCCTTCAGTGGGGATATAGAGAACATTTGGGAAATGAAAATTTAAAGGGTATAGCCAACAGATTTTATGTCCTATCATTCTGAAAAAGGGGACAGAGCATGGGGGAAAGAGTATTGCTGGGACTAGAACTATCAATGCATTCGGAGGAAAACGAATTCAAGGAGCCAATGAAACAAGTGACTAAGCTTAGATTTTATTATGTGAATGATGCTCCTGAATATTCCCTTCTCAGCATTATCCATGGTCATGTGGGGATGGGGCAGAGCTCACTGTTGATGGCGGCGTTTGGCATCGCTGTACGTTCCATGGCGGAACAGACAACTCGTGTGTTAAGTCTATTGGAAAGGGGAACCTCTTCTTGCGTTACAAGTATGGCAATATAGCCACTGGCATTATTATCCTTATGTTTATGTTGACTGGCTGTGGTAATTGGCAAACCAAAGGAGTAGGTAACATCCCGACCAGCCAGAGTCCTGCCTCCGCAGATGGCAAAAAGCCATTTTCTAACAATGATACGAATACGACTAGTACTCTAAGTCCGAGAACATTGAGTAACTTAGCATCGATACACATGGTTAATACAATGACGGGGTGGGCACTGAACCAAGGGTTTTTGTTGAGGACAGTCGATGGTGGAATTAGTTGGACTAACGTCACTCCAAAGGGTATTAATAGTCTGAATGAAGGTACATTGTCAGTTTATGATACTCAAACTGTTTGGGTTGTCTTTAATAAGGAATTATCAACGAGCATTACTGTATACCGTACTTCAGACGGAGGACAAATTTGGGAGAGCGCTGAGATTAATACGACCCCATATCATGGTAGAGTTACTTCACTTGATTTCGTTGATTCAACTCATGGTTGGTTATTGACAAGCTATGATGTTTCGATGGGTTCGGAATCAATAGAAGTGTTCCAGACTAATGATGGTGGTGCATCTTGGAATTCAAATGCCTCGGCGATTATCAATGAGAAAATGTCAAATAATTTGCCTTTAGCGGGTTCTAAAAACGGAGTAATATTTGCAAATCAGAAAAATGGTTGGTTAACAGGTTTTTCACATGCTGACGGTATTTGGTTGTATACTACATCAAATGGGGGATTGACCTGGTCTCCAAAAACTATTGTAACTCCGCAAGGTTATCACACTGAGGGGGGTTCGGTGAGTACTGAACCGCCACAATTTTTCGAACAAAAAGAGGGAGTATTGCCCGTCGAATTTAGAGGTCAGAAACCACCAGCATTAATTTTATATAAAACTGAGGACGGAGGAATGAGTTGGATTCCGACAACCCCTGTCCAGACACCACAAGAGTCACTAGAATATAGGGGATTTCATTGGAG
Source organism: Candidatus Desulfosporosinus infrequens (assembly GCA_900290375.1). Taxonomy (GTDB): domain Bacteria; phylum Bacillota; class Desulfitobacteriia; order Desulfitobacteriales; family Desulfitobacteriaceae; genus Desulfosporosinus; species Desulfosporosinus infrequens. The sequence goes on from OMOF01000289.1 coordinate 3,240, forward strand.
TATAATCGATGCAGCACATGCTTATGTGAGTGATGGCTACAAATTGTATTACACATCGGACGGCTCACAATCTTTCGTATCCATTTCGCCTAATATTAGTCTCAAGAACCTTCAGCAACTTGACTTTGTTTCAGAACAACTTGGATGGGCAATTATCGATGGAGACTTATGGAAAACCAACGATGGTGGACGTACATGGACTCAAGATAAGGCTTCTTAGGAGATTGCTTAAAGAGGTTTGACCAGTACAAACATTTTCAGTGGGCTAACCATTTCCACTTCATGGGTCAAGAAGGCGATATAGATAATGGTTTTTGGAACGCTCAGAGCTAACAAATAGTTAATCTGCGTTTGTAGTTGTTCTATTATTTTGAAGACGGATGAAGTTTTAAATAATCTTAGGAAGAGGTAATCCATTTGGATAATGAGAACAAGATTATAGCCATGAATAGCCGAAGAAAGGAACTTGATGATAATGCTGGCGAGGATGGATTTGAAGATTGGGAAGATGACTATGAACTCTTTAGCAAGGAGGATTACGAAGGATTAAAAAACCTTAAACAGATGATGGCGGAGAATAACCCCGGGGATATCCATGCACAATGGCGTTTAGGAGAGGCTCATGTTCTATGTAAAGAGTTTTGTTAGGAGGCGGTGCAAGTGGCAGACGTTCACTTCATTGAAGGTAGCACGGAACTTTTAGACAGAGTGGGTCCACTGTGGAAAATGCTCAATAAGCATCATCAGACTATTTCCACCCTTTTTCAGAACAGCATCTCACAGATGACATTTGATCAGAGAAGGGCACATTGGTTGAAACGGGCAGAATTTGGACTTTTACGAATTGACATTGCTGTGCTAGAGGGCTCTGAGGAACCCATTGGTTATTGTGTAACCACTATTGACAATGATTTAGGCGAAATTGAATCATTATTCATAGACGAAGCATATAGAAAAATAGGACTAGGTGGTGTCCTCATGGAAAGGGCACTCAACTGGTTGGAGCAATACTCCATAACAAGACAAAGAATAAATGTTGCAGTGGGCAACGAACAAGTACTGAATTTCTATAGAAGATTTGGTTTTCATCCAAGGGCGATTATATTAGAGCAACTGATTTGAAAATGAAATTCAAGAAAACTGAGACTCAAATCAATGCCCTTCAAGTTGAATAATCCCCGCATCTTTATGGACGATTTTTGAAAGGCGTCACGTTTTGTATGTTACGATTGTGGATACAGTGGGGGGAAGTATTG
>OMOF01000241.1:0-464 GCA_900290375.1 Candidatus Desulfosporosinus infrequens
AGCAAGGACATGATGTGACAGCTTTTTCTATGAGTGCATTCCCTTTCTGCAATAATATTAACGGAGATGCGATGAACAAGCAGTTCGTCACATCAATGCTGAGAGATGGAGACTACGATGTGGTTATTAACTGCATTGGCATTCTGAATCAAGACTGTGATAAAGAACCATCAAGAGCTGTTTATCTCAATAGTTATTTGCCACACATGATTGCTGATACTTTAAGAGATACAAAGACAAAGCTGATTCATATGAGTACTGACTGCGTTTTCTCCGGGAAATCAGGATCCTACAGTGAAAATAGCTTTCGTGATGGTGAAACCCTTTATGACAGATCAAAGGCGCTAGGCGAAGTAGAAGATGATAAGAATCTTACCTTCCGTAACTCAATAATAGGCCCCGACATGAAAGAAAATGGGATCGGATTATTCAACTGGTTTATGAAGCAGAGAGGAACCATCAAC
>OMOF01000241.1:474-1225 GCA_900290375.1 Candidatus Desulfosporosinus infrequens
GTTGAAAACTTAACTGGGCTTTATAATTTGGTGAATAGTGAAAGTATCAGCAAATTTGATTTACTTGGACTATTTAACAATTATATGAGAGATGGAGAGCTTTCCATCAAACCGAATGCAGCAGTCAATCTGAATAAATCGCTCGTTAACAATAGGAAGGACTTCTCCTTTGAAGTGCTGAATTATGAGCGGATGGTTATAGAAATGAAGGAGTGGATATATAGCCATAAAGAGCTGTATCCGCACTACTTTAGAGGAGAGGCATAGATGAGTAAATTGAAAGTTATGACAATCGTGGGTACTCGTCCAGAGATTATCAAATTATCAGAAGTTATCAAAAAGTGCGATAAGTACTTTGATCATATACTAGTGCATACAGGGCAGAACTATGATTACGCATTGAATGAGGTATTCTTTGAGGAGTTTGGGCTTAGGGCGCCGAACTATTATCTCGAGATAGTTGGTGATAATCTCGGTCAGACAATGGGAAATGTTATCGCTAAATCCTATGAACTGATGGCTGAAGTTAAGCCGGATGCGGTGTTGGTCCTTGGAGATACTAACTCATGTCTTTGCGTAATATCTGCAAAGAGGCTCAAAATCCCTATCTTCCATTTGGAAGCAGGAAATAGATGTTTTGATGAAAATCTGCCGGAGGAAATCAACCGTAGAATCATTGACCACACCAGTGATGTTAATCTATGCTATACAGAACATGCCAGACGATATTTGAATTATGAAGGAGTGCCTA
>OMOF01000216.1 GCA_900290375.1 Candidatus Desulfosporosinus infrequens
CAGCAAGTTGAAGTGCATGTTCCCTCCTGTCATTAAGATCCTTTAACAGAATATATTCCAGTGTAATCCTTCGCTTAGTTTTCTTCAAATAATAATTCACGGCTTGCATAAGTTTTTCAATCGGAAAAGCCCGATTTATCTTCATAATTTGCGTGCGCAGTTCGTTAGTTGGTGCATGCAAGGAGATCGCTAGGTTTACTTGCAAATTATTATCCGTAAACTCGTAAATTCTATCCGCAAGGCCGCTAGTCGATACAGTAATCCGCTTTTCAGCAATGGCTAATCCTTTATGATCTTTAATAATCAGTAAAGTATTTACCAAGTTTTTATAATTGTCAAAGGGTTCACCAATCCCCATCACCACAACGTGGCTCACTTTTTGATCTTGTTGCGCTGTATCCAAATAAAGTTGAACTTTCATAATTTGTTCCACAATTTCGCCACTGGATAAATCGCGTTTTTTTGTCAATAACCCACTCGCACAAAAACTGCACCCCATATTACAGCCTACTTGGGTTGTGACACAAACCGATAAACCAAATTTATGTCTCATCAATACGGTTTCAATCAAATTGTCATCCAGTAATTTGAATAAGAACTTAACCGTTCCATCTACAGATTCCTGCTTGAAATGTTCGTTTAATGACTGGAGGACAAAATGATCCGTTAATAATTGAAGACATTCTTGATTAACATCAATCATTTCGGAGAAGTGCGTCACCCGCTTCCTATAAAGCCAATCCCAAACTTGTGTGGCCCTAGACTTTTTGTGTCCATACTTCATTAACCATGCTCCCAGTTGATCAACTGTCAATCCATAAATCGATTCCTTATTCATTCTTAAACTTCTCTTTCTATTGTGGCATTATTCATCGCATAGATACGAGAGTAACAGTTCTTAGCTTGTACATATTATATACCATAGAAAGTAAAGAAGCTTACAAGAAGGAAATCTGATTAAATATTAGATCGATATAGGCAATAGCTGAGGAACTTGGTAAAATAATAAAAATAGGAAGAGGTGGTAACCGATGCCGGATGATAAAATTATGGCTTTACCCCAAGAACTTTTAATTCTAGGTGCAGCAGTAAAAACCGGAATGGTCGAGGCTTTACGCCAATACACAACGTATACTACTCTGGTCGAAAAATTAAACTTGAATCCTCGTGCCGTTTGGATGGTGCTAGAAGCTTTGGTCGATCTCGGTTATGTGACTAAACAGGGGGAAACTGTAACTCTGTCAGAAGAGACACGAAAAATGATCTATGACCCGGCAGCGCCCAATTATGTAGGATTTGCTTTTATGCACCGTTATAATCTGATTCGGTCCTGGGTTCAATTGCCCGAAATTATGACCAGCGGTCAACTGGCGACCCGGGACCAGGACCCAGAAAACACTCGCTATTTTATGGAGGCCATGCGTCATGGCGCAGAAAAGAGTGCTCCAGTCATCGCGGAATATCTCCTAGCGGACCCTGACAAGGGAATGCGAGTGTTAGATATCGGTGGTGGGCCTCTAATTTACGGTAGTGCCTTTAGTGCCCGGGGGGCTAAAGTAACAGTTCTGGATCTGCCTCCTGTAGTACAGTTAATGCAGGAGAAAGCTGATAAAGCCGGTATTACCCTGTTCCCAGGGGACTTTAACTTGGGGTTACCCTCCGGACCCTTTGATCTGGTATATCTCGGTAGTATTTGTCATATTTTTGGCGAGACTGAAAACCGAGAATTGTTTAAAAAGGTCAGCCAGGTCTTGGTTACTGGCGGAAACATCGCAATTGTTGATATGGTGCGCGGAACTAATCCCTATGCGGCTGTCTTTGGGGTGAATATGCTGGTCGGTACTGTCAACGGCGGCACCTGGACCTTGGACCAGTATACCGAATGGTTGACCAGTGCTGGTTTTCGAGATGTGAAATTTAACGAATTGGCTGGTCGGCAAATCATTACCGCAGTGAACAACTAACCAGTTTTTGCAGAGTTTTTTTCATGTCGTCAATAAAGGCCAAGACAGCCTCCTCTTTCGTGGCCCAAGAAGTAACAAGGCGAACCGCCGAGTTATCAGTATCTACCTTTGACCAGACATAGAACGAATATTTCTTCTGAAGTTCAGTGATCAATTGGTTGGGTAATATCGGAAATATTTGGTTTGATGATGAGTGTACTAGAAAGCTAAGACCTGCTTTGCCTATTTCTTCCCTGATCAAACCCGCCATCCTGTTAGCGTGTGTTGCCAGTTCGAAGTACAGGTTGTCTCTAAAAAGCTCATGAAACTGGATGCCTAGGAGTCTCCCTTTGGCAAGGAGTGCTCCTTTTTGCTTCATATAAAATCGGAAATCCTCCTTAAGTTGCTCATTACAGATCACTAGGGCCTCACCCATAAGTGCTCCGTTCTTGGTTCCTCCAATATAGAAGGCATCGACAAGGGTTGATAGATCGGATAATTCCAGGTTGTTTTCTTCTGAACACAAGGCTGAACCTAACCTAGCACCATCCATAAATAAAAAAAGCTTATTTTCCTCGCAAAACCGGCTTATCTGCTCCAGTTCTCCCTTATTATAGATTGTACCTATTTCGGTCGGATTTGAAATATAAACCAACTTAGGTTTCACCATGTGCTCGTCAGTATGTGCATCGAGCGCAGCCTTGAGGTGCGAACTATTTAGTTTTCCATTACTAACTTCTATGGATATGATTTTATGTCCGGTAGCCTCAATCGCTCCGGTTTCGTGTACCAGTATATGACCCGTGTTGGCTGAAATTACAGCTTCATGTGGCCTTAAAAAAGCTGAAATAGCGATTAGATTCGTTTGCGTGCCGCCTGAAAGCAAGTGAATATCGATGTCGTTTCTCCCAATTCTTTGCTTTAACAGTTCAACCGCTTTTTGCGTAAAGCAATCCTCTCCATAGCCATCAACTTGCTCAAAATTCGTTTCTATCAAGGCGTTTAATAGTCTAGGATGTGCACCTTCACTGTAATCATTCTTAAAACTGTACATTTACTATACCCCCTCTTGTTTTTAGAACTCAATCTTA
>OMOF01000955.1 GCA_900290375.1 Candidatus Desulfosporosinus infrequens
AGGAGATCTTAAAATAAAGCTTAGTTAGCCCTAAAATTAGAAGGATACGCCATTTTAATCAATATCTTTTAAATATTCTCCAATTGAGCATGGACAAAAAGGGCATGAAAGTGGAATCATTTATGGTGTGACGAAGCAAGTGTGTGTTGTTTTAGTATACAATATTCATAGAATTTCTTATTGAATAATTTTAACATCACGAATATAATACAATATAAGAGGTGTACATAAAAATCTTTCCAAGAGGTGCACATCAATTTGTATATCTAGTATGTTTTGAAGCAACGGCGCTTTTGATTTTTCAAAAGCGCCGTTTATTTTTTGGGAGGTGGTGAATTCCATGAAAATCCAAAACTGATGAGGAGGAGAAATAGGGAAACTTCTTTGCAATGCTACTGCTAGGCAAACCTGCAAATTAGTGACCACACTTCTACTCCAACCCGAACAACTATTTTTAGTATACCAAAATGTTGTAATGTTTAAAAGAGTGTTGCGCACCCGATAGACGGGTTACTTTTAGATTTATACTAATAAGGAGGAAAAGCACTATGGCAAATGAAGTAGAAATGAAAAAAACTCTTGGTCTTACCGGCGTAACGGTCAATGCAATGGCGCTTATTGCTCCGGGGGCATTTTTGTGGTTAACTTTTCAGATGCAAGCGGCTCAAGTTGACACAGCAGGGAACTCTACTGCAGCAGATATGTTCTCAGGGTTAATATTAGTGCAATTTCCTATGCTAAACTTGCCGAGCTCTACCCGAATGCAGGCGCAGGAAGTTCCTATTACTTTGCAGAACAATCGTTTCTTAATAAAGAAGTCAATATAAGCCATTTCGCACGATTGGCAAAATTTGTAGTCGGTTGGTTCTCACATCTCTATTATTGGGTCTATCCCGGCGTTATGGTAGCAATGTTTGCCACAATGATAAGCTATATCGCCAGTCAATTTGGAATTACTTTGTCAATCCCTGTTCAAATTTTAATAGCTGTTGTTTTCTCCTTTATCACTGGCGCTGTGGCCTTGCGAGGGATTAATGGATCTACAATCACTGCCATAATAATTAACGTGATTCAAATTGTTTCCCTAGTATTTATTACTGTCTTGGCCCTAATTT
>OMOF01000455.1 GCA_900290375.1 Candidatus Desulfosporosinus infrequens
ATCTTATAACCGCTTAACGATGAAAATGACCAGCAAGATTATGGGCTGATGAATTAAATAGATCCCCAATGAATTTCGCCCCAACCACTTAGTCAGTTCGAAATTTAAACCAAATGGAAACAGGGATGTCGTCCGTCGAGCGTAGAAATGCCGATAAGCGAGGATTCCTAAGAGAGTCACAGCTAGATACGGGAAAAGGGGATAATAATCCAGCGAACTAAACCCATTGTACATAAGGCCAAATGGAAGAAGGAGACTCGTTCCTACCACTTGTCCTTGACACCAGAACCCCAGTAGTGTGCAAGAAACGACAAGTCCCCAAATCGTTCGTGAAGACAATCTGAAAATGAGAGGAGATAAGATCATCGACACACCTAAAAAGTGCAGAATTCCAAAACGAATATACTCTTCTCCCATTAACAGGTAGGTTACTAGCGTTATGATCATTCCAAAGAAAAGCACTTTAAACCCCCGCCTTACTGGGGATCTGCTCAGCCCACTAGAAAGCCCAGATAGAAAGATAAAGAGCAAAGCAGAGGTTTTCCCGATAAAAAACCACAGCGGGGCCTGATAGTCAATATTCACCCCAGCAAACTCCTTTAGGTCATACACCAGATGAAATAGAACCATTAGTACAATTGCTGCCGCCCTTAATACATCAATCTCCCCATAACGCTGGCCCAAAATCCCTCTATTTAGTGGATACTTAGCCAATTTCTTTTCTTCACCCCCCTCTGGTGCGGCTCGTAGTTTGTATCTGTCTTCGTAGTTTGTAGTTTGTAGTTCGTGGTTTGTAGTTTGCACGTTCGCCTTATACGTTAAGCCGCCGACTTACTGACACGCCATCTCCGAACGGTAAAACAGTCGTGGAAAAGGCCGGATTCTGGCAAAGTTCCTGTAGAAACTGACGTAATCCACCCACCATGCGGTCATACTTCGGTGCAAAAGTAGTTTCAGGGACCACCCACCCACGAAAAAGTACATTATCCACCACCAGTATCCCTCCTGGTGCAATTAAAGGATAAATGAGGCCCAGATAATCCAAATACTCCCCTTTGGCGGCATCGATGAACACAAAATCGAACACTGAATCCAACCTCGGCAGAATCTTGCGGGCATCCCCCTCTAAAGCTGTGATACAGCCTTTAAGTCCAGCACGATCAAAGTATTTAAGGGCCCTTGCGCTGCGATCTTTGTTCAGATCAATCGTCGTAACATGCCCTCCAGTCTTTTCTGCAGCACGCCCCAACCAAATCGTAGAATATCCAATCGCCGTCCCGATCTCTAAAATGGCCTGTGCTTGACCCATAAGGACGAGTAAGTTAAGGAAATTCCCAACCATTGGCGTCACCACAGGAATCATTTCTTTAAGGGCCTGCTCTTCCATTTCCCGAAGCAGTGGGTCCCGTTCACCCAACAGCGTCTCGAGATAGCGTTCCATTTCAAAAGGGTAAAACAAAGCCATCGCTCCCTCAGTATTGATCAGTTTTTAAATATAAGGCACATTCAATGATTCCCCTGCAGAAAGTCTAAAATGATATAAAATATCAAGTCACTGCAATTATTTTGGTGTCATCCTGAGCGAGAGCGAAGGATCTAGGGCCTTAAGATCCTTCGCTTCGCTCAGGATGACAATAAAA
>OMOF01000677.1 GCA_900290375.1 Candidatus Desulfosporosinus infrequens
GGGAGGATTGTTCTGCTAATTTGCGCACCTCCTCCGCTACGACAGCAAATCCCCTGCCATTTTCTCCTGCCCTCGCTGCCTCAATAGCAGCATTCAAAGCAAGTAAATTAGTCTGTTCAGCAATAGCAGAAATCCCTTGTGTTAGTGCGGCAATTTCTTGTACGACTTTAGATTCCTCGATTGCTTTTTCCAACGCGTCTTTTTCCTTTTCATAGATTCCGTGAGCTCTACCTTGTGCTTGAATAGCCTCTTGTTTAAGTTCCTTCGCTCTTTTATCAATAGCCTTGGCTTTTAAATTACCGCTATTCGCGTTCTCCTCGAGTTGACGGATGGAGTTTTTGAGTTCGTCACTGGATGCTGAAATTTCTTCGGCAGCGGCAGCGATTTCTTGGAGTCCACCCGAGACCTGCTCTGTGGAAGCGGCTATTTCTTCTGAACTGCTGGCGACATTTGTTACAGATTCAGTTGAATTAATGGCTGCTTGATTAACGTCTCGGGTTAACTCGGTGGACTTCTTAACCATCTCTCGTAGCATAAGGGTTGCTTTACCAAGATTAGTAACGAGAACTCCAATTTCATCCTTACCACCTTGAACTTCAATAGTAAGATCGCCGTCAGCCAACGCTTCAGCTAATATTAAACCTTTGGATATTGAACTCTTAAGCGAGCTGGTGATGTAGATAAGGACTGCTATGCTAAGGATGACCGCCACCCCAAAAAGGATTAACGTGATTAAGACTAACCTACTAACCATTGCAGGAGCTTCAGCAGTTTCGCTTATCAACAGATTTTTTTGATATAAAACATAATCATTTATAGCTTTGATAGCTGCGGCATTATCAGGAGCAGAATTATTCAGCATATAGTTGGTAGCCTCAGCTTGACCTTTACTTTTATAAAGATCAATTATTTTTTGCTGATTGGGTAAAGTTTTATTTATACTCGCAACAACAGGAGCAAGTTTTCCATTATTCTCTGAATTAGCCTGGAGAAATTGTAAGTCTTTATCTCCCGTAGTTTTGGCATCTTGAAGTTGTTGAATAAACTTTTCATTACCTGTAGCAAGATAACCTCTCATCGCTGCTGCTTGCTGAGCAAATTGCAGAGACAAATCCTGTGCTGCATCTTGCATTGGGACTTGATGCTTAGAGACCGATTGTACAACCCCACCTAACATATTTGCTTCATAGTAAACCATACCAACTATAACAGCCATTAATAAAATAAGTGTTATGAAGCTTGCTAAAAGTTTCGTTGATAGTTTCATCGGAATTACCTCCTTTTAATTATTTAACGCTTAATTGATTTTCAAGATAGAAACACTCTAAACACTCTTAAATATTCAAGTAAAGCAAAGAGAAATCCTCCTTATATTTATATTAAAAAATTCCAAAGTAATAAAGAGCAACGTCATAATAATAACGATTAAAACCTCAATATTAATATCAAAGTAATTCGGTAGTTCCAAATTAGCTTAACATTAATAAAACTCTTTAATTCACTTACTGCTTAGTTAGTAGACTAGCTGTGTTAATTTGAAGACAACTAAACCGTCTCCACGTGCGTTGTCTGCTTAAAAGAGCTATATTTTTATCATTAAGAAATTGTCTGTAATAGGCACAACCGATCACGGTAACACAAAAAAAGCCCTATATTCAAAAGTTAGAACCTCAATTTCTTCTTTTACTATGTATCTACACAAGCTTCTTTAATTACGCATCAAGTAAAGAACTTAAGGCCCCTTATCAATACCTACTGTAACTCCAGTTCCTTTATATTGATGTGATATGTCAAATTCGAAAATTTGATCCTCTCCTTCGATTTAGTCAAACCCGGTAATCCAAAACGAACGTCAACATTTAGATCATGGATCATCAACTAAAAATACAAATCCCACTGTATATTTTCAGCGGGATTATGTTCATTCATGTGATTTACAGCCAGTTTTGCATGGACGTCAGAAGCTGCAAGGGATGATCAGTTGTTATCCCTGTGTCGCAAATACATTGAGCGGTGCCATTGCAAGGGCCATACTCGCCATTGCTAAGAATACTAAAACTTTTCTAGTTATCTTCAAGTTGAGAGTTCCTCCTCCAATCTTT
>OMOF01000286.1 GCA_900290375.1 Candidatus Desulfosporosinus infrequens
ATTTTGATAGAAGGGTGGATAAAAAGTTTTTATATAAACTATAAACGAGCATATTTGCTAACAAAATTTTACAGGCAGTAAATTAGACCATCCCTATGCAATTTTCAGCTTATAAAAAACATCTTCAATAGGCACGCCTTCCTTTGCAGCCTTGTAAATCATAATTGTTTTTTCTCTCTGTGTAGTTTTGCGTACCGTTTTCAATCCGTTTCCAAATTGCTCATAACTACCAGTTCCACTAACACAATATAGGTACGTCAATGCAATTAGTACCAACATTCGATCAATCGCTTGTGCGGACCGAACTTGATATTTATTCAGACCTAAATTGCCCTTTGTTTGGCGGAAAAAGATTTCAATTGGCCAGCGTTGACTGTAATATTCAAGTATTGTTTGTGTTTGTAGTTCTGTGTCCGTACACAAAAAAGCATGTAAGCAACCTAGCTTTTTAAAGCAATCCTCTGGCCAACAGAAAATGACAACAGCATGATCAATCCCATTCAAAGCTCCTTCATAACGATAGGTCCAATACGAAGAACGCCCCACGGTAACAAGGTGGACATCATTCTTATTGATGTATTGTTCAAAATCTTTAATTTGAAGGCGCAATCCCATAGGATAAATAATTCGATTGCTTTTTATACCACCGATAAAGTGGTATCCTTTCTTGAAATGTGCCTCAATTACCTTTTTACCCGTAAACCATGAATCACACAAACCATAGGCTGGGGTAGTAGCAGTAGGCAAGGTTTCGATAATGCGACATACTTTATCGATCTTACTTTCACCACCACGTTCATATCTTTCGGTAAAATAAGGAAATACTTCTCCCTGGCAAGATAATAATGTGGTTAATAGTTGATGTCCCCAAACCTTCTTTTTACTCAGATGCGAATGATGAAAATTGGTTTCTGCCATTGGACGTTTAGCCTTTGACGAGGGCTTCGTCTTTTCAGCAATTGTATCATCATGGATCACAAAGAGTGGTTGTTTCGATTGCTTGGCTTTTTGATATACGGCAATCGTTGCTATTTTTCTGATCGCACGCCAAATATACTCTTGATTCCATTTTCCCTTGCTTAAGAATTTACCATAGGTTGTACGATGGCATAAAGCATGGCTAAGTGCAACGATATTAGTCGCTTTGCCACAATAACCAGCTTGAACAGCTCCGTTGATAAACTCTTCAATGTGCCGTAAAGCGGGTTTTGAAAAGTATAGTACAAACGAAAGACTAATTAAAAAATTGCGAATTACAGATGTTTCTGATATGCTAGTTTTTAGAGACATTTGAATCTTCCTTTCGTGTTATGCGTTGGTTTGGTCGCTTTATTCATAACACGGAAGAAGGGCATTTGTCTCTATTTTTTTTATGGAAAACATTGGACTAGAAAACGCTCGTTTATAGATATAATGAAATTTTTTTGATACCTGAATGCTAATTCTTTAGTTCGTTATATAAGAGCAAGAGAAAGGGGAATTTTTATGAAAAATTTAACGGCAAGAGGTAAGATCATTCTCTTGCTGATGTTGTTGCTGATCA
>OMOF01000491.1 GCA_900290375.1 Candidatus Desulfosporosinus infrequens
AGTCTTTTGGAACCCGTCAAGGTCAAACAAAAGGAAAGGGATTTTATTACGGAAACCGAATTTCACGACCTGATAAAAGCCATCGACCATCGGGTGATTCGAACCGTAGTCCAGACCATGTTTTATACAGGTGGCAGAATTTCTGAGATGATCAACTTAAAGCTGGAGGAGGTGGACCTTAAAAATAGAATGCTGCACATTATTGATGGTAAGGGCAAGAAAGATCGGGATGTGCCTATTAACGAGAAGCTTCACTGCATCCTGACCTATTACCTAACACACATCCGGGAATCGAAATCAGGTCGTTTCTTTGCCATGACAAGCACTGGCAAGGTCTCCAGCTGTTATATTAATCGTCATATCCATGAGGCTGTCGATAAGTTGGGCTGGGATAAAGACGTCAGTGCCCATGTGCTAAGACATTCTTTTGGGACAAACTTACTTGAAAAAGGAGCATCGGTGGTAAGCATCCAAAAGCTCTTGGGCCACGCTAATTTGTCGGTAACATCTAGGTATCTGCATCAAGATATCAACAAACTCAACTCGGTCGTTAATCTATTATAAAGGGAGAGAAAATAATGAGTGATAATCAACCAGTTTACGATGACAAGGTCAAAAAAGTCCTAGAAATGTTAAAGTTTAAGACCCGAGAAGAGGTGGCTGAAGAGCTGGAGTACAAGAACTGGAGAAGCCTTGACATGTTCATGCGTAGAAAAAACTTCACCTACGATAGTCAGGAAGGTCAATACATCCCAGTTCATACCAGGGTTGAGAAACTAAACAGAGATCCTAAAAATTACGCACCAGCGAAAGTCGTCAGTATTATTACCGCTTTCGAAGAAGCGGATATGGACCCCATGTTAGTGGCTAAACAAGAAGGATTTATAGACCATAAAGAAATGGCCGAGTATATGAAAAACAAAAGCTATGAGTGGAATGCCTACAAAAACAACTATGTCAAAACGGTGGGTAAGGTGGAGGATGTCGCAGATCGACCACAGGAGGCCATAGGTAAGAAAATGGAGGAAGGGATAGATGAGTATCTGCCCTTCCTTCGCTTTTTGTACGAAAAACGTGATGAGGTTTATCAACTCTTATCCGGCACGAAAGAAGATGGCAAAATCCCTCGATATGCTTTGCCAGGACTGGTAAGAACCAAAGCTATTTATATGAGCGATATGATAGCCAAGTTGGCAGGAGAATTTAGCCGGGAAAAGAATGTTACCCAGAGGGAGATCATGGAGGCGGCTCTGGTGGAATACCTACAGAAGTATGGGTTTAAGCGGGAGATTGAGGCGCTACTCAAAAATCAGTAAAAACCATTAAGTTTTTGCTGAAAGCAAAGCAAGAATTTGGTATAATATGAAAGTAAGGGGGGCATATTCATGGCGACAGATTCCGCATTTACCATCCGCCGTACCAATGATTACTTTTTTAAACGGGTCTTTGGTTCTGAGGAAGGGAAAGACGTCTTAATCGACTTTCTCAATGCAACGCAGAACAGACCCCTTCACGATCAAATTAAACGTGTGAAGTTAGAGGATCGGGAGATTGATCCTGAGCGCTATTTGGACAAAGCGGCACGCCTGGACGTGGTTGTAACCACAGAACTAGGGCATATCTTTCATGTGGAAGTCCAAGTTGAAAAACAATTTTATCTCCCCAAACGGATTCTGTATTATTGGTCCGGTTTATATCACCGCCAACTGCAACAAGGGACCCCGTTTGCTCAATTGCTTCCGACCGTGAGTATCAGTATATTGGGCTTTACGTATTTTCAAGAGGATGAACGATATCATCATATCTTTGATATTCGAGACACTGAGACAGGAAAAAAGCTTAATGAGGACTTAGAACTTCATTTTCTTGAATTGACTAAGATTAAGAAACTCGCCAGGGGACCAAAAAATGCTTTAGAAGAATGGTTAATATATCTCAATGATATCCAAGGTGAGGAATTGGAGGCATTAGCGATGAGTAATCCAGCTATCCGTAAAGCGCTCACAATTGAGGAAATGTTTAAGGCAGATGCTAGTGAACGAAGACTTTATGAGATGAGGGAAAAGGCATTTCTTGATGAGATATCGAATGTCGCTGGGGCTAAAGAGGAAGGAGAGGCTAAAGGTAGGATAGACGACATCTGCAAATTCATGGAAGCTCGTTTTGGCGCAGAGTCTCAAACTATTCAAGACCTTGTTCGAAATATGACTGACCTGGATGTGCTCAACCGAATTGTACCGCGAATTTTCATGGTTGCTAGTTTAGAGGAAGCCAATGTGCTTCTTCAGGGCAGTGGTGTGTTTCCACAGTAAATTCTAAGGAAACCTTTATGAATGATTAGCTTATAATTCATTATATTATGCATCATGGTACGAATGATATGTAATAGGTTTACAATGCAAAGTTAATAAGCCTCCAAACCCTTGAGTTCATGCGGGTTTGGGGGCTTATTTTTATGCCGATTTCTAGCAGATTAAGTGCTATTAACGGTACTGTTACTGTAACAATGAGCGCAGCACCAACTGTAGCTCCAGTTCCT
>OMOF01000934.1 GCA_900290375.1 Candidatus Desulfosporosinus infrequens
ATCACTCTTGGAAGGAAGGTTTTTCATAAACCCTGGGTAGATCAAGTGATCGTGCCCAGGGTTCGGTGGTTGTCAAGATAGTTGTCGCATTTGATCCAAATTTCTTACTCACTGAAATGTGTTAATTACGAGCATGAAAGGGGACGAACGCTCGGCGCTTGCCAGAAGGAACTTTGTAATCTGCGGATTAAAAAGTCCCTTCGGTCCTTCAGCTTCTCCACATGCGCTGTTGTCCCTGTGATCCCAGCGAGCATATCCTCAGCCTAAACGGCTTCGGTATCCCTCGTGGGACACGGACAACTAAATCATTTTTTCGCTCAAAAGACTATGACGCAGTTGTGTTCGACTCTGTTTTATCTTCAACCTGAGATTTCTCAGGATTAAGCCATACTTCATTGATTAAGGACCAGTCCCTTGTTTGACCTGCCCAACGTTCCGGATGACGAGCCTTCGCAGCCTCATAGAGCAGGTGCCGTTTCTTAAGTATTTCTTCACCCTGGCCACTATGACGCTGGTGTGGGGTAAGGAATTTGATCCCACTATGGTGATGGTTGTAGTTATACCAGTGGACGAACTCCTTGACCCATGTTCTGGCGTCATTAATGGTAGCGAATCCTCCGATCGGATAGCTTGGACGGTATTTGCAGGTCCGAAAAATGGACTCCGAATAAGGATTGTCATTGCTAACTCTGGGGCGACTCCTAGAAGGCGTAATACCCAATTGATAGAGCGTTTCCAGCATGGCCGAGCCTTTCATAGGGCTTCCATTATCTGAATGAAGGACTAAAGGACCTTCTTGTCTAGTTATACCCTGAGCCATGACAGCCCGCCGAATGAGTTGACTGGCGTGTTCTGCTGACTCTTCGACCCAAACTTCCCATCCGACAATGTCCCTGCTAAAGATGTCTAGGATCAGATATAAATAGAAGTAGAGTCCTCGAACTGGGCCAGGCAGATAGGTAATATCCCACGACCATACACGATTGGGCTCGGTAGCACAATGCGTGGATTTAGGCTTGCTGGAGGGTGCCTTGCTACGACCACGATGATTCTGTTCACCCGCTTCGTGCATAACTCGATAGAAGGTTGACTCCGAGGCGATGTAGATACCTTGATCCGCAAGTATCGGGACAATCTGACTGGGTGGCAAACTTTGAAATTCAGGTTGGTTAACGACTTCCATAATGTCTTTGCATTCTGATACCGTGAGTTTATTCGCAGGTTCAGGACGCTCTGCCAAAGGTCGTTGATCGGCTTCAGGTGCCCCGTCCTTACACCAACGTTGCAATGTTCGTACGGATATACCAATCTCTTCACATGCCAACTGTTGGCGTGCTCCGCTTATTATTGCTTCTTCTACCAGCTTAATAATTATGTTGCGATTCACAGTGCTGGTTAGGCTTCCTCGTCCTTGGGTCCCCAAATCGCATGGATGTTTTTTCTTAGTACTAACAGGGCTGCCGTTTCAGCGAGTGCTGACTCTTTTCTTTGGAGTTCCTTCTTTACTAGCTTTAGTTCCTTTTCAGTCTCTTTTTCTCGCCGTTGTGAAGTGGCTAGTTCCTGAGCCACACCGCCGTTCGCCTGAATACAGTTATCCTGCCAGGATTTGACCTGCTCAACATACAACCCTTTCTTACGACAGTACTCTGCTAGTTCGATCTCACTGAGAGTGGATGTCTCAACCACTATGAGATACTTATCGCGTGTGCTCCACTGCTCGCTTTGTTGTTCACCAGCAGGGGCTGCAAATCCCTTTCCCCGTATTTCCTTCCGCCATAACTTCAACGTCCCCTCTGGGACCCCTGTCTCTTGCTGAATTAGACTGAGAGACTGGTTGTTTGGCGGTAACATCTTTGCAATGATAGAACTTTTCAACTCTTTGGGATATCTCATATCGTTCACCCTCCTGTGTTCCTTTTCAAGGATACTCTTCTTCAGTCCTTACGACAACTATCGTAACACAGGGGGCGCTTGCCAGAAGGAACTTTTGTGATCTGCGGATCAAAAAGTCCCTTCGGTCCTTCAGCTTCTCCACATGCGTTGTTGTCCCTGTGATCCCAGCGAGCATATCCTCAGCCTAACGGCTTCGGTATCCCTCGTGGGACACGGACAACTAAACTATGACGCAGTTGTTTTAGACTCTGTTTTATCTTCAACCTGAGATTTTTCAGGATTAAGCCATACTTCATTGATCAAGGTCCAGTCCCTTGTTTGACCTGTCCAGCGTTCCGGATGACGAGCCTTTGCAGCCTCATAGAGCAGGTGCCGTTTCTTAAGTATTTCTTCACCCTGGCCGCTGTGACGCTGGTGTGGGGTAAGGAATTTGATCCCACTATGGTGATGGTTGTAGTTGTACCAATGGACAAATTCCTTGACCCATGTCCTGGCATCATTGATGGTAGCGAATCCTCCGATCGGATAGCTTGGGCGGTATTTGCAGGTTCGGAAAATGGACTCCGAATAAGGATTATCATTGCTAACCCTGGGGCGACTCCTAGAAGGCGTAATACCCAATTGATAGAGCGTTTCCAGCATGGCCGAGCCTTTCATAGGGCTTCCATTATCTGAATGGAGGACTAAAGGACCTTCTTGTCTGGTTATAGCCTGGGCCATGACAGCCCGCCGAATGAGTTGACTGGCGTGTTCTGCTGATTCTTCGACCCAGACTTCCCATCCAACAATGTCTCGGCTAAAGATGTCCAGGATGAGGTATAAATAGAAGTAGAGTCCTCGAACTGGGCCGGGCAAGTAGGTAATATCCCACGACCAAACTCGATTGGGTTCAGTAGCACAATGCGTTGATTTTGGCTTACTGGAGGGTGCCTTACAACGACCACGATGATTCTGTTCACCAGCTTCATGCATGACTCGATAGAAGGTTGATTCGGAGGCGATGTAGATACCTTGATCCGCAAGTATCGGGACAATCTGACTGGGTGGCAAACTTTGAAATTCAGGTTGGTTAACGACTTCCATAATGTCTTTGAACTCTGCTTCCGTGAGTTTATTCGCTGGTTCAGGGCGCTTTGCCAAAGGTCGTTGATCTGCTTCAGGTGCCCCGTCCTTACACCAGCGTTGCAGTGTTCGTACGGATATGCCAATCTCTTCACATGCCAACTGTTGGCGTGCTCCGCTTGTTACGGCTTCTTCTACCAGCTTAATAATTATGTCGCGATTCACAGTGCTGGTTAGGCTTCCTCGTCCTTTGGTCCCCAAATCGCATGGATGTTTTTTCTTAGAACTAACAAGGCTGCCGTTTCAGCTAGTGCTGACTCTTTTCGCTGAAGTTCCTTCTTAACTAGCTTTAGTTCCTTCTCAGTTTCTTTTTCTCGCCGTTGTGCAGTCGCTAGTTCCTGAGCTACACCGCCGTTCGCCTGTATGCAGTTGTCCTGCCAGGACTTGACCTGCTCAACATATAAACCTTTCTTGCGGCAGTACTCTGAAAGCTCGATCTCACTGAGAGTGGATGTCTCAACGACGATGAGATACTTGTCGCGTGTGCTCCACTGCTCACTTTGCTGTTCACCAGCAGGGGCTGCAAATCCTTTTCCCCGTATTTCCCTCCGCCACAACTTCAATGTCCCCTCTGGGACACCGGTCTCCTGCTGAATCGAACTGAGAGACTGGTTGTTCGGCGGTAACATCTTTGCAATGATAGAACTTTTTAACTCTTTGGGATACCTCATGTCGTTCTCCCTCCTGTGTTCCTTTTCAAGGATACTTTTCTTTAGTCCCTACGACAACTATCGTAACACAGGGGGAAATCGATTTATGATGTCTATGCTCCAGAGTACCATCAAGGGCTTCCAGAGATCTTTTGTAAG
>OMOF01000283.1 GCA_900290375.1 Candidatus Desulfosporosinus infrequens
CTACAGGCCACCAGGTAAGCTAGCCGAGCACAGCAACTCAGACAGTTCCATAACTTGCAAGACATCGCCTTTTTCTAGACCGGCACAAGCATCATCAAGCATCGCAATACAGTAAGGGCACGCTGTCACTAAGATATCTGCTTTTTTGTCCACGGCGTCATTAATCCGCAGTTCACCGAAGCGTTCGCCAAAGGGCACTTCTGCCCATACTCGACCACCGCCACCGCCACAGCAAAGACTCTTGTTTTTAGTACGCCCTAGTTCTACTAATTCTACACCTGGAACTGCTTGTAAAAGTTCCCTTTGCGGATCGTAGACTTCATTATGACGTCCCAAGTAGCAAGGATCATGAAACGTTACTTTCTTTGCTAGTTCTTCAGAGAAGGTTAGTTTACCTTCTTTTAAGAGATCACCCAGCAACTCCGCATAATGCATGACTTCGTATTCTCCACCCAGTTCTGGATAATCCTTTTTAAAGGCAAACAGGCAGTGTGGGGAGGTCGTGATAATCTTTTTGACACCTTTTCCGTTAAACAGCTTGATATTTGATTCGGCGAGCTTCGTGAACAGTGCCTCATCTCCGATTTTGCGGATCGTCTCGCCACAGCAATTCTCTTCTGCCGTCAATACGCCAAAACTTACTCCTGCTTTCTGCAACAGTTTTACGACGCTTTTGGCTATTTTCTTGCTGCGTGTATCGTAATTTGAGGTACAGCAGACATAGAGCAGATATTCGGTATCTTCAGTGAACGCCGGTATATTTAGGCCTTCCTGCCATTCGGCACGTTTCTCCTGAGGCCCAGCCCACGGATTTCCGTTGGCGTGCAGACTACCTGCTATCGGACGCAAAGTCGCTGGCAAAAATCCTGCTGCTACGGTTGTGTTGCGCATGGATTTAACATTATCAATGATTTCAACTTTTCTTGGACAGTTTACTAGGCACATTCCGCAGGTAACACAGGCAAATAGGATATTTTCTCCCTCAAAGCCCTCCAAACCAAGTTGGCCCAAACGTTGCATCTTGCGAATGTTAAAGGCCTCGCTGATCTCGCCAGTAACCTGCCTCCATGGACAGAGATTGGTACAGAGACCGCACTGCATACACCAGCTAAGCGTCTCCGCCCCTGAAGAAACAATATAATCTCTCATATCCAGAGATACTTCTTTTATTTCATCCATCTTCATGCTCCTTT
>OMOF01000721.1 GCA_900290375.1 Candidatus Desulfosporosinus infrequens
GTGACTTGATATGTGACTTGATATGTGACTTGATATTTTATATCATTTTAGACTTTCTGCAGGGGAATCATATATTAATATTGTAGAAATGGGCAAAGATAGAGAGATAAACTGGCGGATAGAAATGACTGGCTATATATGGATAATGATATAGTGCGATTCACCCCCATTAAAACCTCTCGTCCCACTTAGTTGGCCCTTTTTGAGAAAGTTTGAACCTATTATTGTTTCTCCTATTTTCCATAATCTTCACATTTTCTCCATACAACGGTCATGGAATTAAGACAATTCTATACTAGAATAATATCAACAGAAGATTATTACAGCGAGTGATTGTAGAGCAGAAATTTAAACCACTATTAAACGTAGGGTATCCACAAATTTCAGTTTTCAATAAATGTAAGAACTAAAATACCGATCTATGTTGAAAGGTGTTGATGTGTATAAAAAATAATTGATGAATGTGAATGATAACCGTAAATGATAACTCTAACATATCAATTTGGTTTTAAATAATTGTAAATTGAAAGGGGTCTTAAAAAAATGAAAATCACGAGAACAAAAACTATCGCAATAGCTACTGCCATCACTACACTTTTATCGGCTAGTGCTGTTTTTGCTGCTACTTCAAGCAGTAATACAATAACAGCCTCGACGTCTACTCAAACCCATATGAGAGGATTTAACAACGGGTTTAAAAGTCATTTGGACAGTCTCTTAACGTCGGGAATAATTACTCAGGCTCAAGAAGATTCTATTGAAACTGCTATTACTCCTCAAAATGGTGACTTCGCTAGAGGACATCAGGGCGGATTTAAAACTAACTTAGCAGCTCTTGTAACAGCGGGAACCATCACGCAAGCTCAATCCGANNNNAGGAAAAACACCAGGTGGAGTAAAAACTGCTTTGGATGCACTTGTAACGGCAGGGACGATTACCCAAGCCCAGGAAGATGCCCTCGCTCCTCATAAAGGGAACGTTAATGGCGGACATCAGGACGGATTTAAAACTAACTTAGCAGCTCTTGTAACAGCGGGAACCATCACGCAAGCTCAATCCGA
>OMOF01000789.1 GCA_900290375.1 Candidatus Desulfosporosinus infrequens
CCATTTCAGGTAAAATTTTATCCCGATATTCAATCATTTTAGCAGGTATTTGTGGTAACCCCTCCACCATTTTCTCCGTTTCTTGTCGCTTATGTGTTTCTACCCAACCTATGACAATATCCACACCATCCGCTAACAGGACATGAGCAGACTCTAGCATCGTGTACGTTTTCCCAACACCAGCTGCCGCCCCTAAAAATACGGTAAGTTCACCCCTGGCCTCTTTATGTAATTTAGCCAACAGCGCATCAGGATCAGGGCGTTTTTTTTCCTTACTCTCCTCCGGCATCATAAAACCTCCATTACTTTATATCCATTCTTTAATTATTTCTATATATAAATACAAAGATACACAAAGGAATCATAACAACATTCCTTTGTGCTTCTTTGTATTTCGCTATTTTTACTTACTTCCCATTTTATCTAATGCCATATTTAATGCAAGGACATTCACGCGTGATTCACCAAGTAATCCAACCGTTCTAGTCTGTACATGAGAATCAACCAGAGCTTTTACGGCAGAACTTGCTACGTGACGTTCACTAGCAACGCGTTCAACCTGTAAGTAAGCCCCATCAGGGGAAATGTCAGGATCAAGACCACTACCCGAAGCTAACACCAAATCAGAAGGCACTACTGCTTGTTCACCTAATTGATTTTCAGTGCGAACCTTATCCAAATTTTCTTTTACTCCATCCATTAATTTTTTACTCGTCGGCCCTAAATTTGATCCTGATGAACTGGTCGCATCATAGCCATCAGTTCCTGCCGCGGAAGGACGTCCATGAAAATATTTTGCATCACTAAAATTTTGTCCGATTAACAAAGAACCAACGGGTTTATTATCTACATAAGCCAAGGAACCATTTGCCTGGGCTGGAAAAATCGTCTGTGCCACTCCAGTCATCGCTAGCGGATAGATTAGCCCTGTAAGAACCGTCAATACGATTAACAAACGTAAGACACCTATTGTTTGTTTCCACACAATTGTTCAACTTCCTTTCTATATCAAATGCAAGACTACTAACAACATATCAATGATCTTAATCCCGATAAATGGTGCTATCAAACCACCAAGACCATAAACAAACAAGTTGCGGCGCAACACAACATCAGCACCTAGTGGTTGATATTTTACACCACGTAACGCCAAAGGAACAAGAGCAATAATCACAAGGGCATTGAAAATAACCGCACTCAAAATTGCACTTTCAGGAGTAGCTAGTCCCATAATATTAAATATTCCAAAGGCTGGATAAGAAGCAGAAACTAGCGCTGGAATAATGGCAAAATACTTAGCAACGTCATTAGCAATACTAAAGGTGGTTAGAGAACCCCTTGTCATTAACAATTGTTTGCCGATTTCTACGATTTCAATTAGCTTCGTAGGATTGCTATCAAGATCCACCATATTACCAGCTTCTTTAGCCGCCTGAGTACCACTGTTCATCGCCACGCCCACATCGGCTTGCGCCAAAGCAGGAGCATCATTGGTACCATCACCCGTCATAGCAACTAACATGCCTTTTTCT
>OMOF01000794.1 GCA_900290375.1 Candidatus Desulfosporosinus infrequens
ACCTTTTACTTTTGCGTAAGCCGCAAGTCCAAAGTCGCGTGTGCCAAACGTACACACTGGTTTCTCTTCAATCTTTTTCTCTTCGCAGGTTTCACCATCTCCTTCAAGAAGAATTTCTGTTACTTTAAACTCCTTACTAACCGACTCATCTTTAACTTCATCTCCACCAGTCTGAACATGCATTGTCACAATAACCTCCATTACTTTTTAGATTTGTATTATGCTGGGTCTATATTAAATTGTAGCTCATCATTGTATCCATTTTCATCAAGCTGTGGTGGATTGGTAAATATAACGGAATTTCCTGTCACAGTATAATCAATTCCTTGTGTTTGCAATAAACCATTTAGGAAAACTTCTATTGTATTCGATTTGAAAAGCTGTGTTAAACGATATGTTGAGTTTGTATTATCTATTGTTCCAGTATATGCAGCTGAGTATACACGATTGCTCGTACCTCCTGAGCCACCTGATCCTGAAAGGGCAGTTGTTATAGCCATACTTGCCAGGTCTGCTTGATAGTTCATTATACGAGTGTATAAAGAAGACGCATAATTCTGAACACCGAAGTCCGGAATTTGAATCATTCCATTTGCATCTGGATCTCCAATTATTGCTATTGGTCCTGCTGGATCAAAAGGGCCACCGGTTGGATCTGTTTGAAGACAATTGAAAGTTATATTTGGAGGGTTAGTAGCATCAATTATTTCTGTGACAACATACTTAATCAAGGATGGTTCACCGTTTTGTGATCCATCCATAAAGATTATTGATCCTACGTCCAAGTTTCCAGAATAGAACTGACCCGTATTATCTGCTACCTGAGCCACGATCTGATAGTTACCATTAGAATCCAATGGATTAAATTCAGTAACTGTTAGGGTGGCATTAAATCTAATCATAAAATGCCTCCCTTAGAAACTGATATGACAGACGTAAGCTAAACTAGTAGAAAGTCCAGTAACCGATATTTCATTTTGAGCCACATTATAACTTATTGTTCCTATCGTACCTCTGGCACCACCTACGTCTTTAACAACTTGAACCATGGGCATGATATAACCAGCTCCTGCACCATAAGCTGTTGGCATAATAATATAAAAGTTTCCTCCAGATGTGACAGATGCAGGAATAGCTATTGTGGCAGATATTACTATAACACCTGCTGGAAATGCTGCAAAGGTAAAAACGTTTGATGCTTGTGATAAAGTAACGCCAGAGCCAGAAGCAAGTACAAAACAGTTTGCTACTCCCGGGTTGTAATAAGTAAAGGAAGAGCTGCCTGCACTAACCAAGGTATTAAGACTGGTTTTATCAGCTGCACTCATCAAACCTGCATTTGAAGTTGTTGCATTTGGTAATGAGCCCACACCATTCAATTGAATTAGCCCAGTGCCACCCGCATTACCTGAATACAAAACTCCTGTGTCCAACGCTAAGACTAACTCACCTGGATTTGCCGAAGCAGGAAGGTTTGCGGCTAATCCTCTTTTTATCCGTATAGTAGCCATAACTCTCCCTCACTCCTAAGATTAAGAAAAGTAAAAGGGCATTACGTTACAAACAACATCGCTTGTATTGTATATGCCCTTTCACCTTTTATAAGCCAATGCCTGTTAGAATGTACCACCATCCACTGTCCCGAGTGAGAGTACCCCGGCAGTGAAGGAAAGACCAGTACCTGCAACAGTAGAAGCGAGTTCAAAATCATTGCCTACGCGAGTAACACCTACGGATGCAGTTAACACACCAAGATCACCAGCAGGACCTTGAGCACCTTGTGT
>OMOF01000284.1 GCA_900290375.1 Candidatus Desulfosporosinus infrequens
GCATGCTCAAGCGCGTCATAAAGTTTCTGCATGTCGTCGTTGATAATACATCCCCGATCGCCCTGTTTGCAGCCATAACAACTCTGGCACGGTTTGATATCAAGATCGTTGAAATACCATGATTGGGTTTCGGCACCCGCTTCTTTCGCACCTTCGAGTATTTTGTTTACTATCCACGCGGTGTTGCCTTCTTTCCGCGGACTTGCAATAAATCCCATGACTTTCATTTTTTTCTCCTTTCATGTCTAGTCTATTTATGTATTATTATCCTACCTCTTTATTGTTTCCTTGTCAACAAAGATGGCTGTATCATACGCTGATGTTTCAGCGTTTTTATACAAGAGTAAGAGGCAAATTTAACCCCATTCTGGATGGGTTGAAACGGAGGTAAAAATGAAAAGCAAAATACTCTTAGGCAATGGATTCATCAATGCCTTAAAAAAACATGGACTAAGAAGAATGATGCTGATAATAACTTCGGAAACGAAGTGTCTTTTTCTATTTCTAAAATGGGTCCTTTGCTAATGATCTGAAGTTGGACCAAGAAATAAACAATTCAAAGAACAATAACGATGTAAAAACCGTAAAGAGCTACCTGGCTGGAAAACGATAACTTGAATTATTGCTTCAGGAGGATGGAACAGTTTGGGCTTTGGTTTTATGCAGAAGCTCCTACCGATGTTTATTAAAGATGCCAAGAAAAGGAATGCCTGCTGCTTTTCAGAACCATGCACTAAAGGTAGATGTTCACGGCCAAGTGACAAATCTGGAGAAGTTAGAGAACTTTATGAGTGCGGTTGATCATGGTAAGGCATCGAGCATAAAAATATCCAGTTACACCGACGAAGGCGATCCAATTATCCAGGTTTTAGACTATAACGGCGAAGCAATAACTATGAGTACAGATAATTCTCAAGATAAATTTGCAGGCCCAGTGAAAGGTGGCGTTACCTACAATAACTTTACTAAGATTATAAAAGACGATACTCAAAGCCCACTCAGTTATTATTTAGTAGATTCAACTGGCAACAAGCAATTTCTATTGACAGTACTAAAGATACTTCCTTCAAAGCCGATGGATGGTATAAGACCAGATGAGTCAGGCTACACCTCGAAATATCCAAAGTTGGACATCTCTAGCGGCTCCGTAAAAATCAAGTGGGCAAGAAGTACGGAAAATTACACTTCAAAACCTGATGTAGTGATTGGTAACTCAAACTTTGGTGTGGAATTAAACGATGCCCTGGAATTACCAGGTGATGTTGTAAAACCAGGTTCACGCATCGACTTCAATGCTGCAGATGTACCCGGCCTAGATAAGCCATCCTATAAGGTAAAGGTAGTAGGCAAAAACAAAGAACTAACAGATTATCCAGTTGATAACAACTCTATAATTGCGCCTTATTACACAGGGGGTTACCCAAGGGCGTTGGCAGTTCATTTCACTCCAATTCGATGGTTGACTTCGCCAAGTTTCTCTATGGGTCGGAATATGTTTGCGGTCACAATATTTTCAATCATGATTTAAAATACATTCAAAAGGCACTCGTATATGCTTTGCCTTAATGATATGAATAATATGCTCCACAAGAGCCATTAAGAAAACAGGTAAATGCTTTCCCCTTTAAGGATTTCCCTATTTGAACTATTCATCCTTTGAGAATGGATTGGCATAGGGAGGCTATTTAGCGCGTTAAAGAAATCAATAAGAGTCAGTTTCTGCCGTTTTCCGCTTCGATTTTGGCCCTCAGGCTTATATTCCTCGCCGTCCCAAGGTCGTCAAACTTAATTAAGTAGGCAGCTTTGTCCCGGTTGATTCCGATGACTTCGCCGGCGCCCATGATGTCGTGCACGATACGGTCGCCGGGTCGAAAAGGGAATTCAGAAGACTTCGCTTCCATTAGCTTCTCGTTGATGTCAATATGC
>OMOF01000265.1 GCA_900290375.1 Candidatus Desulfosporosinus infrequens
CAGAACGTTAGTACGCCAAGTAAGTTCGGTTTGTCTAGCAAGGTGAAAGTCCTTGCGGGGTAAGGTCTAGCCAACCACCTATATCGAGTGTTGCGCCGAAACGGGAGACCGCTAGGTGAAGTGTACACAGAGCACCATGCAGGCCATAGGGAGCCGTACCTCCTGAAGCATATTCAGCCCCGTCATAGTGTGTCTGGAAACAGGCGAAGAGCAGATGACGACGTGTTTAGCGTCACGGAAGTCCAAGCAAAGAAACCGTCTGAAGGCAAGGTTTCTGAGGGTCTGTCGGGGTCATAGAACGTGGCATGTATGGAAAGATGAACCGGGAACTTGGGAGGTACCCTGATGACTCTTGTTGTAAAAGACAAGTAAGGCCGGACAATCGAAAAAGAGGAAGGCCGATGGCATCAACAGGGATTCGGATTCATTCATAGTACTCCGAGGACGGGAAAGCCGGCCACATGGGGAAGGGATGGACAGAAATATGCAGCCTGTAAAGGAAACCAGTGCCGGACATGTCGGATCGGAAGTACGCTGGCAAACCTCCCTGCGGGGAATAGCAAAGAAGGCAACAGAAAACAAAAACCACCGGTTTGGAAACTTATATAAACTGCTTAACGTCGAAGCACTACGCGAAGCTTTTCATGACCTAAAGAAGAAAGCCGCTGCAGGGGTAGACAACATAACGGCCAAGGAATACGCTGAAGAATTTGAATCCAACCTTGGCAAGGTAGTAGAGCAGTTAAAAAGCAAACAATACCGTGCGAAGCTAGTACGTAGAGTGTACATCGACAAAGGCAACGGAAAGAAAAGACCGCTGGGCATACCAGCTGTCTCGGACAAGATCGTCCAGCGTGCAGCGGCCAAGATCCTCGAAGCTATCTATGAGACGGAATTTAGTGAACACAGCTATGGATATCGACCTAATACGGGAGCCCAAAAAGCAGTTAAAGACTTAACCCATGAACTAAACTTTGGAAAGTATAGTTACATCGTTGAAGCAGATATCCGAGGCTTTTTCGATGCTATTGATCATGATTGGCTCATCCGAATGCTGGAACTGCGCATAGCAGATAAAGCATTTCTGAGACTGATTAAGAAATGGCTAAAAGCAGGCGTTTTGGATATCGATGGAATGGTTAAACATCCAGTAACCGGCTGTCCTCAAGGCGGAGTCATCAGTCCAATTTTAGCGAACATCTACCTACATTATGCACTGGATTTATGGTTCGAAAAGAGAGTCAAGCTGTCTTGCAAAGGCATGAATTATATCTGCATATATGCAGATGACTTCGTGTGCGCGTTCCAATATAAGCAAGACGCAGTGCAGTTTTACCAAGCAGTAGGAGAACGCTTAGGAAAATTTGGACTGGAACTGGCGCAGGAGAAAACTAACATCATAAGCTTTTCACGATTTCGAAAAGAGGAAAACACAAAGTTCGAGTTCCTGGGGTTTGAATTTCGCTGGGGAGTAACCCTCAAAGGAGAAGATATCATCACACGACGCACTGCGCCGGGCAAGTTGAGAAAGTCGTTAGCCGCATTCACAGAATGGTGCAGAGAGATGCGAAATAAGCGTTTGAGAAGGCTATTTCCTAAACTCATAGCGAAACTGCGAGGATATAACAATTACTATGGACTGATTGGAAACTACGGTAGCCTGAGCAAATTTCACGAACAAGTAAAGAGAATTCTTTACAAATGGCTTAACCGAAGAAGTCAGCGACGTAGTTTTAATCTGGATGAGTTCTCCGCATGTTGGAAAAGATATGGTGTTCCAGAACCAAGAATTGTTGAGTCTGACCTAGTACAGCTTCACTTTGATTTCTAATGCTGGAAGTACGGAAGCGAGTATTTTTGAAGAGCCCGGTGCGGGAAATCCGCTCGCCGGGATCTGTGCGGGGGGTGCCGGGTAACCGGTATCTCTACCGTGACGGCGACAGACATGCGGGAGACAGGCATTATTTTTCGAATATGGAAGAGATTGTTGTTGGGATT
>OMOF01000394.1 GCA_900290375.1 Candidatus Desulfosporosinus infrequens
CTGTGGCGCACTGCCGTAGCAGAGAGGAAGCTGAAGGGCTTCTGAAAAGTCTGGAGAAACGGTTTGCAGAGTGTGGATTGGAACTGCATCCAACCAAGACACGTATTGTTTACTGTAAGGATGACGATCGGCAAGGGACCTATACTGAAACAACCTTTGATTTTCTTGGATACACATTTCGAGCACGAAGGTCAAAGAACAAGTATGGAAAGTTTTTCGTAAACTTTACACCGGCAGTCAGCAACAAGGCAAAGAAAGCTATGCAACAAAAGATACATGACTGGCGCATGCACCTAAAGCCAGACAAAACTCTTGAGGATTTGGCCCATATGTTCAACCCTGTACTTAGGGGTTGGGTCAATTACTACGGACGCTTTTACAAGTCGGAAATGTACTCTGTACTCAGACACATGAATAGGGCACTGGTTCGATGGGCTAGGCGTAAATTCAAGAAACTAGCGATACATCAACGGCGAGCAGACGCTTGGCTCGGCAGGATTGCCAGACGCGAGCAGACGCTTTTCGTTCAGTGGCAAATGGGGGTTTTACCTGGGGCTGGATGATGGGAGCCGGATGAGCTGAGAAGTTCAAGTCCGGTTCTGAGAGAGACTGGGGGTGAAATTCCCCTGGTCTACTCACCTCAAAATTTTTTGCCGTAAGAGAAGTGATGCTGTAAAGCTGTTTAAGGCGACGAAGTTGTGGTTGCTGGATCGATTGGGACTAGAAATAAGTCCAGAAAAGTCCAAAATCGTAAACCTCAAACGACACTACTCTAACTTTCTAGGCTTCAGACTGAAACTTCACAAGAAGGGCAAAAAGAAAAACGGAGAACAAAGATATACTGTAAAATCTCACATTTCCAAGAAGGCTGAAAAGAAAATTAAGGATAAAACGCATGAATTAGTGAAAGAAATCCAGAGACCACAAGGAATGCAGACCGGTTATGAAGCAGTTAATAAATATAATGCTTATGTAATCGGAATACACAATTATTATGCAATAGCAACCCTTGTAAATTTGGATTTCAGCCAAATTGCCTTTGGAGTCAAAAAGAGTCTCAATGCAAGGTTTAAAGATGGAATAAAGCGGTCAGGAAAAGACCCACCGAACTATATTAAAGAGCGGTACGGATGCAGCAGAGAACTCCGATATATCTATGGCACAGCAATAGTCCCCCTTGCTTATGTACAGCATCGAGTAGCGCTGTATAAGAAGAAAAGTATCAATAAATATACTGAAATAGGTAGGGAAGAAATTCATAAGCGACTTGAATGTGTAGACATAGATATGCTCATGTATTTAATGAGAAATCCTGAAAAAGGGCAAAGCATTGAATATAATGACAACCGGTTATCGCTGTATGCTGCTCAAAAAGGGAAATGTGCTGTCTCTGGAACAATTCTTGAAATTGAGACTATGTATTGCCACCACAAAAAGCCATTAATACTGGGTGGGGAGGACAAGTATAAAAACCTCATACTTGTCACTAAGGCAATACATGAACTTATTCATGAACCCGACAAAAGCAACCTTAAACTTGCTGCTAACGCTTTATTACTTGAAAAACGACAAGTTGAGAAATTGATAGTTTTGAATAACCTTGCAGTAAAAATCTCTTGAGCAAAATCTTTCGAGTTGCAAACTATGCAAATTGGATTAACTACTAATTGTGATTGAACGCCGTGTGATAGGAAACTGTCATGCACGGTGTGGGACGGGGG
>OMOF01000779.1 GCA_900290375.1 Candidatus Desulfosporosinus infrequens
TCCTTGATATCCTGGGCGTGGTCCTTGCGGTTGTCCTTGATATCCTGGGCGTGGTCCTTGCGGCTGTCCTTGATATCCCGGACGTGGTCCTTGCGGCTGCCCTTGGTTTCCTGGACGTGGTCCTTGCGGCTGTCCTTGGTTTCCCGGACGTGGTCCTTGCGGCTGTCCCTCTATTATTCCTGGACGAGGGTCTTGCGGTCGTTTTTCTTGCTCCGGTCCGGATGAATTTGGTGTTGTTTCCTCAGTATTTTTGTGTTCAGAATGATTCAAATTTATCTCCTTTCCTTTCACTTGGTCCCTTAAACAATCTGCATCTTTTTGATCGACCGTACTTAAATGATTTTTTACATCTGTTCCAATAGCCACGAGTCTTGTCATCACTTCTTTACTACTAAAATTTAATTCTTTTGCTAATTCATGAACACGAATACTCATTTAACCACCCCCACATATTCGGCTCCCACATTACGCTCCAAGCATCAGCTCCTTGCTAGTAAAATAGCCTTCGCAAACCCTTGATCTAAAATAAGCACTGCTGAACGCGGCGAAAGTCCTATTGAATGTCCAATTTCCAATTTAGTCCCAGCGACAACTACTGGTAACTTCAAATCATTAGCCCACTGATCATACTTTTTCTGCGCACCGTGAGCATCCTCCGCAATGATCAGTAGAAATCCTTTTCTTTTCTTTAGCATTGCCTCAATTTGAGCATCTCCAGAAGCAATTTTACTTGCTCGCCGGGCGATACCTATTAATGACTGAATACGCGCATTCACGAAGAAATCTTCCCTTCCAGGTTAGCAAATACTTCTGGATCAACATCCACACCGAAAGCCTTCCGGAATCGACGCTCTTTAACTGCAGTTTGGCAACAGGTTAAGTTAGGACAAAGGTATGCGCCACGTCCATTCCGTTTTCCAGTGGGATCGAGTTCAACAGTCCCTTCTGGTGTTCTGACAATCCGCATAAGCTCTTTCTTGGGCTTCATTTGTTGACACCCCAAACACATCCGCATTGGAATCTTCCGTGTCTTCATACCATCACCCCTTTCCTCTCTTCTTTTTCTCCTTGAGGGTTACTTGCACATCTGTTTTCAAATCACCCACCATATCAGTAAGAGCTTTTTCATTAACTCCGTTGGTTACATTTTCAGTGGCTTCCTTTGTAAAAGCTTCTGGTTCATGGGCATATTTATCATATGTTTCATTGTCATTGTATGCATCGTTATTTTCACATGTCTGAAAAGTTCCGCCTTCGACAGTTTGTTCATCATTCAAAGTTAATCCATTTTCTTCATATTCCTGGTAGTTATTAGTTTCGGCGAATTCATCATATTCCGAGTAATCTTCATATTCACCGTATTCTTCGTAGTTTTCATATCCTTCCTCCTGCCCTTGAGGAAGGATATTTAGCGCTACTGCCTGAGTTTCACTTTTAATGTCAATCTTCCACCCCGTAAGTTTGGCAGCTAAACGAGCGTTTTGTCCTTCTTTACCAATCGCTAAGGAAAGTTGATAGTCCGGAACGACGACGATGGCAACTTTCTCATTGGGTTTAGGATATACTCCTACAACTTTTGCGGGAGAAAGTGCATTCGCCACAAACTCTTGGGGATCTGTTGAAAAATTGACAATATCAATCTTTTCCCCTTTTAATTCTGTAACAATGGTTTGTACTCGAACTCCCTTTGGCCCAACACAAGCGCCAACAGGATCGACATTCGAGTCTCGTGAATATACGGCAATTTTAGAACGAGCCCCCGCTTCACGGGAAACACCCTTAATTTCAACGATGCCGTCATGAATTTCCGGCACTTCAAGCTCAAATAAGCGCTTAATCAGTCCAGGATGTGTTCGGGACAGCATAATTTGCGGTCCCTTTGTTGTTTTTTTAACCTCTACGACATACGTTTTAATACGTTCGAAGGATTGATATACCTCTCCAGGGATTTGTTCCTGAGCAGGAAGTACCGCTTCAACCTTCCCTAAATCAACTATTACGTTCTTCTGTTCATAGCGTTGCACAACCCCAGTGACAATATCTCCTTCACGATTAACATATTCGTCATATATCATGCCACGCTCAGCTTCTCTAATCCGCTGAACGACAACTTGCTTGGCAGTTTGGGCCGCAATCCGTCCAAATTCACGCGGGGTTACTTCGTATTCCACAATGTCCTCAAGTTGATAATTAAGATCGAGTTTTCGCGCGTCCTCCAATCCAACCTGAGTTCGAGCATCCTCCACGGTCTCTACAACGGTTTTACGGGCATACACTTTAAACTCGCCAGTTAAACGATCAATAAGAACTCGAACATTTTGTAATGATCCGAAATTCTTCTTGTATGCCGAAATCAGCGCTGCCTCGATCGCCTCAAAGAGAATCTCTGCAGAAATTCCCCGTCCTTTTTCTAACTCGTGAAGGGCCTCGATGAACTCCATATTCATTTTTTCATTTTCCTCCTTATTTTATTGTAGATATAGAAAACCTAGAAATCCAGTGCCAAATGAGTTTTCTTGGTCAAGGTACGTGGAATTGCAACGCGCTTCTCTTCATATTCCAAAACGATTTCATCGTTTATTAGTCCGACTAGATTACCAGAAAATTCCTTATACCCTTGAAAGGAGGAAATAGTATGTACCGTAACCAACCTTCCTTGAAAACGGATAAAGTCCGCTTCTTTTTTCAGGGGACGTTCTAGTCCAGGAGAAGACACTTCCAACATGTAGGCCTGAGGAATAGGATTTTTCTGATCAAGCATATCGCTCACCGCATGGCTCACTCCTGAACAATCATCCATATCCACGCCACCGTCTTTATCAATATAGATGCGCAAATACCAATGTGCACCTTCTTTAATATACTCCACATTCACCAGTTCAAGCCCTCTTTCTCTAATGAGAGGCTCAATCAGTGACCCTATCTTTTCTTCCATAGCTTTATTCATGTGAAATCGCTCCTTTAACGTGACGCAAAAAGCCTTCTTTATAGTCTGACGAAGATGACCAAGAGTTATACTTGCACCACGATTTGAACAAACGAAGGAGCGGGCTAGAACCCACTCCTTAACAGCAATTACTACAAATTCCCTATACTAATATAGCATATCTCCTAGACATCTGCAACCCAAGCCAGTGGAAGTTTCTTACCTTAGAGAACACTTTAGTGGCATCCTTCCTAAAAAAGGCTAAATTGATTTTCTTCTTGAAGTCCCTGCAAACAGCCGTGTTGGTTAAAGTTCAAATGAAAGAGCTTTTTCTACAATAGTTTTGACCTGCCCAGCAACATCTTCAACATATACGAGTTGTGTTTCACCTGTTTTACGTTCTCGTAGTTCGACCTGTCCATTGGCAAGGGTTTTACTTCCGATCGTCACCCGTATAGGATATCCGACTAAATCCGCATCCTTGAATTTTACGCCAGCACGTTCATCCCGGTCGTCGAGGATCACCTCTACGCCCATACGCTGAAGCTCCTGATAAAGCTTATCAGCCGCCTCCACCACTTGAACATCTTTCGTACTGACTGGTACAATGATACAGTGATATGGCGCAATTGGCATCGGCCAGATAATCCCATAATCATCATGATTTTGTTCGATCGCGGCAGCAATCGAACGGCTGACCCCAACACCGTAACAGCCCATAACACAAAACTTCTCTTCACCGTTCACATCCAAATAGGTAGCTCCCAGCGCTTTACTATACTTTGTTCCTAGTTTGAAAACTTGACCTACTTCAATCCCCCTCGCTTCTTTAAGAGGAGCACCACATTTTAGGCAAGCCTCACCAGGTTCCATCATGCGCAGATCAAGAACTTGATCTATCCGGAATTCAAGACCCGGAACCACATTCACATAGTGATAATTTGTCTTGTTTGCTCCACACACAACTTTTCTCATCAGAGGGACTTCTTCGTCGGCAATAACCGTAAGACCGACAGGCACTTCAACAGGGCCCACGAAGCCAGGTTCACACCCTAATATTCTCTCTACTACATGTGGAGGAGCGAGTTCGAGTAATACGAACCCACCTAGAGCATTATTTAATTTTATTTCATTCAGCTCACGATCTCCACGAACCAGCACCAAAAATAGCCTATCGTCCCCTTGATAAAGCAACGATTTCACGAGACTAGTTTTCGGCACAGTCAAATAATTACAAACTGTATCAATGGTCCTGACTTCTGGCGTATGCACTAATGTCTGCGGCTCTTCAGTCGAAACATCATTTATTACTTGGGGATGGCATTCCGCTTTTTCCACATTGGCAGCGTAATCACACTCTGAACAATAAACAACAGCATTTTCTCCCGAATCTGCTAAAACCATAAATTCATGGGTTCCACCCGTGCCTCCGATAGCCCCGGCATCCGCTTCAACCGGCCGATAAGCCAGACCACAACGCGAAAAGATTCGACAGTAGGCATCGTACATCTTTTGATAACTTTCATCGAGCCCAGCTTCATCCCGATCAAAAGAGTAGAGATCCTTCATAATAAATTCCCGTCCACGCATCAGACCAAAACGGGGACGCCGCTCATCGCGGTATTTATTCTGGATCTGATAAAGAAGAAGTGGAAGTTGTTTGTATGAACGAACTTCACTCCGAATAAGGTCTGTAATAATTTCTTCGTGCGTCGGACCAAGACAAAATTCTCGGTTGTGCCGATCTTTTAAACGGAACAACTCGGCACCGTATACCTCCCAACGACCGCTTTCTTTCCATAATTCGGCCGGTTGGATGACTGGCATTAAAATTTCCTGTCCACCTTTGGCATCCATTTCTTCACGAACAATGTCTTCGATCTTCCTTAGAATTCGCAACCCCAAAGGCAAATAGGTATATACCCCCGCAGCTGACTTGCGTATTAAACCTGCGCGAACCATCAGCTGATGGCTGATAACCTCAGCCTCAGCTGGAACCTCGCGAAGTGTCGGATTTAATAATTGACTGACACGCATTATGTCCATTCCTTTCATTGCACGGGCAATTCATGAATTGCCCCTACGTTTATTTCATATATCGTTATTCTGTAGGGGCAATTCACGAATTGTTCCTACGATCTTCAATTCATGAATTGCCCACTCTTTATTCCCTACTATGAGTTTTTACATATTCTTCGATTTCATGGAGCAAGGCTGGCAGCAACTCATTTTCCGGAAGATTGGCAACCACCTCTCCTTTCCGGAACAAAAGCCCCATCCCTTTTCCACCAGCTATACCAAAGTCAGCTTCACGGGCCTCACCCGGTCCGTTAACAGCACATCCCATCACTGCAACTTTCAGAGGCCTGTCCAAAGGCGGAAGCTGTAATAACCGTTCATCAACTTTTTCTGCGAGCAATGCCAGGTCAACCTGTGTACGTCCACAGGTTGGGCAACTGATTAAATCAACGTCATGCTGCCTTAAGCCGAGAACACGCAGAATTTCTAGGGCAACAGGAATTTCTCGAACGGGATCTCCTGTGAGCGACACTCGAATCGTATCTCCGATCCCTTCGGAAAGCAGCGCTCCAATCCCTATCGCCGATTTAATCATGCCCGAGCGTACGGTCCCCGCCTCTGTTACCCCTAAATGCAACGGATAATCTACAATTCCAGCCATCAGACGATAAGCTTCAAGCATCAAGGGAACTGAAGACGCTTTCAGGGAGACCTTGATTTTATCATATCCCTCGTCTTCCAGTAAACGAATATGTCCTACGGCACTCTCGACCATACCTACGGCAGTAGGGCCCCCATATTTTTCCAATAACTCTTTCTCCAGTGACCCCGCGTTAACACCGATTCGAATTGGGATTTGCTGTTCCTTAACTGCGCGCACAACCTCTTGAACCTTCCAACGGGCTCCAATATTCCCGGGATTTAGACGCAAGCCATGGATCCCTTGTTCAACTGCACGGATCGCCAGACGATAGTCAAAATGAATGTCTGCAATCACTGGGAGTGGACTTTTTTCAGCAATCACCTTTAAAGCCGCCGCGGCCTCATCATCCAAGACTGCAAGACGGACGATTTCACACCCAGCCTCAGCCAAGGCGTGAATCTGAGCCAAGGTTTCCCCTACATCGCGAGTATCCGTGTTGGTCATCGATTGCACGGCAATTGGGGCTCCGCCACCGATCAGCACTGACCCAACAGAAACTGGTTTTGTTATTTTTCTTTGCAATTTGTCTGCCTCCAACCCACTTTCATCCAACGGCGAGACGCCCACTTCTATAAGTGGGCATTTCCCCGGTTCTCCACTTCAGGTGGGGTAAACTCTCCACCTGAAGTCCCGATGTTCAGCTTTAGCTGAACGAGTTTACTACCCCGCTGTATCAAATAGACGCAGTACATCTTTATAAGTAACAGCGATCATTAAAGCCATCAGCAAAACAAAACCCACCAAGTGAATCATATTTTCCTTTTCTGGGTTGAGCGGTTTTCCCCTTATCCCCTCGATCAATAAGAAGACCAGTCGACTCCCATCGAGTGCAGGGATGGGAAACAAGTTAATAAGTCCTAATTGAATACTTAAGACTCCAGTTAAACTCAATAGGTTAGCAAGCCCTTCTCGAGCTCCTTTCCCGATTTCCTGAGCTATCATAACTGGACCACCTACTTCAGCCGGGATCTTCCCGGTAATCATCTGTACCAAAGTCACCATGATAAACTTTGTGAAATCTACCGTTCGTTGTAATCCAAAACCAGTCGATTGAAGAATAGAGGCATGCGTATAGATGATTTCTGGCGCGATCCCAATCATACCTTGCCCAGTTTGGGGATCCTTTTCCGTCTTCAGCTCTACTGTCTGATGTTGCTTGCCATTGACCCTTTCAACCGTTAAACTCAACACTTGATCCGGTTTGGCATGAATAACTTCGGTCAAACGAGTCCAATCCGGCGTTAACTCATCGTTCACCGCCAGGATTTTATCTCCTGGTTGAATCCCAGAAGAGACCGCTGGTTTTCCCGAAACAAGTGATCCAATCCTATTTGTATTCCCTGGCGCTGGAATCCCAAGGTAGGCAAAAACACTCACAAATAGAATTATAGCCAAAACAAAATTCATGATCGGTCCAGCCACAATTACCGCCATGCGCTGCCAAACTAGCTTATTCATAAAACTTCGAGTGTCATGGCTAGGAGCAATCACTGCTTGACCGTTAGCATCAACTTCCGCATCCATCCCATGAAGTTTTACGAACCCCCCTAAAGGAATGCCCCGCAGAGCATAAAGCGTTTCTTTACCTTGATACCCCACAATTTTCGGGCCAAAACCAAAACTGAATTCAATCACCTTAATCCCGACCCATTTTGCAACCATGTAGTGCCCAAGTTCATGAACCATGACCATACTTCCAAAAACAAAAACGATGGCGAGTGTCGTTAACACGTTACCCCCCCTTTTCGATGTTCGAGGCTCGATGCTCGAAGTTCGAATATCGGACCCAGAGCATGTGGTTCGTTGTTCGAATATCAATCTCATGATTCGTAGTTCTGAACATGGAAAATGGAAAATTGAATATCAAGTACGTGGTCAAGCTCTCGGTTCGTGCATCGAACTTCGCGCATCGAACTTCGCAACAAGTTCTGCGGCTCGGCCTCGTGCCCAATTGTCCGCATCTAGTATGTTTCCCAAATCCAAGTTATCTAACACCTGATGTTCCGAGCAAACCTTTTCGACAATCTCCATGATCCCTAGATAAGAAACCTTCTTGTGAAGAAATGCCGAAACAGCAATTTCGTTGGCCGCATTCATTACAGCTGGCAGGGTTCCACCGCGTCGTCCTACCCGGTAAGCCAGAGCAAGGGCTGGGAAAGCAACCAAATCTGGTTCATGGAAGGTTAACGTTTTCCCCCGGAGGTCAAGGCGTTCAAAAGGATTCTTCCAGCGTGTTGGATAACTCAGAGCATACTGAATTGGCAGTCGCATATCTGGTCGTCCTAGTTGGGCGAGCACTGAGCCATCGCGATATTCAACCATGGAATGAATCACGCTTTGCGGATGAATGAGGACCTCTATATCATCATAATCCATATTGAATAAATGGTGTGCTTCAATAACCTCAAGTCCTTTGTTCATCATGGTTGCAGAGTCAATAGTGATTTTAGCACCCATATCCCAATTAGGGTGGTTTAAGGCCTCCTGCAAGGTGACCCCCGCTAACTTTTCTCTCGGCCAGCCGAAAAAGGGCCCCCCCGATGCAGTTAATATGATCTTTTCTATGGTTTCCGGATTTTCTTCTAGACACTGAAAAATAGCAGAGTGTTCGCTATCCACAGGCAAGATCGGGCACTGCATCTTTCTCGCAGTAGCCATGACCAATTCTCCACCGGCAACCAAAGTTTCTTTATTAGCTAGGGCTATAGTTTTCCCGTTTTCTAAAGCAGCCAGAGTGGGCTCCAACCCAATCCTACCCGAAAGGGCCGTGACGACTATATCCACCTGAGGCTCGATCACGGCATTAATAATACCGTCCATACCCTGTTCTATCTTAATCGGCAAATCTCGCAATCGACCGCGGAGTTCACGGGCCGCGGCTTCATCCATCATTACAACCTTGGCGGGACGAAAAAGCCGAGCCTGTTCTTCCATGAGTTCAACACTTTTGGCTGCAGCCAAGGCATAAATCTTAAGGCGTCCTTCAGAGTGACGAACGACATCTAGTGTTTGACGCCCAACCGAACCTGTTGATCCTAATAAGGTCAGCATTTTCATGAAATCATCTCTTCCTGATTTGTAGTTTTATTCTCGGGGCTGTCCAAAAACACCGACTTTCCTCAATGCTTCATAACTGATGATCACAGCAGGTCCCATTAAAATACCTCCGAACCCCAACAACTGCAGCCCTACATACATCGAAATAAGTGTCGGAAGCGGATGTAACCCAATCCCCTGGGACATGATCTTAGGTTCAAGAAATTGACGTATTACCAGGGTAACAACCCACATTAATATCACCTTAAACCCCTCACCAAAGAATCCCAACAAAAACAGGCCGACAATCCAAGGGCCAAAGAGGATGCCTGTGCCCACAATTGGTACCGCATCCAATAATCCAGCAAATACACCAAGTGTAACAGCATAACGATTGCCGATGAGGAGTAAACCGATGATGGTAGTGAGAGCTGTCACTGACATTAATATGGCTAAAGCCCGTAAATATCCCACAACGGCTGATCCCAAATCTTGGCTTACTGCTTGAGCACTGATATGCCACCGACGTGGAAACAGGTTGGAAAGAAACCGTTTTACATTGGGATACGTAGAGCTCATCATTAATGTCGCAACAAGAGCTACGATCGTCACAATAAATACACGAGGTAACGCCGTCAAGAAACCTAGCAAAAAGACACTGCCTGATTTAGCCCATTCTTGGAGCGTTTTTGCTAGGCTTTCTGTTGAGGCATACAAGGTACTTTGAATTTGAGGATTTACCTTTACAAATTTTTCGATGGAATCCACTTGTTTTGTTACGAGCTCTACAATATATCCGTAATTAGGCATGGTAATCGCCAACTCGGATAATTCGGTGTAAAGACGGGCAATAATCAAAAAAACAAACAAACTTAACACAGTAATTGTCAAAAGGAGGGTTAACACCGCTGCATACGGCCGACGAATGCGAAGGGCTCTCATCAGTTGAACTACAAGCGGTTCAAGTAAGAAAGCAATAAAAAGTGCGATCACGAATGGCAAGAAAGCGCTAAACATTTTAGAAATAACTTCACCGAAAACAGGTAAAAAATCTTGGACAAAGTATGTAAAGACTTTCAATACGACAAGACCCGTTGTGACCACCGCAAGCCTGTTTACACTTGTCCAAAGGGGGTGTTTCTGGACGCTCAACACTTTCACCTCACGAAAGTAATTTTACCCCATAATACACTAAGGGGAGCGCAAAAATAAGACTATCGAACCGATCCAAGATCCCACCATGCCCGGGAATAAGCTTTCCGGAATCTTTAACTCCCGCGCTACGCTTCAATGCAGATTCGAATAAATCACCAATTTGGGCACTGACTCCGATCAGCACACCCATGATGATATACCTAATCCAAGTAGCACCGCCAAAAATACGCCAGAACACTAGGGCCACTACCACGCTAAACAATATTCCTCCCAGTGAACCTTCTACAGTCTTCTTCGGACTAACTTGAGAGGCTAAAAGATGCCTTCCAAATTGTCTCCCTATAAGGTATGCACCCGTATCCGTAGCCCATACCAAACAAATTGTAAGAAGTGACAATTCAAGTCCCCTTGGAAGCTGACGCAGCAAATATAGATGAGATAATAAGACAACCGCATAGAAAACCGCCAGCAAATTAAAACTTGCTTCTGACAGAGACGTCCGCGGATAAGTTAAAGCAAGTCGCCCAAGTCCGATTAATAGCCAAAAGACAAGCACCGGCATCATCCACTCTTGACTGCCGAACAACAAACTAAGCAACCAAACAGCCGAGACAATCGTAGTCAACTTGTACCATGCGCGTATACCCATCTTCTCACCAATCTGTAAAAATTCTCGCAACGCCAAGAGGGTTAACAAGGCAATCATAAACCCGGTATATGGTCCGCCCATATATAGAAGTCCTAATAAAAGTGGTGCACCGATCAAGGCACTAATTATTCTTTCAACCATGTGCTCTCCTCAATTTGTATGTATTCCACCGAAACGACGATCACGCTTTTGGTACACTTTGATTGCTTCAAGTAAAGCCTTTTGACCAAAATCCGGCCAAAGCTCGTCTACTACAACAATCTCGGTATAGGCCAGCTGCCAGAGTAGAAAGTTACTTAACCTCATTTCCCCTGAGGTCCGAATCAATAAATCCGGGTCAGGAAGCCCACTCGTAAAAAGCGCTTTGCTGAAGCCTTCCTCATCAATCTCCTCAATTCGTAGCTTGCCCATTAAGACATCTTTGCTCAATTTCCTAACAGCATCTATAATTTCAGATCGTCCACCATAATTTAAGGCAAGATTGAGAATGAGCCCTGTATTATTGCGAGTGCTCTCCATTGAGTGTTCTAATTCATGTTGCGCCTCCCGTGGAAGGTCAGCAATTCTCCCCATGGTCCGAATAAGCACATTGTTTTGGTGAAGTTCCTGCAGTTCTTTTCTTAGGTACTCCGTGAGCAGTGTCATGAGCACACCCACTTCATCTTTGGGCCTCTTCCAGTTTTCCGTAGAAAATGCATAAACCGTCAAGACCTCAATCCCAAGTTTGGAACACGCCTTAACAACCTTACGCAACGCCTCAACACCCGCCCGATGCCCCATTGAACGGGGAAGCGCACGTTTCTGGGCCCATCTCCCGTTTCCGTCCATGATAATGGCGATATGACGAGGGAGGCGGTCCCTGACAACCTGGTCCAATGGATCCACTTTATTTTGTTTCCAAGGTTTGAACCACATCATTCCACCCCCTTATTCGAGGCACGAGGTTTGATGCTCGATGCTCGAAGTTTAGACCAATTACCACCAAATCGCGAACTTTGGACTACGAACCTCGAACGCGTACCTTATATCTCGCCTCACACCACGTACAACGAACCTCAAACCATGAAAAGACCCCCTATCCGATGTTCGTGGCGTGCTTTCGTGGTTCTTAGTTTGAATATCGAACCTCGAACCACGAATATCGAACCTCGAGTAGGGGGTCTAAGTTTGCCTAGGCGAAAATTTTTCATGCGCTAGTATCAGTTCCACGTGATCGTCGAATTCTCTGACACGGACAACTCTACAACTTCCCCACGTTTCCATTTTACCATGAGGGCGCGTAATTTGGAAAGCGTAAGGTTTACCTATACGTTCAAGTTCAGCCTTAACCTCATCCCAGTTCCGACCGAGCCAAACATCCATCATACTTCTGTGATTTCACTTTCCTTGGTTTCCATCACATGCTCAATTTCTTTGATGATCTTATCTGTCATTTTTTGAACATCTTCTTGGGCTCGCTTGATGTCATCTTCGGAGGCATCGTGATCTTTTTCTAATTTCTTAAGCTTATCATTGACATCTCGACGCACGTTACGGACTGCAACACGTGCTTCCTCCGCCTCTTTTTTTACCTTTTTCACTAATTCCGCTCTTCGCTGCGCCGTGAGTTGGGGGATAATGAGGCGAATCACGGTGCCATCACTTGACGGATTAAGTCCTAAATCTGATTTCATAATTGCTTTTTCAATTGCAGGAAGAACGGTTCGATCCCAAGACTGGATCACAAGCATTCTTGGTTCGGGCGCGGAGATATTCGCAAGCTGGCTAATTGGAGTAGGAGTCCCATAATATTCAACCATAACCTTGTCCAGGACGCTGGGATTTGCGCGACCTGCGCGGATTGTGGCATATTCTCTACGTAAAGCGTCAACCCCTTTATGCATCCGCTCTTCCGCATCTTTAATCACTTCTGTGATCATTGACTATCCCTCCCCACATATGTTCCAATGGGTTCACCCATAATAACACGATGAATATTACCCTTTTTCGTTAGGTCAAAAACAATGACCGGAATATCATTGTCCATACAAAGAGAGGTCGCTGTGGAATCCATCACGCCGAGACCTTTGCTCAGGACATCTAAATAACTTAAACGCTCAAACCTCTTCGCTTGGGGGTTTTTCAATGGATCAGAATCGTAAACCCCATCCACTCGTTTAGCCATCAAGATGACATCTGCCTCGATTTCAGCCGCTCTTAAAGCTGCTGTCGTATCCGTCGAGAAGAAGGGATTACCTGTTCCAGCAGCGAAAATTACAATGCGTCCTTTTTCCATATGGCGGATAGCACGACGTCGAATATAAGGCTCAGCAACTTGTCGCATTTCGATCGCCGATAAGACACGGGTATCCGACCCGGCCTTTTCCAAGGCATCCTGCAAGGCGAGAGCATTAATCACCGTCGCCAACATGCCCATGTAATCCGCCTGTGCGCGGTCCATACCTTGAGCACTTCCTGCAATACCACGCCATAAGTTTCCGCCACCTACGACTAGGCAAACCTCAACCCCCATACCTCGAATTTCAGCCACCTGTTGCGCTACTGAAACTAACATATCATGTTGAAGCCCGAAGCCTTGAG
Organism: Candidatus Desulfosporosinus infrequens; assembly: GCA_900290375.1. Lineage (GTDB taxonomy): Bacteria > Bacillota > Desulfitobacteriia > Desulfitobacteriales > Desulfitobacteriaceae > Desulfosporosinus > Desulfosporosinus infrequens. The sequence goes on from OMOF01000779.1 coordinate 13,069, forward strand.
ATCCCGCAAGTGCTTCCCCGCTTATCTTGAGGACAACTCGTTTATACCGTGGTTTTTCCATGGATTAACCTCCATCAATCTAATTCAACTTTTAAAGAGAGAAATCCTCTCAGATTCGAAAAAGAGAACACCGGGGGTGTTCTCTAGATAAATTGTCTTGTTTGACCTAGCGATTTATTTCTTTCATAACATCCGAGGCAAAATCATCTTGTCGTTTTTCGATACCTGCACCTAACTCATAGCGGGTAAAACGACGTAAAACGATGCGTTCACCCATTTTGGCGGTTTTATCGAGTATCAAGTCACGCACGCTCTTATCGGGATCTTTGACGAAAGCCTGTTCCATTAAACAAACTTCTTTGTAGAATTTTTCGATCCGACCTTCAACCATTTTTTCTATAATTTTCTCAGGTTTTCCCTCATTGAGGGCTTGCGCTTTTAAAATATCCTTCTCATGTTGGAGCACTTCTGCTGGGACATCTTCTTTGTTCAGATATTGTGGATTCGCAGCTGCAATATGCAACCCCAGATCACGAACTAACGCTTTAAATTCGTCCCCACGAGCCACAAAGTCTGTCTCACAGTTTACTTCAATTAACACACCGATACGCCCACCGCCATGGATATAGGACTCAACTGTCCCTTCTGCCGCAACACGCCCTTCTTTTTTGGCGGCGGCTGCTAGTCCTTTTTCGCGTAGAAAATCACAGGCCTTTTCTATATCACTATTACATTCTGTAAGTGCTTTTTTGCAATCCATCATGCCTGCACCAGTACGTTCCCTGAGCACTTTAATTTGAGCTGCGCTTACGTCTGCCATGGTTACCCCTCCTATATTCGAGCACGATAAGTAAGTTTCGTTGTGCAAAAATTTCGATGCGTTTATATTCGATGCTGATTGGCAATGTTTTAATCTTGATACACGTATAGAGGTTCGAGGCACGATATTCGAACCTCGAACCTTCATATGCACTCTATTCACGATGCGCAGTCTTCGAACCTCGCGCCTCGTGCCTCGTGCATCGAACTTAGGCTTCCGCTACTTCTCCGGCTTCTTCGACCCCATCCTCGTTACCTTGTTGTCCTTCGATGATCGCATCCGCCATCTTCGACGTGAGTAACTTAACAGCACGGATTGCGTCATCGTTAGCCGGGATAACGACATCAATTTCATCCGGATCGCAGTTCGTATCAACAATTGCTACAATCGGAATATGCAGACGACGTGCTTCTGCGACCGCAATACGTTCTTTACGCGGATCGACAATGAATAACGCATCGGGAAGTTTTTTCATGTTCTTAATACCACCCAAGAAGCGCTCCAGTTTCTCCATCTCATGACGAAGTGCCGAAACCTCTTTTTTGGTAAGGACATCGAAAACGCCTTCAGCTTCCATCCGTTCCAGAACACGCAAACGATCGACACGTTTTTGAATCGTTTGGAAATTCGTCAGCATTCCACCGAGCCAACGCTCGTTCACAAAATACATGCCACAACGTTCGGCTTCATCTTTGACAGACTCTTGCGCTTGTTTCTTGGTACCCACGAACAGCATGGTACCTCCTTCAGTAGCAAGGTTCCGAACAAAATTAAAGGCTTCATCCACTTTTTTAACGGTTTTTTGGAGATCAATAATATAGATTCCATTACGTTCAGTAAAAATATAGCGAGCCATTTTCGGATTCCACCGACGGGTTTGGTGTCCGAAATGAACACCCGCCTCCAGTAATTGTTTCATAGAAATAACTGCCATTGTATTATACCAACTTTCTTTTGTTTTTTCCTCCGCAGGTTCATCTCATGATGCCCCTCGTCTCCCAACAAGGAACTGGCACCATCATCCCACTACGTGTGTTATTAAATCACACTGCCAACAGATTAGCACATTTTGCATTTCATTGCAAGGAATTACCATGAATTATACGAACGATAGGACAGAACGCTAGTCCCCTCCTATCCTATTTATTCAAGCCTGCATACCCTTCAATGTTCGAACGTAACTCATAGCGCTGAATAAAATTTTCCAAGTCGCTCATCAATTCAGGAAAGGGGAAATAGAATTCGCTTACATAATAAAATACATCATTGGCACGAATTTGAGCAATTTCCTGCCCTTTCCCATCAAAATAAAAGGCCACTCGTCGAATATCCTTGGGCTCTAGTTTATGCTCTCCTAGTAATGAACTAAAGACAATTTGTTGATCATTAATACGCACGTGTTTACTCTTGCCTATAACCCATAGAGCAACAATTCCGAGCCCTGAAATGACATAGATCCCTAGTAGTACTCTTAATTCGATACTCGGCAACTTATTGAAGACATGAATACTACCCATCACAAGGGGATAGAGGATCAGAAAGACAAGACCAGGAACGATAAGCGGCCTCAGTTGGTAGACGTAATCATGTTCATCCATGAGATTACCCTCCTTGCGAATACAGAAGTCAGAGGTCAGATGCTGGATGAGCCAGACCGGGGTATTCCCTCCGATCCTTGGTCTCAACCTTCTCTGGCCTCTGGTTTCTGACCTCTGACCTCTGATTTACTTAGTATGTTTGACATGCTTATCAAGTTCTTCAAGCAAATAATCGTTAAGAACTCGTATATAAGTTCCCTTCATTCCTAAGGACTTAGACTCAATCACACCCGCTGATTCAAATTTACGTAGCGCATTTACAATAACCGAACGAGTAATCCCAACTCGATCAGCAATTTTACTAGCAACCAACAGTCCTTCCCCGCCACCCAATTCAGCAAAGATGTGTTCCACCGCTTCAAGTTCAGAATACGATAGGGTTCCCACAGCGATTTGGACTGCAGCCTTTTTGCGAGCTTCTTCTTCTGCGCGTTCTGCCTTGACTCGTAAAATTTCCATACCCACAACCGTCGCACCGTATTCAGCAAGGACAAGATCGTCTTCTTTAAACTCTTCATCATACTTAGCGAGCACAAGTGTCCCAACGCGTTCCCCTCCACCCAAGATCGGAACGACGGTAGTAAGCTTATTTGTGAACTGACACGGTTCATTAGAATTAAACACACAGCCATTGGCCACCTGACAAGTATTGGTTATCGTTTCGGACACTTTCATCAGGCCTTCATTATAACTTTCAGGGAAGCGCTCGGATCTAATTACAATTTCCTCCATTGATCCACAAGCAAAATGGCTCATGAAACTATACCCCAAAATTTTCCCTCGTCGTCCGACAATATAACAATTGGCAAGCACAGCCGACTGGAGAACTTTTGCCATCTCCTCAAAATCAACTGGATTCCCCGCAGCACGCTGGACTAACTTATTAACTGTTCTCGTTTTTTCTAACAATGTCGCTTTATCCATAAGTTTTAATTATCCTCCTTTAACTTGCTTCCCAATTTTATTTACTTGGTCATATATCTACAAAATATAGCGCGCTAAATCTTGATTTTGAACCACATCACCTAAACGGTGCTGAACATATTCGCGATTAATCGTCACTGTGTAATCATCGGGCAGTTCAGAGGCTTCAAACGATAATTCCTCCAGTACTTTCTCTACAATCGTATGAAGTCGTCGGGCTCCAATATTTTCAGTTGTAGAATTTACTTTGAAGGCAACCTCTGCCAATTCGTCAATAGCATTTTCTGTAAAATCTACCTTTATCCCTTCTGTTCCTAATAAAGCGCTGTACTGTTTAATCAACGACGATTGAGGCTCCGTAAGAATACGTTTGAAATCAGCCACACTTAACGATTCAAGTTCCACACGAATAGGGAATCTTCCCTGAAGTTCAGGAATAAGGTCAGACGGCTTGCTGAGATGAAAAGCTCCCGCAGCAATAAACAAGATGTGATCGGTATTAACCGGCCCATATTTTGTTACGACGGTAGATCCTTCAACAATTGGAAGAATGTCACGTTGGACCCCTCCCCTAGAAACGTCCGGACCACCCGCACCATCCCGACCTGCAATTTTATCGATTTCGTCCAAGAAAACTATTCCCTCATGTTCTGTCCTTCGAATGGCCTCTTGAACTGCTTCATCGTGATCAATTAAATTTTGAGTTTCCTCATTAATTAAGATTTTCCGCGCTTCGCGCACGGTTACTTTTCTCTTCTTATGCCGCTTGGGGAGCATTCCTGACATCATATCCTGAATATTTAAGCCCATTTCCATCATATTATTGTTGCCCAGCATATCAGAAAGTGGCGTAGTTTCTTCAACTGCGATTTCAATAACCCGCTCTTCAAGATCCCCACGCTGCAAGCGGTCAGTCACTAATTTACGTTCTTTCTCCATTTCTGGAGTTACATTAATGTCTTTTTCTGGATCGGGCGTTTGACCGAATAGCATCTGAAAAGGGTTACTTGAAGAACTCTCTGAGCGTTTTTCCGGAACCAGCAACTCAACTAAACGTTTCTCGGCATTGATCGCCGCCTGAACTTGCACCTTATCAGCGCGCTCCGCCTTCACCATACGCAAGGCGATCTCGACCAAGTCACGAATAATGGCTTCCACATCCCGACCTACATACCCAACTTCGGTAAACTTCGTGGCTTCAATCTTGATGAAGGGGGCGCGTACGAGCTTTGCCAATCGCCGGGCGATCTCAGTCTTCCCAACGCCCGTTGGACCAATCATCAAAATATTTTTTGGTATAATTTCTTCTTGCAATTGCTCTGGCAAACAAGAACGACGGTAACGATTACGCAAAGCAACCGCAACAGCTCGTTTTGCCGCATCTTGTCCGACGATATACCGGTCCAATTCACAGACAATTTCACGTGGAGTCAAGCTGTCCATAATCTCACCCCTTTATAACTCTTCCACAATAATTTGTTCATTAGTATAAACACAAATTGAAGCAGCCACAAGCATCGCTTCTCGTACGATCTCTGCAGTCTGCAGATCCGTATGTTTCACTAAGGCCCGCGCGGCGGCTAACGCATAGTTTCCACCGGATCCGATGGCAGCGATGCCATCGTCCGGTTCAATCACTTCACCTGAACCGGATAGAATTAACAGATTCTGGGCATCCGCAACCAAAAGTAGTGCTTCAAGATTACGCAACATTTTGTCCGTTCGCCATTCCTTCGCCAACTCTACGGCTGCACGCTGCAAATTTCCATGATACTCTTCAAGTTTTTGTTCAAACTTATCAAAAAGTGTAAACGCATCCGCAACGGATCCCGCAAACCCTGCAATCACTTTCCCGTGAAACAAGCGGCGGACCTTCCGAGCTTTATGTTTCATAACGGTTGCCTGCCCGAAGGTCACTTGGCCGTCACCCGCTATGGCTACGTGTTCCCCTTTCTTCACTGCGACTATGGTCGTTGCATGAAACATAGCTAAATCCCTCCCGAATGAAGTTTACTAGGGCATTTTCAGCGTGTCAAGTAAATTGTAGGTAATTTACCCTTTTTTATGAAAATTTACTATTCTTGAAAACGACACTTCAAACTGTTCTAGATAAAGAAAATGCGGAGTTTCCGTCCTATTTTCGGACACGCCACCCGCTGTACCGGATTTATTAGCTTATCGCTTCATACATTTTCAAGCAGTTGCTTATCTCCCCAAATCCTCTCGTCCACAGAACTCTCCAAAAGACGCCAAGGCGCGTTCAGAAATTTTCGTATTTTTCTCGCGCTTGTCCCGTATTCGTTCTGTCAAGGGAGGCAGCAAGCCAAAATTAATGTTCATCGGTTGAAAACTCTGACTAGGGGAACCCTCCAAATGGCGCGCTAACCCACCTAACGTCGTTTCAGCCGGGAAAACAAGGGTCTCCCTCTGATTGGAACGTCGCCAGGCATTAAGACCTGCCAGAAGCCCGCTAGCTGCAGATTCAACATATCCTTCAACTCCAGTCATTTGACCGGCAAAAAAAATCGTTGGTTCTATCTTCAAACTGAAATCTGCCTTAAGAACCTTAGGGGCATTGAGAAACGTATTCCTGTGCATCACGCCATACCGTACAAACTCGGCATTTTCTAAACCTGGGATTAACGAAAAGACCCGTTTTTGTTCCCCCCATTTTAAATGCGTTTGGAAGCCTACCAAATTAAAGAGTGTTCCTGCTTGGTTTTCCTTACGAAGCTGTACGACGGCGTAAGATTTTTTCCCTGTCCGGGGATCCTGTAGACCGACTGGTTTTAAGGGACCGAACGTCAGAGTCTGGAGGCCACGTTTGGCCATCACCTCAACTGGTAGACAGCCTTCAAAAACCTTACCTTGTTCGAAACCTGGAACTTCGGCAGTCTCCGCCTGTAGCAACGCCTGATAAAACGCTTCGTACTCCTCCTTAGTCATGGGACAGTTCAGATAATCCGCCTCACCTTTATCATACCGCGATGCCCAAAAAGCCTTGTTTAAATCAATCGATTCGAGCGTGACAATCGGTGCGGCCGCGTCGTAAAAGGATAGAGCTTCCTCTCCAGTTAACCTCAGTATATCCTTCGCCAAATCATCGGAAGTCAACGGTCCACTAGCGACTATCGTGATTCCTTCATTAGGAATGTGATGTACTTCCTCTCGATGAATGCCTACATAGGGATGTTGTTCCAACCGTTTTGTAATCTCGCTTGAAAACAGTTCTCGATCGACTGCCAAAGCCCCACCCGCGGAAACGGCGTTATGATCCGCTGCACTCATGACTAAGGATCCTAAACGACGCATTTCTTCTTTTAATAACCCTACCGCATTCTCTAAGCCGGCCCCTCGCAGCGAGTTGCTGCAAACTAGTTCTGCAAACCGATCAGTTTGATGAGCGGGAGTACTTTTGAACGGGCGCATTTCATAGAGTTCGACCTTTACCCCGCGTTCAGCAAGTTGCCAAGCAGCCTCCGAACCAGCGAGGCCTGCTCCGATGACAGTGATAGGTTGCTGCATATGTCCATTCTCTCCTTATCCCAGTGAACTCGTTCAGCAAAAGCTGAACTTCGAGACTTCAGTAACAAGAAGCTCAATTTAGAGGGTTTTGCCGAAAACCTCAAGCTTCTTCAATCACTTTTGTATAGCGGCATTCCGGATTTGTGCATACATGTTTCTTTTGTCGTTTCGAAGATTTAATTACCATCAACTGCTGACACTCCGGGCACGGGTCAGGAGCTGGCATTTCCCAGGAAACAAAATCACACTCTGGATAAGCGCTACAACCGTAAAATTTGCGTCCTTTCTTAGAACGACGAACCACAAGCGGTTTCAGGCATTTCGGGCAATTCGCGCCAACTTGTTCCAAAAGTGGTTTCGTATTTCGACACTCTGGAAAACCGGGACAGGCCAAAAATTTACCGTAGCGCCCCATCTTGATCACCATGTTCCGCCCACAAAGGTCACATATTTCTTCTGAGACCTGATCTTCGATTTTCACCTTGCCGATCTGCTCTTCAGCCTTAGCTAAGGTCACTGCAAACGGCGTATAATAGTCCTCAACTACAGACTTCCAAGGAGTGCTGCCTTCTTCAATCAGATCGAGCTTCTCTTCCAAATTAGCAGTAAACTCCAGATTTAAAATATCCGGGAAATATTCTTTAAGTAAGGTGATCACGATGTCGCCCAGTTCAGTAGGGAGGAGTTGTTTTTCCTCTTTAACAACATAACCCCGAGTTTGAATTGTTTCGATGGTTGGTGCATAGGTGCTTGGTCTGCCGATCCCTTCCTCCTCCAGCTTGCGAACGAGAGAGGCCTCTGTAAAGCGCGGCGGCGGTTCAGTAAAATGTTGTTTGTCTTGGAGTTTAATAAGTTTCAGCTTTTCTCCCGGAGAAACAGATAGCGTCAATGAACTCTGATCTTCATCGATCGTCTCTGTCTCGTCGTTTCCTTCTTCATAGACAGCCAAAAATCCAGAAAAACGAATCGTTGACGCATTAGCACGGAATAAGTATTCCCCCACTAGGACGTCAACCGTCAACGTGTCCATGACTGCAACGCTCATCTGACTGGCAATAAAACGCTCCCAAATCAAACGGTATAACCGTAATTGATCTCTTGATAAAATCCCTTTCAGTAAATCCGGGGTGCGTGCTGTTACAGTCGGTCGAATCGCTTCATGTGCTTCCTGAGCTCTCCCCTTATTCTTAAATTGTCGGGGTTCAAGGGGACAATAATCGTTCCCATAGTGTGCCAGTATCCATTCTTTGGCGTCTGCTTGGGCGGTTTCGGCGATCTTGACAGAATCTGTACGCATGTAGGTTATTATTCCAACCGTTCCTTCTTTACCCAAGTCGAGACCCTCATACAATTGCTGAGCCAACATCATGGTACGCTTCGGCGAAAAACTCAATTTACGATGGGCCTCCTGTTGCAAGCTACTCGTTATAAAGGGCGGAGCAGGAAGTTTTTTCTTTTCCTTCGTTCTTACCTCTGAAACTTGAAAATCTTTTCCTGCTATTTCTCCTAAAATGATTTCCATTTCTGCTTTAGAAGTAATGGAAGCTTTCTGCCCTGATTTCTTTAATAGCTTCGCCAAGAAATTTCCTCCGGCCGATTGAAGATCTGCTGTGAGACTCCAATACTCTTCCGAAACAAAAGCCCTGATTTGTTCCTCCCGATCGTCAACTAATCTTACAGCTACAGATTGAACTCGACCCGCACTTAATCCCTTCTTGATTTTCCGCCAGAGCAAAGGGCTTAATTGGTAACCAACTAAACGATCCAAGACTCGGCGGGCTTGCTGAGCGTCCACACGATCCAGATCAATCTCTCGAGGATGCTTAATTGCTGCCTGGATGGCCCCTTTAGTGATCTCATGGAATTCTATGCGATTTTTGTCTCCCGGGCTAAGTCCCAATAAATGGGATAGATGCCAAGCAATCGCTTCTCCCTCACGATCAGGGTCAGAGGCTAAGAAGACTTTATCTGCCCCTTTCGCCGCTGCACGTAAATCCTTGATCAAATCTCCTCGCCCACGAATCGCAATATATTTCGGTTCGAAGTTGTTTTCTAAGTCAACACCCAATTGACTTTTCGGTAAATCCCGCAGATGTCCCATTGAGGCTTTAACCGTGTAACGGCTTCCCAAAAATTTACTGATTGATTTTGCCTTGGCGGGTGATTCTACAATTACTAGCGTTTTAGACATAATTTCACCTCAATATACTTAAAAACCACACTACATAACCCTTTTCTCAAGGTCCGAGGCGCGATACGCGAGGTTCGAACTTTAATTGTTTTCTAAAGAAACAAGAGTGAAGGACATTTTGTTTGCTTCCTTTATACTGCACTTATATCGAAACTGGATTATCTAAGCACTTGGTTGACGTTGGTAAAACTAAGCCCTATCTTAACGCCTTTTTCATAGTATGTCTAGCACTCTCGAGCTAATACATAATGTTGGCCTGGCAATTGTGTGACCTTTCCTCCCAATTGCAACTCTAATAAGGCCAGCGAAATGGTAGCCACGGGTAGTGTTGAGTGAATAGTAATTTGATCAATATGCAGAGGAACATCACTTAACTGCTGAAGAATTGACATATGATCCGTTCCTCCGTGAAATTCCGTTTCTTGGGGTGAGCGTTCACTGTTATACGAAATTTGACTTACATGTTTAGACCAGGCAGGCAACTCATTGCAAATGTCCTCGATTCCTTCCACAATCTTAGCACCTTGGCGGATCAAATGATGAGGACCTCGGCTGACCGGACTGAAGATCGGTCCTGGCACAGCAAATACTTCTCGCCCTTGTTCCAAAGCGAAATCAACCGTTATCAAGGCTCCACTCCTTTCCGCTGCTTCCACGACCACAACCCCACTGGAACACCCACTAATCAAGCGATTACGAGCTGGGAAATGACTTGCCTTGGGCGGAGTGCCTGGTCTAAATTCGCTGATTAAGGCCCCCCTCGCCAAAATGTCCTCCGCAAGCTTCCAGTTTTCCGTAGGGTAAATTCGATCAAGTCCACACCCGAGAAAAGCCCATGTCACCCCTTTACTGTCAAGCGCGCCTTGATGGGCAGCAGTATCAATCCCTCTGGCTAGACCGCTGGCAATGACAAATCCTTTAGCTACAGCATCACGCGCCAACACTCGGGCCGCAGATTTACCATAAGTGGTCGCTTGGCGTGAGCCGACAAAAGCTAACACCTCTGCATCTCCTTGAAGATGCCCACGATAATAGAGAAGTGGTGGTGCATCCGCCAGTTCAGCTAGTAAAAGGGGGTAATTAGTTTCATCAGGCGTGATCAGCTTAATGCCTTGTTTGCTCAAAGCATCTCCAATCTCCCGAGGGTCAATGTTTTTTCTGACTTTTAAAATTTCGCCAAGCCATTTTTCTTGATTAGCAACTTGAAGATAGGTACTTTGTGGAGCCTCCCATGCTTTAACAGCACTACCGAAGTAAGCAATTAGCCGACGTAAACGTTCACTTCCAATGCCTGCAATCGTGCGAAATGCCGCGCGGACTATTTTTTCCTGTTCCATTCCCATACATACACCCTCCTTTGCCCTCTTTTTCGAGACCAAAGGGATCTTCTCCTGCGCAAAAGACTGTCGAATATTCTTATTTTAGGTAAAATAGTGCAGGATCGGTGAAAAATCATTGTTCTTACTCATCACTGTACTAAGATCTCCAAATTATTTTAGCCGTTTGCTGAAAGAACGCACGTGGAAATCATCTGCATTGACAAACCTAGGCTCCCTTCGCGCGTTTAGTTGTCCGTTTGCGAGGGATCAAGGTGGACTTTGGTTTTTCTTTACTGGGTTGATCTAAGCCTGTCTCTATACTCTCAGTTGGTGCTTTCTTAACCTCGTCCTGCACTCCTTTACCTTCGTCTGATGCCTCATCCAGCTCTAATTCACCTTTTTCTTTTTCTGTCAGCACAATACTGGCCCGCAAAGCTTCCATAAGATCGACCACTTTCCGGCCCTTAGTTGGGGCCTCCATTTCAAAGATTTCACCAGCCACTCTGCTTTCGATTAATTGCGCCATCTGTTCATGTAATTCATCGTGGTATTTCTCAGGTTCAAACGGATGCGCTAAATTATCTATTAATTGACGAGCCATGGTCAATTCTACTTCCGTCGGGACTACTCGCTCCCCAACCGTATCCATATGGCGAATTTCTTTCGGGTAATGCATCGTTTCCATCACAAGCGCTTGTTCAAAAACACGTAGACACGCCAAATACTGTTTTGAGCGCATTGTGACGCGGGCCACGGCAACTTTACCACTCTCCTCCATCGCCTGACAAAGTAAACGATAAGCCTTCTGGGCAGTTTCTTCAGGGGACAGATAATACGATTTTTGATAATATATCGGATCGATCTCTTTTAAATCAATAAAATCGAGAATATCAATTGATCGGCTCATGGGCTGTTCCAAAGAAGCCAAGTCTTCATCACTTAAAACAACATACCGATCCTTTTCGTATTCATAGCCCTTAACTAAATCCGCAGCGTCAACCTCCCGATCACAAACGGGACATTTCTTGATCGAACGAATCCGATGATTGCATGCTTTATGGAGATAATTAAATTGAAATTCCTGAGATTCTGTGGCTGCATGCATTTTAACGGGAACATTCACTAAACCAAAACTGATGGATCCCTTCCATATCGTATGCATTTAACATTCCTCCCTGACTTAGTGTGAACATCAAAAGAAATATTAATTCAATACGTTACAGAATCCCAATCAAAACAAAAAACTCTGTTCTTTTTTGAACAAAGTTTTTAGCGATTTTTGTCATTTGTAAAGATTATTATATACCCATTTCGACATTCATTTCATCATGGATGCTAAGAGGCTTCCTCCCCGCTGGGACGTACTAACCCATGGCCAAATACGTCTGTTGCAAAAGAAGTGCATCGTCTTCTAGGTTCGGACTTTCGCAAATAGCCAAACCCTCAACTCCGAACGTATGACAGGCTTTCATGAGCATTTCATACTGGAAGTCGGATTCCTTTAAGATAAGATGGCGTTTCTCTCCCTTCAACCCATATTCAATCCCCGAAATATGAAAATGCACATTACTCACCCAGCGATTGCCCAAAGACTGGGAGGTTTTATCAAGTATCGCACAAAATTCGTCGTAGGTATTATGCCTTCCATTAGACCGGGCATGAAGATGGCTAAAATCTATACAGGGCAACACCCCTGCCACCTCTTGGGCAATCCGAATTGTTTCCGACAGATCTCCAAATTGGCTCCCCTTTCCGGTCGTTTCTGGACGAAGAAGCACGTCATTTCCTTCTGCATCAAGGGTCTCCCTCACGATAGTAAGCTCACGAACCACCCTCTCCAGAACCACCGCTGACAAATCATCATGATTAAAGGCCGGATGAAAAATTACGCTCCGCACGCCAAGAATTTGCGAGATGCGCGCGGTATGAATAATGCGTTCCCTGCTCGCTATAATTTTCTCTGGGTCACGAGAGTTGAGATTAATATAATAAGGAGCATGACAGCTTAAGGCGATATTTTCTTCTTTCGCGGCAGCGCCAACTTTTCTTGCTTTCTCTTCCCCCATACGCACCCCTTGAACAAATTCCAGCTCTAAGGCACTGAGATTTAGTTCCCGAATACGATGTACCCCTCCTTCACTGGACCGGTCAATAGAGGAAAGCGGAACACCAGCGGTTCCAAACAATAATGGCAAAATGGTCACTTCCTTGCAATCTTTTAACACATTATATCCTTTTTTTAAAATAAAACCAGTGAGCAAGAAAGTCTCGCAATTTGATTCAGATTATTTATTAAAAAGCGGATATTCATTCCACCGTTACCAAAAAAATTCGCATTCCTTTTACATACTGTCTTTGACAAAAAGATATACTAATAGCACTTTCATCAACAGGGTTGTTGAAAGAAACTGTCCAAATAAAAGGAGGATTCTCATGTCAAGACGACGTAACAGCATCATGTCTTACCAGCTTAAGGAACAAATTGCTCAAGAGCTAGGTTTTGCAGGGACTCTTCAACAAGAAGGATTTGGAGGAGTTTCTTCAAGAAACTGTGGGAACATGGTGAAAATGGCCATTGAATTGGCAGAACGTAATCTTCCTGGGAATAACCTCATGTAACTAGGTGTTTCGTGTCAGACTATGAGAGCTGAGCAAACTAATTGATTTTGCTTGGCTCTTTTTGTTTTGCACTTTTCTTGAATGTGCCTTATATCTGTAATTGTTTATCTAAAGAGCGAAACTGTAACGCCTCCGCCAAATGCTCAGGACAAATATCTGGGGTATCTTCTAGATCCGCAATCGTACGTGCAACTCTTAAAATCCGGTCATACGCCCGAGCACTTAGATGTTGACTGTCAAAAATCCGATGTAAGAGCGCTTCCCCACTTGGAGTCAGTTCACCGAAATCTCTAGTTTCCTTAGCTGACATTTCGGCATTAGTTCTTGCCGGACCTAGACGCGACCATTGTTTTCTACGGGCAACCATAACCCGCTCCCTGACAGAGTTAGAGGAGTCCATCTCATGGCTATTTTTCAACTCAGAATAATTCAATCTTGGCACCTCAACATGCAAATCGAATCGATCTAAGAGTGGCCCTGAGATTCTGCCACGATAATTTTTGATCTGCATCGGGGTACATGAACACACCCGACCTTGGTCTCCATAATAACCACACGGACAAGGGTTCATACTTGCGATAACGCTTACATGGGCGGGATAAGTAATACTCCCCGATTGTCGGGTGATCGTCAACTGGCGATCCTCTAAAGGTTGCCGTAAACATTCTAAAACTTCACGCGCAAACTCTGGAAGCTCATCTAAAAACAGAACACCGTGATTGGCAAAGCTAAGCTCACCCGGTCGAAGCTCCCGCCCTCCGCCGATCATACCTGCTTTGGTCACAGTATGATGAGGATTGCGAAAGGGACGATGTTGAACCAATAATCCGTTGCTTTTTAACATCCCCGAAACACTGAAGAGTTGGGTAACTTCTAGACTTTCTTGATCGCTTAACAAGGGAAGTATCCCTGAGTAAGCCTTGGCAAGAAGCGTCTTACCGGAGCCTGGAGGCCCCACTAAAATGACATTGTGCCCCCCTGCGGCCGCAATCTCTAAGGATCTTTTCGCATGTTGTTGTCCATGGACATCCGTCCAATCCACATTCACCACGCTAGATGCTTCTGGTTGAGGAGACAATGACATACTGTCATCCTCAAAACAACCCTGATTTTCTATACCCTGAACAATTTGTGCCAGAGTCGTGGAACTATGCGTCTCTAACCCAGTCACTAAACGGGCTTCCAAGAGATTGTCGGGGGGCACAATTAACCGTAACGTTCCAAATTGTTGACCCCCGTTTGAACTTGATTCTGTATTTTTGTTATCCAGAGTTATAGCCATGGTCAGCACGCCAGGAACTGGTCGAAGACTTCCTTCTAAGGATAGCTCACCAGAAAAAACATACTTAGTCACCATCGCTGAGATACATTGTTCTGTCGCCGCTAAAATCCCGATTGCAATTGGTAAATCAAGCCCAGAACCTTCTTTGCGTAAATCCGCAGGAGCCAAATTCACAGTGACCCGCTGGAGGGGAAATTGATNNCAGAGCGTACTCGGTCGCGAGCCTCTCGAACTGCCGTATTTGGCAATCCGACAATCTCGAAACTTGGCAAACCGTTCGATACATCAACTTCAACACAAATTAAGTGAGCTTGTAACCCAATCACTGTCATTCCATAAACCGCAGCGAACATTCCATCCCCTCCCTTAACATAAAATGTTCGCTGCAATTCCCTATATTCCTTCCATATTAATCAAAATATAGTCCGTTTTTTCTAGTTAGGCATATTAGGACGGGTTACGCGGAAGAGCAATCCAAAAGGTCGTCCCTTTTCCCATATCACTTTCAACCTTAATAGTTCCTCCATGAGCTTCGACAATCTGTCGAACAATAGCTAGCCCTAAACCCATTCCTCCATCCTTACGACACCGTGCTTTATTCACCCTGAAGAAACTGTCAAAGATATAGAATAAAGCCTCTTTTGGGATCCCTTCGCCTTCATCTTGGACAGCAAACTGAACCTGATCTAGTTCTTCCACCTGAACCAAAAATACCCGGACTGACTTTCCACTTGGAGTGTGGCTCATCGCATTATCTAAAAGATTAATAAAGACTTGCAGGAGCCGATCTGGATCCGCAAATAATTCTCCCGACCCTGTCGAAACTTCCAGTTTCAAACCTAACTCCTGTGCTCGACCCTGAAAACGTTGATCTATATCACTCATGAAGTTCTCTAAGTTAATAGAAACTCGTTGCAAACTTTGTCCCCGTTCTAACCAATTAATATCTTGTAAGTCCTTAACTAAACGGGCTAATCGTTTGGCTTCTTCTATGACCAATTCAATGTGTTCACCTTGCTGATGCTCCGGTATCACATTGTCCTGGATTGCTTCCAGGTACCCTTGAATAAGATGAAGTGGGGTCCTCAGTTCATGTGTGACACTAGCCAAAAATTCACGTCGTGCCTTTTCTGCCCTCAAAGACGCTGTGACATCATGCAAAACTGCGACATGCCCACGAATTCCCTCAGTCTCCGCCATTGGCGCCATAACAACCTGTAGGATCTGAGTTCCAAGAGCGAAAGTTTTATTACTTTCACTCTGCTCATCGTTGTGTGTCATTGTTTGTAAGAAGTTCACAATTTGGGTCTTTCGTTCCTGAAGCTCAACTTCATTTTCTTGCCATAAGGCTTTGGCCGAATCATTGGCATAGAGAATTAAGCCATCAGAACTCAACATAACGACCGCATCACTAATACTTTCCACTATTCCTTGAAGTAAATTTTTCTCCTGTGAAAGCCACTCCATATAGTTTTTCAAACTCTCGCCCATAGAGTTCAAAGACTCGGCCAATGCCCCTATCTCATCGTTACTAGTCACGCCTTGAATAGGCAGAAAGTCCCCTTTAGCCATTCGTTTTGCTCCCCGCTGCATTAAAGCGAGTGGCCGCGTGACCTGCCGAGCGAAAATAAGGCTTACCATCGTAGCCAATAAAATTGCAATTAATGAAGCATAGAAAATTAACCAACGAAAAGTTGCAATACTCTCTTGAATTGGAATTGGAGAACTCTCCAGTAGTACAACACCTTGTACCGGATTTGTTCCAACAGGCGTGGCAGCAAGGAGCATTGTTTGTCCTCCACTATTAACCTGTAAAGCCTCAATCGAGATGGTTTGACCGGACAAAACTCGCGCTAAATAATCCTCGGTGAAAAAGTCCGCTAAGCGTGGATTCCGAGACCAGCCTCCAAAAACTCCCCCTAAAGGCAAGCTTAACCCGCCGTGCGGACCTTGAGGCGTAATAGAAATCGAACCCGCTTTCACTAAAATATTTCCTCGCGGGTCGAGTAAAACCAGTTGCGTCCCAGAAGTTAATTTTAAAGTTTCTAGCAGGCTCAAACGTTCACTCCAACTTGGAATACTCGCCAATTGCGTTGAAATTTCCGTTGCTTCTGTTCGAAGCGAAACTAACTTTTGTTGCAGATAGAAATCCCCAAACAGCCAAGTAATCGTGAGTCCTAACCCCCCAAGAACAGCAAGAATTAGGAGTGTCATAGCTAACCATAGTTTAATCGAAATACTCCATGAATGACGTAGCTTGTTAGCCATCAGCGCACTAGATCGGGATCGAATTTATATCCCACGCCCCAAACGGTAACTAACATCCCCCTGACCTCTGGGGTCAGTTTTTCCCGTAACTTTTTGACATGGGTATCAACTGTACGGGCGTCTCCATAAAAATCATACCCCCAAACGGTCTCCATAAGCTGCTCCCGTGTGAAAACCCGTCCCCGATTCTTGGCTAAGAAAAATAGTAGATCGAATTCCAGAGGGGTTAAGTTAATTACTTCTCCTTCGATGCTAACCCGATGCCTTTCTTTGTCGATACAGAGTGACCCTGCAGTTATTTCTGAAGAAACAGGGTGAAGTTGCCCTGTAGAGCGACGAAAAAGAGCTTTAACCCGTGCAACTAATTCCTTCGTACTAAATGGTTTCACCAAATAATCATCAGCGCCTAATTCGAGACCTAAGACACGATCAAACTCTTCCCCTCTTGCGGTTAGCATAATGATAGGAAGCGCTGAACTCTCACGAATATCGCGGCAGACGCGCCAGCCATCGATATCAGGCATCATCAGATCTACAATTACTAGGGAAAATCGTCCAGCTCTGAACTTTTCCAAAGCAACACGGCCATCTTCCGCCTCCTCAACTTCGAACCCTTCCTTCTCAAGGTATAAACGGACTAATTTTCTGATTTTCTCTTCATCGTCAACAATTAAAATTGGATTCAATATCCTATGCCTCCTTAGACATTGCTAATTCGTTTTCGATAAACCTGTCAACCTTATACTTACATAGTTTACTACACAATCGTGACTATTTTGTGAACAAGAACTCAAGATTCTTACAGTGCCGCTTGAATCCACCTGACCTCAGGCTCTTTTCCGCTCCAACGTATCGCTACAACATCAAATCTTAGGTTCGGCCAGCTTATATACCCTTGTTGCAAGACATAGTATGATGCAATGGCTTGCAAACGATGCGCCTTTTGACGTGTTATACTCTCCTCGCCCCATCCTCTATAGGACGACTGTCGTGTGCGCACCTCAATAAATACCAGTGTTTGACCATCACGCGCGATAATGTCCATTTCCCCTTTTGGGCAACGATAGTTCTGACAAATGATACATAACCCAGACTCTGTAACCAAACGTGCCGCGAATTCTTCTCCGGATTTTCCTAGTGATTGCTTATCCACGGAAATTCGGACAACTCCTTTACCAGCATCTTAAACTCTATTTCTTGATCCATGGAGCTAAAATCTATAGATATCATTGACTATTTCCACTATATCACTCGTCCGATCATTTTTCTAATAGTTATACAAAAAGAGGTTCTCAGTAATGACTGAGAACCTCTTTTTGTAAGTCTAAGACTTTTGTTCTATGAAAGGTCTTAATCTAGCTTATTTGATTAAGCTCTGAGCAGCAGCAAACGCCATCTGAGCCAGGGGTGTCGGATAAATACCGATTGCTAACGTTATTAACATGGTAAATACCATCGTGAACTTCACCGCTCCATGTATAGGAACATCCGGCAATCCTTCACCCTCTCCAAGGAACATCACCTTAACAACCGAAAGATAATAGTATACGGACACCATACTCATCACGAAACCGATATAAGCGATAGCCGTATACCCTTGATCCATGACAGCAGAGAAGAGATAAAACTTCCCTACAAATCCAGCCAAGGGTGGAATTCCAGCTAAAGATAATAAGGATGACGTCATCACAATGGCTGCTAAGGGCGAACGACGCGCCAACCCAGCAAAGTCCTTAATCTCGTCACTACCTTGCTTTTCAGATATGTGGGTAGCCACAGCAAATGCTCCCATATTAGCGAAGACGTAAATCATCGCATAGAAGAGAACACCTTTGACTCCCGCCACAGATTCAGCAATGATACCCACCATCAAATAACCGGCTTGAGCAATGCTCGAATACGCCAATAAACGTTTGATGTTGGTTTGCGGGATCGCGATTAAGTTACCTAAAATCATCGTTAGTGCCGCCAAAACAACCAACAGGGTTTGTCCAGTACCTGAGAAGGCTTGACTGTTCATCATCAAGAGGTATACCCGAATCAACACTGCAAAAGCTGCTGCTTTAGAAGCAACGGCCAAGAAGGCTGTGACAGGGGTAGGAGCCCCCTCATAAATGTCCGGGGCCCAAAGATGAAACGGTACCAGGGAAATCTTAAAGCCCAATCCAGCAAGCAGAAAAACTGTCGCCAAGAAAGACGCCGGCGTTAAGTTTGCCCCCAATCTACTGGCAATTTCCGTATACTGCGTCGAGCCAGTCAACCCGTAAACAAGACTGATTCCGTAGAGTAAAATGGCCGATGATGTGGCGCCAAGCACGAGATACTTGATTCCAGCTTCCGAGGAACGTGCATCATCGGACAAATAAGCGACAAGTATATAGAAGGAAATCGTCATCAGTTCAAGACCGACATACATTGTGATTAACTCTCCGGCACCCGCCATGATCATCATTCCCAAAGTCGCAGTCATTATCAAAGAATAAAATTCGCCCCGGTGTTCGGCTAATTTCTGGATATATCCCCCTGAAGAGAGCACAACCAGAATTGCCGCCGCTAAGAACAGTATTTTGAAATAAACTGCGAATTGGTCGTGTAAATACAGACCACCCAAGAACGATGCTTTTTGACCCTGGAAAAAGTCCAAGAGTGTATAACTGAGAACACCCAATAACGAGAACACAGTGAGCGGCATCATGCCTTTGCGTGCGCCAGGTGGAATCAGTAGTCCAATGGCCAACAGAATCAAGGCTAAAGCGGCCATCGCGATTTCAGGCGTGAGCACTGTAGCAATATTAAAATCTACCATTAGAACAACCCTCCCATCTTCGCTTGACTCACTGTTTCAAGGACCTTGGCAAGACCTGAGGAGTGGACCCCACTATCGATCATACCAAATAAAATGTTCGGGAATATCCCTGCCAGAAAGATTACGAACACGCACAAGACCATAGGAACCAATTCTGGCCCACGAATATCAACCAGATGGTCCCATTCGGGACGACGAGGTCCAAACAGAACGTTAGCAATCATCCGCAAGATGTAGACTGCCGTGAAGATAATCCCGAAAATCCCCAGCATAGCAAATACTGGATAGACATGGATTGTGCCCATAAAGATGGTGAACTCGGAAATAAAATTGACCGTACTCGGCAAGCCCAGAGAGGCCATACCCGCCAGTAAAAGACCAGTCGCTAAGCGCGGCATTTGATGGGCGAGCCCTCCCAAATCCGCGATATTGCGCGTATGAGTCTTTTCATAGATAAAGCCGATCATCGAGAAGATGAGGGCGGACATAACTCCGTGCGCAAACATCATCGCTATGGCACCATCCATTGCGGTTGGATTCAGGGCAGCCAGCGCAATGAGTACGTATCCCATGTGGCTAACCGATGAATATCCGACGACGTATTTGAGGTCCTTTTGTGCCAAGGCAATGAAGGCCGCATACAATACGTTACAAATGGCCAAGAACGCGATGATAGGTGCCCAATACCTTGCTCCCAGTGGGAGAACGAAAATTCCTAAGCGGATTAATCCATAGCCCCCAATTTTCTTTAGAACCCCAGCGTGAATCATACTTACTGCAGTCGGAGCTCCGGCATAACCATCGGGAGACCAAGAATGGAAGGGGAACATAGAAATTAACGATCCAAAACCAAAGAGCATTAAGCCAAAGGCGACCTTCTGGAAAGCCGGACTGTAGAGGTCTTGCCTCCTTGCTAACTGGTCAAACATAAAGGTTGGATGACCATTTTTAGCTGCGGCCAAGTAGAGAGCGATCATTCCTACCAGCAGGAAAGCTGATCCAATCAGTAGGTAGATTGTTAACTTCATACCAGCGTATTCCTTGGCAACCCGCTTCGTACTACCCCAGATGATAACCATGATATAGATTGGTATAACCACGATTTCATAGAAGAGGAAGAAGATAAACAAGTCACGAGCGATAAAGGTTCCCATTACACCCGTGATCAGAATAAGCAGTAAGGCGAAAAATTCTTTGACACGCTTATCCATATTCCATGATGCATAGACCGAAGAAAAACCAATTAGGTTCGTCAGAAGCAGCATCGGCAAGCTGATTCCGTCAACTCCTAAGGCTAAGTTGACTCCGAGATCAGGAATCCAAGGGATAGTTAAGTTAAACTGCATCCCACCCAGCACACGGTCATAAGCAAAGAAAGCATAAAGTGAGAGGATCAACGAGACACCCGTACCAATGGCTGCTACAATTTTAATCGTCTTGCTCTCTTCTTTAGGTAAGAAAACAATCATTAGCATTGCCAATACAGGTGCTAAGAGAATGCCGGGCAAAAGTAGGGATGGACCCGCTGTTGGTAGTACCGACATTATTTCACACCTCCCAGCATCGCTAAGGGGTTAAGAGATGTCAGTTGACCTTCCCCAAATGCGAAGACCATGAATATGATGACAACTGCGAAAAAGAACACCATAGCGTACGTTTGTAGTTGTCCTGTACTTGTTCGACGCAGTCCATTAGCACTACCGCGCGTGATGAAGGCAATTCCATTAATGATCCCGTCAACGACATAGATGTCAAACCAGTACAGAACATTGGCTAGACCGCCCATGACGTGTTTGATAATCCATAGATATAACTCGTCAACGTAATATTTGTTTTGGAGTACTTTGTAGGCCGTTGGGAAGCGGGCAACAATACTCTCTGCAGCAATGGCCTTCTTAATGTAAATAATATAAGCAAGCCCAATGCCAAGAAGTCCTGCCAGAACGGAAATTCCGGCCATACCCCAATCGATAGCTTCTCTTTCGAATTCGTGTCCTAGCGGGAGATAATGGACATAGAAAGCGAAGTTATGTTCCGGTAAGGCCACCCAACCACCAACCACACTGAAAAAGGCGAGAATCATCAGGGGAATCGTCATACTCCATGGTGATTCCTTAGTATGGTTCTCTGGTTTGGCAGGTCCACAAAAGGTTACAAAGAACAAGCGACTCATATAGAACGCTGTCAAGAAGGCTGTAAACAGACCCACTCCATAAATAATTGGATGACCGTTGTGTAAGGCGTTGGCTAGAATCTCGTCTTTAGAGAAGAATCCAGCAAACGGTGGAACTCCCGAGATGGCCAGAATCCCGACGAAAAAGGTGGTACCAGTGATCGGCATTGTTTTCCAAAGCCCACCCATTTCCCAGATATCTTGTTTATGATGCATGGCATAAATCACAGAACCAGCGCCTAAGAACATCAATGCCTTAAAGAAGGCATGCGTCATGAGGTGAAACATAGATCCTGAGTATGCACCCACACCGAGGCCAAACATCATATAGCCAAGTTGGCTTAAGGTAGAATACGCTAGAATCCGTTTAATATCGTCCTGCGCGATCGCGATGGACGCCGCAAAAATGGCCGTGAAGGCGCCTATGTCGGCGATAAACTGAAGTGCAGACGGGTCTGCATGATCAAAGAGGAAATACATCCGGGCTACTAAGTAAACCCCGGCCACAACCATGGTAGCTGCGTGAATCAGCGCACTGACTGGCGTAGGGCCTTCCATAGCATCCGGCAACCAAACGTGCAGAGGAAACTGTCCGGACTTGCCCACTGGTCCCATAAAAAGCAGGAACGCCATGACGGTCACATAGGATGCAGTGCCAATGAGGGCAACATTTTGCATGTTCGTGTTGAGTATCGCGGAGAGCGCAACAAAGTCGAGCGTTCCGAACTTGGTATAGAGGAAAAGTATCGCGAGAAGTAAGCCAAAGTCTCCGACACGAGTTGTCATAAAAGCTTTCTTAGCAGCCTCCCGCGCAGATACTTTAAAGTACCAAAAACCAATCAGTAAGTAGGAACACAATCCCACCAATTCCCAGAAAATAAAGAGTTGTAGTAAATTGGTGGCCAGTACCATGCCCAGCATGGAGAAAGCAAACAGTGACTGGTACGTATAGTAACGCGACCAACCCTTGTCACCTTTCATGTATCCCAAAGAATAGATTTGTACCATTGAGGCTACTAGGGTAACAACAAACAACATCATAGCATTTAGAGGATCAACCATCGTTCCAAAATTGATCTTTAACCCCTCAATATTTAGCCAATTCATGTTGACAATCACAGGATGTTCCACAATTTCCGCACCAGACTGAATAACGCCTATAGCAATAGCGATAGCCAAGCCCAACGCGGTAAGAATCGCGAGGATTGAGACTGTGGAAGACAGTCCTTTGGATCGTTTCGTGACAAAGGCGATGAGTAGAAACGACAGGAAGGGCAAAGCAGGAATTAACCCTGCCCACTGAAAAAGATCATGCATTTCCTTGAACACCTACCTTCTCCATAGTCTCTCTTACCACTTCAACCAATTGAATTCATCCACGTTGGTCGACTGACGGTTACGATAAATCGTAATAACCAAAGCAAGACCAACTGCTACTTCAGCAGCGGCAACAACAATTACGAAAAGTGCTGCAACGTGCCCAGTCAGAATATAGTGAACATCAATCTTTTGGTTCCAGATAAATCGATTAAACGCCACAAAATTAATATTGACGGCATTGAGCATCAGCTCAATAGACATAAGTATGGCAATAATATTTCTCTTGGCAAATACCCCATACAGACCTAAACAAAAGAGCATCGCTCCAACCAAGAGATACGTAGAAAGCCCAACACTTAAATTGCTTAAATTCATTTGCTTTCTTTCACTCCCTTCGCCAAGACAACGGCTCCGGCCAAGGCTATGGTCAGTAATACCGCAGCAACTTCAAACGGGATCATAAATTTAGTAAGTAAGAGTAGGGACAAATCTTCTGCCGAGCCCCCGCTCGTCCACGGTGTAGCTAGTATACGCCAGTCCGGATTGGCGAGGATTACCAAAGCCATCATGATAAAGACCAAAACTGCTACCAGCGCTCCCCAGCCCCAATGATGGTTTTCGGGATTACTCTCGCTAATTTCACCGCGCAAGGTCAACATGACCGCAAAGATGATCATAATGGCTACTGCTCCCGTGTAAATCAGAATCTGAACTGCTGCCAAGAAATCTGCGTTCATCAGAACATAGAGTACGGCTACTCCTGAAAAGGAAAGGACAAGAAAGAGCGCACTATGCACAATGTTCTTCGAGGTGACAACACCCCAAGCAGCTGCAATCGCCATGATCGCGAAAATAAAGAATACGACAGTGCCCACGCTTACCCCACCTTCCCTTTTCGCTCAGCGCGTTTAATCATATCCCACTGCATATCTCCTGGTTCAAAGACAGAGTTCTCGTATTCCTGAGTCACTGTCAAAGCCTTGGTCGGACAAACTTCAGCGCACATTCCACAAAACAAACACCGACCAACGTCCATCTGATAGCTCTTGAGAACTTTCTTGTTTGTGGTTTCATCTTTCTCGCTAGTTAACTTGATGACCCCATTCGGACAGGCCATCGCACACATGTTGCAAGAAATACACTTTTCTCGTTCTAACCCCATAGAACTACGCACCCTGATCGGCAGGTTCGGTTTCTGCTCGGGGTAAAACTCAGTGATATTGGGACCGACCATGCGTTTGAACGTGATGCCTAAACCTGTAAGTAGACCTTTACCAAACACTGTGTCACCCTCCCATCACGAGTCGGTAAATGTATATCCCCAGACCCGTTAAAAAAATGTTTAGAATTGAAAGCGGTAACAAGACCTTCCAAGCTAAGTGCATTAAATGATCAATACGAATTCTTGGAAAAGTCCAACGAGCCCACATGATAAAGAAGATAATAATCCCGACTTTCAACCAGAACCAGACGAAACCCGGCAATATTGCCGGTCCCTGCCAACCACCAAGGAAAACAGTTGCAGCAAGTGCAGAGACTGCAGTCATGTTCCCATACTCACCAAGAAAAAATAGTCCCCAGCGGAGTCCAGAGTACTCTGTAAATGGTCCGGCAACGACTTCCTGATCCGCTTCAACCAGGTCAAACGGCGCACGGTTAAGTTCCGCCATACCCGCAATGATGTAGATCACAAACGCCAGCGGTTGAAGGAGAATGAAAGGGATATTTTTTTGGGCTTCAACGATGACTCCTAAATTAAACGATTGAGTGATCATAACCACCCCAAGCAAAGAAAAGAGCAAGGGGATTTCATAGCTGATCATTTGGGCAACCGCCCGCATGCCTCCCAATAACGAGTATTTATTATTTGATCCCCACCCGGCCATTATAAAAGCCACAGTAGAAATTGCTGAGATGGCAAGAAAATAAAAAATACCTAAATCGAGATTAATCGGTGCCAAACCGTTCCCGTAAGGGATGACAGCTAAGGTCATCATCGGGAGAGCGAAGATAATCATCGGTGCGACTTTGAAAATGAATTTATCAGCGCCTGCCGGAGTGATGTCTTCTTTGCCCATAAGTTTTAAGGCATCTGCTATAGTCTGGAACCATCCGCGCGGACCGAGACGATTGGGCCCTGGCCTTTGTGATGTCCAACCCGCTACTTTGCGTTCAAGTAAAATCAAAATCAAAGCAGCCAAGACAACAATCACAACCACGATTATAAAATTAATAATACTCATGGTTAAATTTGCCCAAACTGATTGGGGATCCGCAAAAAGTCCACGGATGAAGTGCGCAATAATCAAAAACAGATTATCGAAAGTCTCCATCGGCTTACTTAAAGTCTCCATCTTATTCTCCCCTCATTGCAATTTACTACTTGTCGACTTCACCCAACACAGCATCTAACGTTGCAAAAATCGCAACAACGTCTTGGATTTTCCATCCCAAAGACACGATCGGGAGCATCTGTAAGTTAATGAATGTGGCCGGTCGAATCCGAACCCGTGCTGGTTTGGTCGTGCCATCACTGACGATATAGAAGCCCAATTCTCCTTTGGGGTTCTCCACGCGGTGGTAGACTTCACCTACCGGAGGTTTAATGACCTTCGGAACCTTAGCCATAACTGGGCCTTCTGGAATATCACGGACGGCTTGCTTGATGATCTTAATACTTTCTACAATCTCATCCATCCGGATTATCGTACGGTCATAACTGTCACACCCATATCGAACAGGTACGTTAAAGTCAAAGCGATCATAGATACTATAAGGCTCCGCTTTACGCACATCATAATTGACACCAGACGCCCGTAAAACTGGACCTGTAATCGACAGATTTTCTGCGAGTTCCTTCGTTAAGATACCAACACTCTTCAATCGACCTTGGGCAATCTCATTCCCGAAAAAAATGCCGTTGTATTCATCAAGCATCTCTGGAGTATCATCGAGGAACGATTTTAGGGCAGGCCAAAATTCTGCTGGTGGCTCTATTATGCCTCCGATGCGCATGATGTTTACCGTTAAGCGGCTTCCTGCCGTCATCTCATACATATCACAGATCCGTTCGCGATCACGAAAAGCATAAGACCAAGCCGACCACCCTGCCATATCAAGGGCCGTACTGGCAATACAAACCTGGTGGCTGGCAATCCGAGCAAGTTCGCCAAAAATAACCCGAAGGTATTCTGCCCGTTCGGGAATTTCAACACCCATCAGTTTTTCTACCGTTTGGACATAAGCCCAGTTGTTATGTGGGGAGGCGAGGTAATCTAACCGATCCGTATAAGGAATAAATTGTGCATACGTTCGGCTTTCCGCCAGTTTTTCCATCCCGCGATGGAGATATCCTATTTTAGGCTCAATTTTTGTAACAGTTTCACCCTCTAAATTGACCACCATGCGAAACAAGCCGTGCATACTCGGGTGCTGGGGGCCCATGTTCAAGAGGAGTTCTTCTGTATTTTCAATAGTCATGGTTTATTCCCCCTATTCCCCTTCTATACGTGTGCGCACGATATTGCGAACCTCAATGGGCTCGGTCACATAGTCCTTGCGCAACGGATAACCTTCAAAATCATCCCACATGTAAATTCGTTTAAGATTGGGATGTCCTTTAAATTTAATCCCGAACATATCATAGGCCTCACGCTCTAAGAAGTTTGAGCCCTGCCAGATACTAGTCACGGAATCAATCACCGGATTTTCACGGTCAATGATTGCCTTCACACGTAAACGCTGTGGTCCACGCAGACTTGACAACTGATAGACTGTTTCCAAATGATCTACAAGGTCCATCCCACACAGATCGTGCAAAAAGTCACATGGAAAATTGGGGAAGCTTTTAGCTCCCTTTAGAGTTTCAATAATATTGGAAGCTTGAACTTTTAAGACAAGTTCCCCTAAGATCTCTTCAACTTCACCGTTAACTGAAGTAGCAAGTTTCTCCACCTGTTCTTTTAATACTTTATTTTCCATGTTTCATTAACCTCACCTTAGCGGGATTTGAAACTTTGTATTGAAGTTGCAATAACCCATATAACAAGGATTCTGGCCGTGGGGGGCAACCGGGAATATAAACGTCCACTGGGACAACTTTATCAACACCAGCCAGCATGGAATAGGAATCTACAAAGGGTCCCCCTGCATTGGCACAACTACCCATAGCAATAACCCATTTCGGCTCAGGCATTTGGTCATAAATACGACGCAACAAGGGTGCCATCTTCCGGGTACAAGTCCCTGCCACAATCATGACATCAGCTTGACGCGGGGAAGCACGAAAAACCTCCCAGCCAAATCTAGAAATGTCATAACGAGGGCCGCCCGTAGCCATCATTTCAATTGCACAGCAAGCTAGACCTAGCGTAACTGGCCAGAAAGAATGCCCCCGTGCCCAATTTAGGAGGTTGTCTAAGTTCGTAACCAAAAAGTTTTTTTCCATCAATGATTCATCTTCGCGCAGCTGTCTTTCTAAGGCTACATCCACTCTAGAGCACCCTCCTTCCAAGCATACCAGAATCCGACCAAGAGAATGACAATAAAGACAAACATCTCCACGAAAGCAAATGTACCTAGTTTTTGGAATGTGAGCGCCCAAGGATACAAGAAAACTGTCTCAACATCAAAGGCGGTAAATACTAAAGCATACATAAAATAATTGCTCTTAAATCCGAGCCATGTCCGTCCAATTGTCTCGTTCCCACACTCATATGTCGTCAACTTCTCTTTGTGTGGTTTATTCGGCGCTAAAAGTTTTGGCACAATCATCATAATGATCGATACAGCTATAGCACCGACGAGAAACACACCTACTCCAGCAAAATTATTATCACCCATCCTCTTAACCTCCTTTCAGATAAATTTCGATGCCCTGCTTCTTTGAGCTAAGCTTACCTTGCCACAACTATCAGCTATGGTCAATAAATTTAGCACTCCGCTGCATCACCTACCTTCCTAATATAACTAACCGACGTTCCTTATTTCACTGGAGCAAAACTCCTGCGGTGAAGGGGACATGGTCCTAAACGCCGTAAAACTTGCATGTGTTCACTCGTACCATACCCTTTGTTTTTAATGAATTTATATTCCGGATAAAGGGCATGGAGTTCAACCATCAAGCGATCCCTTGTCACTTTTGCCAAGATCGAGGCCGCTGCGATTGTAGCGCTTATTCGGTCTCCTCCCACTAATGGAAGCTGGGGAAGATGAACCCCTGGCAGTCTTAGCGCATCGATCAATAAGTAATGTGGACGTGAAGTCAAGCCTTCAACCGCCCGTTTCATAGCTAACTTAGTCGCTTGTAAAATATTTAAGGCATCAATCTCGGCCGGTTCAGCACTTCCCAGCGCAAAATCAACCGCTTGGGCTTGAATTTGCGTATAAAGTTTTTCTCGTTTACTCTCAGTTAGCATTTTTGAATCATTAAGACCAGCTAAATTAAACTGGGCCGGGAGAATACAGGCCGCCGCAACAACTGGCCCTGCCAGCGGTCCACGCCCTGCCTCATCAATTCCCGCCAGTAGTAGAAACCCTTGCTCCCATAATTTTTTCTCTTCCAAAAGTAGTTTCTGAATACGGATCTCTTCTATAGCTTGTGCTTGCTGAAATTTGACTAGACGCACTGCAAGCTGCCGAACTCCTTGACGTGGGTCATTCTGGCATGCGCACAGCATTCGAGGGGAAGGATTTTTATACAGTGCTTCTTCAACTTCCCGTATATTCATTTGGGATAACGGTTCCACACTTTTCTCCTCTTCTCTCCCTAATTCTCACTTCGACATATAAAGTCAATTTCCTTTAATTAGTGTATAATATTCACTGATGCCAAATTATAGATGCACAAGCTAAAATTTTTTTATTCAGACATAATCCATCGTTATGGGACCAAGTTGTCCCATCCGAAGTTCACGCAGAAAAATCTGAGCGGCTTTGAGCGTATCCACACGCCCACCATGAATCAAGCAGCCTCGTTTTCGTCCTAAACTTTCCAAGGTAACCTCTGTGTCCAGAATTTGATACCGGAGTAAGGCGTCCGGTGAATGCTCCTTTAGCCAATCGATGATCCAAATAGATAATTCTTCAATATCAAAAACATCGTCTTTTATGGCTCCGAGTGCAGCTAGCTTTCGCCCAACGTCAGGCTCTTCAAATTTTGGCCACAACATTCCAGGGGTATCCAAAAGTTCAACTCGTTCATGAATCCGCACCCACTGATTTCCACGGGTCACACCTGGCTTGTTACCGACTTTAGCTTGGGCTCCGCCGGTCAATTGGTTAATCAGGGATGATTTACCAATGTTAGGAATTCCGACGATCATAACTTTAATCATTTGAGGACGTATGCCCTTTTCAGCTTGTCTTGCTTGTTTAGCCAGAACCATGCGTTCCAATTCTGGTACAATCTGTTTAACCCCAACTCCTGTAGTAGCACTCAATGCAAATGCAGGGCTTGATGTTCTTAGGTGTGTCAGCCATTTTGACGTCCAATTAGAATCCGCCAAATCCACTTTATTCAGTAGTAATAACCTCGGTTTATTTCCTAGTAGTTTATGAAGCATTGGGTTACGACTACTAACCGGTATTCGAGCATCAGCAAGTTCTAGAACAACATCTACCCATTGGAGTTGTTCAATTAAAAGGCGCCTCGCCTTCGCCATATGCCCCGGAAACCATTGAATAATCATCAAAATCCCTCATTATCTTTTTAAAAGAACCTAAAACGCTGAAAAGGATAATATACCACCCAAGCTTTTCCCAAAAGGTAGTTTTTAGGCAGCAACCCCCATTCTCGCGAGTCTTCACTCTCACGACGGTTATCCCCTAGGACAAACACCTTCCCAACAGGAACGATTTCTGGACCGAAGGGCGGAAAATCACCGGGTTTAACATAAGGTTCCTGAATAACATTCCCATTGATAAAAACTTTATTATCACGAAGTTCTACCCTCTCACCCTCGACAGCAATAACTCGTTTGATGAAAGTTCGTTTTGTGTCCATCGGAAAGGCGAACACGATAACGTCTCCTCGGTCAGGAGCCCACCAGCGATACGCTAGGCGATTGACCAGAATGCGGTCTCCCGGTATCATACCAGGTTCCATAGAAGGCGACGGAATCAGATAAGGTTGCCATACTCCCCAACGCAAAAGTCCACCTAATAGCAGAACTGCGACGATAATACCCAAAACCCATTTTTTTTTTGATTTCGTATGTCCCATCGTTATGCTCCCCTCTTGCACTACTCTTTTAGTATGAACAAGATTCACCAGAGCATACACCAAAAGTCTAAATAAATAACAAGCTCGATCAAATCGATAATAGATTGCTTATTCTATCCGAAGGTTATACTTTCAGAGTAGTAAAAAAAAAGAGCTAGATTGCTCCAGCCCATTTTTAACCTTAGACGATGCGACGATCGCGAATCCGTGCTGCTTTACCTGAAAGTGCACGTAAATAGTAAAGCTTAGCCCGGCGTACAACGCCTCGACGAGCCACCTCAATTTTATCCAAGCGAGGCGAATGTAAAGGGAAAGTACGTTCTACTCCGACGCCAGCGAAGACACGACGAACGGTAAATGTCTCTCTAATGCCGCCACCTTTCCTAGCGATGACAAGCCCTTCAAAAAGCTGAATACGTTCACGAGTTCCCTCAACAATGCGAACATGTACACGTACAGTATCACCTGGACGGAAGTTAGGAAGATCCTTTTTCATTTGTTCTTCTTCAATCATACGAATATAATCCATTATAAAATCCCCCCTTCCTTGCCTAGATGTTCATGCACTGATTTTCAGCCAGCGGACCATCTATTATCAGACCGTATTTATTTTATCATAACCCATTTAGTTATGCAACAACCTTAAATTCAAATGGACCTCACGCTCTTACGAACAGAAACTGTCTTCCTTCAACTTTCAGTGTCCTCGTAGGCGGTCTAAAATAATAGCTACTGCTGATCGAACCGACAAATGATTATAATCCGTCGGTCCATAAATTGGTTCAAGAATACGATCCATGTTCTCCACGTCTTCCTTGAGCAGTCCCCAACCTGTCCCAAACAAGAGCAGAATTGGAGTTTCAGTAGTTTCTATGTCCTCACGGAGCTGTACATAAGTGACTGTATTGGCATATTTCCGAGCATCAGTTGCCACTTTGACTGGGGCTACCCCGTGTTCTGCTTCAATCTCTGCATATACTTCAGCTAAATTCTCAGCAATTTTTACCCGCGCGAACGCTTCTTGCCGATCTGGATTATAGTCTGCTCCGTAGCCCTCCTGCCAAAACCCCATAATACGACCAGCCAACTTGCGCTGTGCTTCAGCAGGATGTACCACGTAATAGCGTTTTATACCATAGGTTGTTGAACAACGAGCAATATCATGGAGGTCTAGATTCGTGATCGAAGTCGCAACGATCTCCATATTTTTATTATAGACAGGGGCATGGATCAAAGCCAGATAAATGTCTGCCATGGAGATGATTCCTCCTTCATACACTCGAACCTCGTGCTTCGAACTTCGTAGCTCTATTTTTCGGTTTCGGTAAGAGATGTTCCCACAACGCTTTCCAGTGCGCAATTTCCACGTGTTCTAGGGCGAGTTCTTCCAAGAGCGGATAATCATCTGTTCCAAAAGTAACTGCTTTAATTAAATCTGGGCGCCTCAAAAAAGTGCGCCTTAGAGATTCTTTTCTCCGCCAGCGCTTTATAAGAGCGTGATGCCCGGATAATAAAACATCTGGTACCTGCCGTCCTTCAAAATCAGCCGGGCGTGTATACTGTGGGTATTCCAAGAGTGAAGTAGTGTGCGAATCCTCCTGAGCTGAAGTATCCTCGCCAAGCACTCCAGGAATAAGTCGCGCCACTGCATCAATCATAACCATCGCAGCCAGCTCTCCGCCCGTCAATACATAATCCCCAAGGGAAGCTTCTTCATCGACCAACTCACGGATTCGCTCATCAAATCCCTCGTAATGCCCACATATAAAAACCAGTTCCTCTTGTTCCGACCAAAGTACGGCTTTCTCTTGGCGAAAGACCTGCCCTTGCGGCGACATGAGGATGATCCTTCGCTTATGACAAGGTTTAGGTAAAGCTCGTATTGCAGCAAAGATCGGTTCCGGCTTTAAGAGCATCCCAGCCCCCCCGCCATAGGGGACATCGTCAACATTTTTATGTTTGCTGGTTGCATAATCTCGAAAATTGATTAGGTTAATCTGCAGCAAGCCAGCTGCTTGAGCTCGTTTTAAAATGCTTTCTTGCAACGGCGCAAACATCTCTGGAAATAACGTTAAAACAGTGAATTGCATCATCGGTTATCTAACCCCTCCAGCCAATTCGTCGTTCGATATCAGTAATTCATGGCTCGAACATCGAATGTCGAATCCTAAAATCCCGCATTTTTTATACCTACAAGGAAAAACACTGTAAATACGCCTTGGGGAATTCTGAACGGGGAACCACAGATTGCACATGAAAAGAACGATAAAAGAAACCACAGATTAACACAGATTTCACAGATTAAGAAGGATTAAGTACAGAAAAATGGCGAAGATGAGAGTCGTTGAAGAAGTGATAATTATCAATTATCTCAAAGCTACAGGATTAAATCGGCCTTTTATCAGCTTTGGCGAATATCAATTGGTTACAAGCGATTTATATTTTAGAGCTAAAAATATATTTTTTAAATCTGTGTTAATCTGTGTAATCTGTGGTTAAAATCAGGGTTTATTAATGTAGGTATAATTTTTCACGGGAATCAAGGTCGAATATCTCATATCGATTATAGTCCCGGGGGAAGTATAACATCCATACGCCGACCTAAGACATCGACACGCTGGACAACACTTTTAAGCGCCGGAACACATATTTCGCCTTTGATTCCCTTGACCACATAGACATCATTCGCTCCAGTTTCCAAGACTTGAGACAATGTACCTAACAATTTATCTCCTTCATAGACTTGCATTCCTTCAAGTTCGAAATAGTACCACCCTTCTGTCAGAGGCGGGACTTCTGAACGATCAATACGCACTTTCGCCCCCCGATACTTTTCCGCCTTGTCTATGGAATCTATCCCCTCAAAAGTGATAAAGACAAAATCCATCTGCACGCGGGCCGCAATAATCTTGAGGTATTGATCGATCTCACCCTGCCGCAAGAAAACTCCCTGCAATTTAAGAAACCGCTCAGGGTCAGCTGTTAACGGGTAAATCCTCAGTTCTCCGCTTAGCCCGTGCGGACGCAACACTTCTCCAATTAACACTTTATCCATTCCCCTTGCCCCTTCCTTGCAGATAGACTTAGGCATATTGAAACGTTAAGAAGGGCACTAAGCCCTTCTTAACGTTATTGATCAATGTCCATATGAACCCGGCGACCGTCTTTGACAGCAGCCGCTTTAACCAGCGTACGAATAGCGTTGGCGATCTTGCCCTGTTTCCCAATAACTTTCCCCATATCTTCAGGTGCGACAGTCAGCTGTAAGTGCACGCTCTTATCTGTCTCAGTTTTGGCAACTAGAACTTGGTCAGTACGATCGACTAACGCTTTCGCGAGGATTTCTACAAGTTCCTTCACAGGAACCACCCCCCACACACTACACTTTGTTCTTGGACTCGTGGAATTTTGTTAAGATACCTGATTGACTCAGCAGAGACTTGGCAGTATTTGAAGGCTGTGCACCTGTTGAGAGCCATTTTAGAGCCTTTTCCTCATCAATGTTTAAAACTATAGGACTCTTGGTTGGATCATAATATCCAATCTGTTCAATAAATTTTCCATCCCGAGGAGCCTTAGCGTCAGCAATAACCATACGATAGAAAGGATTTTTTTTCGCACCGATGCGGCATAAGCGAATTTTCGTAGCCATGTTTTTCACCTCCTTATGATACTTTCGAGGTTCGAAGTTCGAGGTCCGAGGTTCGAATGTTTTACATTCAATGCCGTACACCGCACATTTAGCCTCTAAATCAGTTTAACTAAGCTTCAAGCTGGAGTTAAAACTCCGCTTAAAGTAAGTTTATTATATAAACAACGCTATATAATAGCGTGTGTTCATCTATTAAGTCCCTCATCCTAAGGCAGGGGGAAACGCATGCCCGGTTTCTTGCCCTTTTTGCCTTTTTTACCGCCCCCGAGCATTCCCATTGCACCGGGACTGGCAAATTGCTTCATCATTTTTTGCATTTGTTCAAACTGTTTTAAAAGACGTCCAACGTCTTGAACCGATGTCCCGCTTCCTTTAGCAATTCTTTTTTTACGTGAATCTTTAATGACAATCGGTTTTCGACGTTCTTCTATCGTCATCGAGCGAATGATGGCCTCAAGATGGGCCGTATCCTTTTCGTCAATTTGCACATCTTTTAACTGCTTACCCACGCCTGGAATCATCTCCAGTATTGAGGATAGTGGACCCATTTTCTTCATCTGCTGCATCTGGTCCAAGAAATCTTCAAGGGTAAATTCCTGCTTACGCAGCTTTTGTTCCATTTCTTTGGCTTTTTTTTCATCGAACGACTCTTGTGCTTTCTCGATCAAAGTTAGGACATCACCCATTCCTAAAATCCGAGAAGCCATACGGTCCGGGTGGAACGATTCTAAGGCATCCATTTTTTCGCCCGTTCCGGCAAACTTAACAGTACACCCCGTCACTGCTTTAATAGAAAGTGCAGCCCCACCGCGTGTATCCCCATCCAGCTTTGTGAGAATGACCCCATCAAGACCCAACTCTCTATGAAAAGATTCCGCAACATTAACTGCATCCTGCCCCGTCATTGCGTCTACCACTAATAAAATTTCATGGGGTTTCACAGCGGCTTTAATGTCCCGAAGTTCAGTCATCAACTCTTCATTGATATGCAAACGTCCTGCCGTATCGATGATGACCACATCTTGCCCATTCGAATTGGCATGCTTAATGCTTGCTTTGGCAATTTCCACTGGATTTTCTTGCCCCATAGAGAACACTGGCACCTTCAACTGTTCGCCTAAAACCTGCAGTTGCTTAATCGCCGCAGGACGGTAAATATCACAGGCAACTAACAGCGGATGTTTTCCTTGCTTTTTAAGCATATTGGCCAATTTCGCCGCATGGGTTGTCTTCCCTGCTCCTTGAAGACCTATTAGTAAAATCACGGTTGGCGGCTTCGAAGCAATTAGAATTTTGCCTGTAGCCCCACCCATAAGTTCAATCATTTCTTCATGCACAATCTTAATGACATATTGTGCAGGAGAAAGAGATTCTAAAACTTCCTGTCCGATCGAACGTTCCTTAACTTTAGCTACAAAGTCCTTAACCACTTTAAAGTTAACATCTGCCTCCAATAATGCAACGCGAACCTCGCGCATAGCCTCATTGACGTCCGCTTCCTTTAACTTGCCTTTGCCTTTGAGCCGTTTAAATGTTTCTTGGAGTTTATCGCTTAGCCCTTGAAACATACCTGTCACCGCTTTCGATTTGATCCACACTCAGGACTTCCACTTCTGTAAGTGAGAGTTCAATGCACAGTTATCAGTGTATGTTCACATAGCCGACACGATAACATAAACATCGTCGATCATAGTGTGTATTTGTTGATGACATTCCCAAGCAGCCTGACTGCTAAAATCTTGTTCATTTAATTCCATTAGTAAAGCTCGCACTTCTGTCAATTTCTGGCGTTCCGCCCAGAACCTCTGCACAAGCCCTAATTTATCTTCATATTCTGCAAGGATCCGTTCTGTACGCCTAAGCAAGTCATGAATAGCCTGGCGGCTTATATGTTCCACCTCAGCAATTTCAGCCAAGGAGAGATCCTGTTGATAATGAAGGTCCCAGACATTCCTCTGCTTATCCGTAAGAAGTGGTCCATAAAAATCTGCTAAGAGAACCATCTCGGCGAGCTTTTCCATGCCAATCCTCCTGTAAAGTATTTTTACTTTACAACGGAATATTAGACTAAATCGTCGAGTTTGTCAAGTAGGGGTAATTCATAAATTTCCTCTACAAATTCCTGAATCCACGATGATTACCCGTTTAACTCCATCCAAATTCTCTTCGCTCGAGTTTCAGCTTCTTGGCAAACCCTCTTAACATCCATCGTCAACACTTTACGTTCTGCCATGAGAATTTTGCCATCGACTATCACTGAACGCACGTCCCCAGCATGGGCAACGTAGACCAAGTGTGCTGGAACGGAAAAGCGGGGATAGAAATGAGGTTGATCCATGTCAATTGTAATAAGATCTGCCTTAAAACCTGGGGCGAGCATCCCGACATCTTTTAGACCGAGCGTTTGAGCTCCAACAACCGTTGCCATTTCCAACACTTTATAAGCGGGTAGCACAGTTGAATCCACCCGAAGCTTTTGCTGGAATGCAGCCGATCTCATCTCCCCGAAGAGGTCGAGATTATTATTGCTTGACGCGCCGTCCGTTCCGAGACCTACGACGACGCCTTTAGCGAGTAACTCAGTAATTGGGGCAGTTCCGCTACTTAGCTTCATGTTGCTTTCCGCATTATGGGCAACACCGACGTGCCTATTTGCCAGGATTTCCATATCTTTCGGCGTCAAATGTACACAGTGCGCTGCCACAACATGCCCTCCGAAAAGCCCTAGCTCGTCCAGCCATTGTACAGGAGTTTTTCCATACAGCTCTTTAATAATATTAATTTCGTCTCGCGTCTCTGCCACATGAATATGAATCCCCACACCTAGTCTGTCCGCCTCGGCTTTCACTTTCTGAAGGTACTCCCCCGAGCAAGTATAAGGGGCATGAGGGCCAAACATAACGTTCACTCGCCCATTACCGGCTCCGTGATAGCACCTGACTAAATCAATGTTTTCTTGTAAAGCCCGTTCACCGTTTGGACCATTACCTATCAGCCCTCGGGAAAGAACAGCACGTGTTCCGGCTTTGAGTACCGCTTTTGCCACTTGTTCCATTGAGACATACATATCAAGCATCGTGGTCGTACCAGAGCGAATCATTTCGCAAAGCGCTAAAGCCGTCCCCCAATAAATATCCTCTGCAGTCAATTTCTCTTCGAAAGGCCATACTTTCTCATTTAGCCAAGGCATGAGTGGCAGATCATCAGCATAACTCCTTAGCAAGGTCATAGCTGCATGGGTATGAGTGTTTATTAAGCCAGGCATGACCACATCATTCGGCAAATCCAGAATACGGTCGGGCGCAAACCCAGCTGGAGCAGAGCCCAGTCCCCCTACCGAAAGAATTCGGTCATCCTCTATAGTAATTTCTCCTTGGGGATAAAACATATCCGGTCCGGTCATGGGTAAAACCATGGCCCGAATTAAAATCTTGGACATACCCTCGAAGTACCTCCTTACTTTATCAGAGATTATTGATTAGTCACATTCCAACATCTCATTCCAATCTCCCGCGAAGCTTTAGGACCGCACCATCAATTTCAAGAGGTTAACTGAATAAGGTGGGGCTACAATCCCTTTTTCTGTAATAATCCCAGTGATATATTTCGCTGGCGTGACATCAAAAGCTGGATTATAGACATTGACCTCCGGCGATGCGACTGGTACCCCAAAGCACTCTCGAATTTCCTTGGCTGGCCGTTCTTCGATCGGTATTTCTTGACCAGTGGCTACTTTTAGATCGATGGTGGAGGTCGGAGCAGCTACATAAAAAGGGATGCCATGTGCTTGCGCTAAGACCGCGACGGAATAAGTCCCGATTTTGTTAGCTGTATCTCCGTTAGCCGCTATTCGATCCGCTCCCACAATCACGAGGTCGACCTTACCTTGTTGCATTAAGTACCCGGCCATATTGTCAGCAATCAGTGTCACTGGAATTTTGTCTTGCAGGAGCTCCAAGGCTGTGAGGCGTGCCCCCTGTAATAAAGGTCGAGTTTCATCCGCATAAACATGAATACTTTTACCCGCTTCATGGGCTGCTCGTATCACACCCAGCGCAGTTCCGTACTCCACGGTGGCTAAGGCACCCGCATTACAATGGGTCAAAATATTGGCCTTTTCTGGGACGATCTCATTGCCATACTTCCCAATCAGGCGATTCATGCGGCGATCATCCTCCGCGATACGACCCGCTTCCTCAATTAAAATCTGTCGCACCTCATCTAAATCCTCGACGTCCCAGCATTCACGTAATCGATCCTCCATACGCCGAAGCGCCCAAAACAAGTTGACTGCCGTGGGTCGGGTCTCCGCCAGTCTGTCCTGAACCTCTTCCATGTATATAGGTAGGCCTTCAATATTCCCTTGGTACTCAAGTGCGCCTAATGCGAATCCATAAGCAGCTGCTGCACCAATGGCAGGCGCACCGCGTACTTCCATATGTTCAATAGCCTCTGCCACATCCTTATAGGACATAGCGTTCCGATATACAGTTTCTACTGGCAACTTGCTCTGATCTAATATTCGCAAGGAATTTCCTAGCCATTCAATCGATTTCATTGTCCCACCGACCGCCTTTCTAAAACTTTCCGGCTTCGCCGTTCCCTGAAGCACATAGACAATTCTGATCGGGAGTCCATAACTCAAAGGTCGCTTGAATGAGCTCAGCGACCTTTAACCCTAGTTCCTTCATGCTCTCCATTACTTCTGCATGGGTTAAGGGGTGCTTTGCAATCCCGGCCGCTTCATTTGTAACCATCCCTATTGAGGCGTAGCACATCCCCAGTTCCCTCGCCAGAACAACTTCTGGGACGCTTGTCATTCCGACAAGGTCAGCCCCCAGGCGCTGAAACATCCGAATCTCTGCAGGCGTTTCGAAACGCGGACCTTCTGTACAGACATAACATGCCCCATTCTTAACCTGAAGCCCAACGTGCGCTGAGGCTTCCATGATCACCTGCCGTGCAGCTGCACAATAGGGCTCGGTCATGTCCACGTGAAGTACTCCCTTTTGCCCTCCTTCGTAAAACGTCTGAGGACGGTTTTTGGTAAAATCAAGAAATTGATCAGGAAGCACCAACTCACCTAATTGAAAAGTCGAGGACAAGGAACCAACAGCCGCAGTAGCAAGGACCTTGCGTACTCCTAGGTCACGAATTGCCCAAATATTAGCCCTGTAATTCACGAGATGGGGAGGTGTAGCGTGATTCCGTCCATGTCGGTTCATAAAAACAATTTCACGATTCGCGAGTTTGCCAACGATGGGTTCTACCAAGCCATAGGGAGTTTCCACCGTGATAACACGCTGCTCTGTCAGCGTACAGTGCTCAACTCCGGTTCCTCCGATAAGTGCATAGTGTATCAGAAATCCTCCTCCTCATCAGCCCTGCCAAAGAGCGCTGCTGCAAAATCCTCGGGAACAAACGGTCTCAGGTCTTCCATGGCTTCTCCAATCCCAATCCATTTCACAGGAATCTGAGTTTCCCCTTGTATTCCCAACACAACGCCGCCTTTTGCGGTTCCATCTAGTTTCGTCAAGACAATTCCTGTTACTCCGGCCACTTCCTGAAAAAGCTTTGCTTGTTGCAGAGCGTTCTGTCCCGTAGTGGCATCCAGCACGAGTAACACCTCATGTGGTGCCCCTGGAATTTCACGTTCAATCACTCGTTTTACCTTACGTAATTCTTCCATTAAATTCACTTTATTGTGAAGACGGCCGGCGGTGTCCACAATTACTACGTCAATATTTCGGGACTTAGCAGCTTGAACCGCATCGTAGGCGACAGCTGCTGGGTCCGCACCTTCACGTTGTTTAATAACCTCAACTCCGGATCGTTCTCCCCAAACCTCCAGCTGATCAATAGCTGCTGCCCGAAAGGTATCCCCCGCAGCCATGATAACCCGTTTCCCGTCCTTTTTGAACCAATTCGCAAGCTTACCAATCGTGGTCGTCTTACCAACCCCATTCACCCCGACCACGAGAATAACGCTTGGACCCTGTTTTGCTAAGGTAAGCTTTTCTTCTTTCCCTAATAACTCCACGATCAACTCTTGTAGGATCAGAGTGAGCTCACTTGGATCAGATATCTTGCGTTGTCTAACTTCTTTACGTAAACGTTCTACCAAATCAAAAGATGTAGTGACTCCAACGTCCGAACGAATCAACACCTCTTCCAATTCCTCATATAATTCTTCATCGATTTTCTTGCGACCAGTAAAAACTTGCTCAATCTTTTCTACAAAATTTTCCCGGGTTTTTGTTAGACCAGCTTTAAGCTTCGCGAAAAATCCTGCCACTATTTTAACATCCTCTCATAGTCATTGTTATAATCAAGGGTATAGTCGAAATTCAAAGTTCGAGATTAGAATATCATAATGCATCGAGCAATGCACATTTTTCCTTTCAAGCCGAGCGCGGTTTGACGCATAAACTACGTCCCTACACAAGCAAAACAGCAAACTCCATGAAAGCCGACCTCAAATACTAAAACAGTGTAAGTAAGAATCGTCCCAGACCTGCATTCCTAACTAAATTCACATCCTCGATATCGACCCATGATTTAAGACGGTGCACATGGAATGTGTCGTCCTCGACGTGCCAAAGATGCAATCAAGAACCGTCCCCTTTCCCGTCCGTCCTTATCCCGGACGGTGCACATGAAATGTGCCGTCCTCCAACGTGCCAGAGATTCAATCAAGAACCGTCCCTTTTCCCGTCCGTCCTTATCCCGGACGGCGCACATGAAATGTGCCGTCCTCGACGTGTCAGGGATGCAATCAAGAACCGTCCCCTTTCCCGTATTTTCCGTATCCGTTCCCCGACCCAAGACCGGGACGCAGCGTGACACGAGCGCGACGTCTTTACGTAAGCGGCCCAGCAAACTTCCGTTCAAGCGACCGACCCCAGACACGCGGCAGTGCACAAGGATGTGCACTGCCGCCAACGCGCCAAGGATGGCGCTTTGGCGGGCACCCCGCTCCCCAAAGCCAGGAGCTTGAACGGTTAGTTTGCTCCGCGTCGTAAGCACCGAGCGCTTGTGTCACGCAAGTCCTCGCTCATCCAGCCTAACGGAAAGCAACTTAGAAACCCCACATTCCTCCATTGTGATACCATACAAGACATCGGCTGATTCCATGGTACCTTTACGGTGAGAAATAACAACGAATTGAATAGCGTCCGATAAACGGTGAATATATTGAGCAAAGCGCTGAACGTTAGAATCGTCTAGCGAAGCTTCAATCTCATCCAAAATACAAAACGGACTTGGTTTAACTCGCAGGAGGGCAAATAAAATTGCGATCGCCGTTAAGGCTCGTTCTCCCCCAGACAAAAGGGAAAGAAGCTGTGGTTTTTTACCAGGTGGCTGAACAATAATCTCCACGCCTGTTTCCAACAAATTATTAGGGTCTACTAAATGGAGTTCTGCTTTTCCGCCCTCAAAGAGCTCTTTGAACACCTCTTGGAAAGCCATATTCACGGCCTTAAAACTTTCTACAAATCGGTCACTCATAGTCTCATCCAGTTCGGAAATCAATAGACGCAAGGTCTGTTCAGCTTCAATCAAGTCATCCTGCTGAGCCAGCAGGAATTTCTGCCTTCCCAACAATTTAGGGTATTCTTCAATAGCTGCTTGGTTGATTGGGCCTAACACCTTTATTTGATGTTTTAAGTCTTGAACCCTGCGCCCCAAGACAGCCTGATCTTCCTCAGTCTTATAGAGCATCGCCTCTTCCCAAGTAAGAGAAAATTCCTCAGCTAAACGAGTCATTCCAGCTTGGCACTCCGTTTCCCAACGGACTACTCGAATTTCATTGGCATGAAGGCGTTGTTCAAGCACGTGCGCTCCCTGGCGTTTGGACTGTATCTCCTGTTCTTGGTCAAGGACACGGGTTGATAACCCCTCCCTGTCCTGTCTATGTTGCATTAAGGCATATTGCTGTGCTTCTTGAGCAAGTAAATGGTTCTCCATCTGCCGAATCAACTTGTCTTGCTCAGCTTCAACCACAAGACGTTTTTTTTGCACATCAACCCTATTTTGTTTTTTATGATTTAGATTTAATACATTTTCTCGGTAGACTGTATGTTCTTGGCTAAGTTGCTCCGCACATTGGGTCAACTCTTGCTCCCACTTGGCTAAACAAACTTTCTCATGGGTCAGTTGCTCGCCGTGTATTTCAATCACACCCGCAGTGGTTTTGACTTCTTGCTCTCTTTGTTTAAGCTCCTCACGCAATCCAAGCGATATCTTTTCTGAGATTTCCAAACGTTCCGTTAAGCTACTTAAACGAGAGTAAAGTTCGTTTTTTTGCCCTATGTTTCTCTTCTGTCGAAGAGCTAACCCCACCAACTCTCCCTCTAACCGCTGGAATTGACTCAGTGCATTTTCATACGTTGCCTTCAGTCTGATCTGAGTTTCCTTATCTACCTGTTGTTTTAAACCTACTTCATCAATATTTTCCTGAATTCCCTGCAAGCGTTTCTCAAGCGTTAGGATTTCCAGTTCTTCTCCGGCTAAGTCTTTTTCCAGCTGTACCGATGCAACAATCAGGGTATCTATTTCACGGGAGCGAGCTAGTAAATTTCCACCTCTGCGTGAAATACTCCCTCCGCTCAGAGATCCTCCTGGGTGAACTTGATCTCCCTCTAGGGTAACAATTCTCAATTTATATCCAGATGCTCGGGCACTCCGTGTCGCTGCCTCCATATCTGTAACTACTACAATGCGCCCAAGGAGAAACTCAAGCGCCGTTCGATATAATTCATCATACTTTACAAGATCAACTGCGATCCCGATATATCCGGTGTCTTTCTCCACTGCCCTACTCACTGACATCCGATTTCCCTGAATCACGTCGAGCGGGAGGAAGGTTACTCGTCCAAGTTGATGGGCCTTCAAATAAGCGATCGCAATTTTAGCCGCCTGTTCATTCTCTGCCACAACATTTTGCATTCCTGCACCAAGTGCGGTTTCTATGGCCAACTCATATTTTTCATTCACCGTGATTAGATCAGCAACCGTCCCACAGATACCTAGGCAAGCCGTTCTACCTTTTTTCTTAGCGAGCATCACCTCACGCACTCCACGCTGATACCCTTCGAAGGAATCCTCTAACGACTGCAAAGCCTGCAACCGTGCTTTAGATTGATTAATTAGAGTTTTATGTTTCTGCATTTCTAAATTTTTTTCTAGGCAAAGCTCTTTTAGCTTATCCCACGCTGCCCGTAGCCTCAAGCGTTCGTTTTCTGAAACTTGGGCTTGTTTTTCCATCAGAATTAATTCTTTTTGCTGCTCGCCACAAGTTTCACTCAAGGTTTGACGCTCATTTTCTTTGTCATCTTGTTCTTGCTCAATTTGCAAAATTTGTTGTTCAAGCGCAGCCAGGGTATGACGTATCCCGGTCAATTCATTAGAACAATTGGCTTGCTCTGTTAGCGCTTGAAACAAATTATCTTTTATTAGTTCTATCTCTTTAGCTAGGTTATTCTCCCGGACAACAGTAAGTTCTTGCTCTTGCTCTGTGACCTTGCGCTGTGATTCTTCAACCGTATACTTTAAAACCGTTTGTTTGGCCGTCAGAGTTTTAAGCCGTTCCTGCAAAAGGTTAAGCTTGTCCTCATCCTCGAGGATCTCCTGAGTCAGCCTGGCGGTTTGCTCATCGAAATACCGGAAACGCTCAGTACGAATGCTCAGGTCATTTTTTAAGCCATTGAGAACTTGCTCCGCCTGAAAAGCCTCCCCTTGCTTTATATGTATCTCATCATCTAACTTTTTAAGTTCTATTTTATCTTCTAGATTTTTACTTTCTTCGAGTCCTAATTTAGCTTGCGCCTCTACTACGCTGGAGTAGAGGATTTCTGAATCCTGGGCAGCGCTTGATAATTTTTGCTTCACTTCAGTAATGTCTAGAACAACCCCCTGGATTTCCAGGCATTTTTGCTCAAGCGAGAGAGCAAGACTTTGTTCGGCCATTTGGGCTTGGGCAGCCAGAGGAGTCAGTTGTCCCTCAATTTCTCGCACAATATCTTCAAGACGTTGAAGGTTAAGTAGCGTAGCATCAAGCCGCTTCAAGGCTTCGCGCTTTCTGTAACGAAACTTGGTGATCCCAGCCGCCTCTTCGATCAGCGATCGACGTTCTTCCGATTTCAGGTTTAAGATTTCCTCAACCCGCCCCTGCCCAATGATCGAAAATCCTTCTTTTCCAGATCCCGTATCCATAAATAGTTCTTGAATATCTCTAAGCCGGCAGAGTGCTTTATTAATAAAATATTGCCCCTCGCCGTTACGATAGACCCGTCGTGTAATGGTGACTTCTCTAAAATCCAATGGGAAAATCCCAGTTGCGTTATCGAAAATAAGGGAAACTTCTGCCATCCCAACAGGGCGCCGCTGTGCACTCCCTGCAAAAATCACATCTTCCATTTTTGCTCCACGCAGACTCTTAGCACTTTGTTCCCCCAGAACCCAGCGAACCGCATCGGCAACGTTGCTTTTTCCGCTCCCATTCGGACCAACAATTACGCTTAATCCCTGGCCTAATTCCAATTTAACACGATCAGCGAACGACTTAAATCCCTGAATATGAATTCCCTTCAAAAAAACCGGGAAATTCTCAGGTTTAGCCATCATCCTTCCTCCCCCAGCGTTCTAGAACTTGTTGGGCTGCTTGTTGCTCTGCCTCTTTTTTAGTTCGACCCACACCCTTACCCATTAAATCCCCTTGCAAGAAAACGCCTGCCGTAAAGCATTTATTATGATCAGGTCCTTCCTCCACCAGAATCTGATAGTTCACCTCTTTCTCTTCCCGTTGTGCTTTTTCCTGTAACGCAGTTTTATAGTCCCCATAATTCCCTTCGGCGACTTCGTTAATAGACGGTTTGAGCAACTCTAATATAACTCGGC
The DNA here is from genome assembly GCA_900290375.1 of Candidatus Desulfosporosinus infrequens. GTDB lineage: Bacteria > Bacillota > Desulfitobacteriia > Desulfitobacteriales > Desulfitobacteriaceae > Desulfosporosinus > Desulfosporosinus infrequens. The sequence continues at coordinate 57,687 of OMOF01000779.1, forward strand.
GTGCTTCTTGCAATCCATATTGCAAGTAAATCGCTCCAATCACTGCCTCCCAGGCATCTGCCAAGATGGAGGGCCGCTCCCTTCCACCAGATACCTGTTCCCCTTTGCCTAATAAAAGCTCTTGTCCCAACTCAATTTCATGGGCTTTCTGTGCTAGGGTCGTTTCATTTACGACAGCAGCCCGCATTTTTGTGAGTTCTCCTTCTGGACGATCCGGATAACTGAGATACAGGTACTCCGCAATCACAAAATCCAAAATCGCATCGCCCAAAAACTCAAGGCGCTGGTTCGTTTCTTTGCCGAACTGCGGATTTTCGAAGACATACGAAGGATGGGTCAAAGCCGTGCTAAACAAGCGATTTGGCGGGGTCTGAAGTCCCAATCGCTTTGCTAATTTAAGTCCTGGTTCTTGTTTCAGAGAAGTCATGACATATTTCTTACGCCCTGACCTTCCCTCTGTCTTTAGATAGTTCGTAGTTGAGTTACGACTTTTTTCGATCATCGATTTAGATCTCCTTAATTAGGCAAATTTTTTTAAGACGATGGTAGCATTATGCCCACCAAAACCTAAGGAATTCGACATTGCCACATTAACTTCTTGTTGGCGCGCTAAATTTGGAACATAATCTAGATCACACTCCGGATCTGGCTCTCCATAATTCATCGTCGGCGGGATGACCCCCCGTTTAATACTTAGCGCACAGATAATCGCTTCAATGGCTCCTGCTGCCCCCATCAAATGCCCGGTCATTGATTTGGTCGAACTGACCGCTAACTTTGAGGCATAACTGCCAAACACAGTTTTGATAGCGGCGGTTTCCGTGGCATCGTTGGGCCCTGTGCTGGTCCCATGCGCATTAATATAATCAACATTCTCGAAACTTACTCCTGCATCCTTTAAAGCAAGTCGCATGGCACGAACAGCACCATCACCACCAGGGATCGGAGTCGTAATATGATAGGCATCGGATGTGCTTCCATAGCCCGCCAATTCAGCATAAACCTGTGCGCCCCGAGCCTCTGCATGTTCTAAGGATTCTAGAACCAAAACCCCTGCTCCTTCGCCCATGACAAAGCCGCTCCGCCGTTTATCAAAGGGTCGACACGCCTGTTCCGGATTTTCCTTTTCAGTTGACATCGTCTTTGCTGCGCAAAAACCAGCAAAAGCCAACCTCGTAATCGGTGCCTCGGTCCCCCCACAAAGCACGACATCTGCTTCTCCGCGTTGAATAATCCGTAACGCTTCCCCAATGGCGTTGGTTGCCGAAGCACAGGCCGTTGCAATCGTCATACTTGATCCCTGTAAGCCAAACTCAATGGATAAATGTCCAGCCGCCATGTTGCTAATCAGCATCGGAACAAAAAACGGGGTGATCCGACCGCTCCCCTTAGTCATGAGCACTTCTTTTTGTTCTTCAAACGTTATCACGCCACCGATCCCACAGCCCATCACAGCTCCGGCTCGTTCTTTGTCCACTTTCTCTAGATCCAGCCCAGAATCTTGCAACGCCATCTTGGCGGCTGCTATGGCAAATTGAGCAAAGCGGTCCATGTGCCTACTTTCTTTTTTGTTAATCCATTCGGTTGGCTCGAAATTTTTGACCTCGCCTGCCACCTTAGTCGGCAAATCAGTAGTATCGAAACGCGTCAATAGTCCGATTCCAGACTTTCCTTCGATTACATTATTCCAGAATTCATCCAGATGGTTTCCTACGGGAGAGACTACACCCATTCCCGTAATCACTGCGCGGTGTTTCAACACTCTTCCTCCTTTAAGCTGAGTATTCCGTTTTTGATTTCCTCGAAAATTTCATGCACTGATAAGATTTCTTTAATTTTATGGACGCTAGCCCCCGAAAATATAAGACCTCCTCGAATATCTCCCTGTTGAGCCATGTTCAAGCGACTAATAATGCAAAAGTTCCCCTCACACTGTTTAAGACAACCCATACATTTCGTCGACTTGAGGTCCGCTTTTTCATCGAGCAATCGGGTGAAAGGATTTCTTATTCCCCGTGCCGGCATCCCAACAGGACTATGAATAATCACGATGTCTTCTTCGGTAGCTTTTAACATTTCCTCTTTCCAAGCAAGAGCTGCACTACTCTCTTCGCTTAGCGCAAACCGAGTTCCCATTTGCACCCCATCGGCACCGAGTTTCAGGGTCTTGGCAACATCATGTCCATCAATGAAGCCACCCGCACCGATTACCGGAATACTGACCGCTGCTATGACTTCCGGGAGAATATCGTGAATGGAACGATCTGTCCCTAAATGCCCGCCAGCCTCCACACCTTCAACAATCACTGCGGCCGCCCCAAGCTTTTCAGATAATCTCGCAAGTTTAGCAGAGGAAACAATAGGTACGACCGGAACCCCTTTTTCCTTCCCCCAGGCAAACATGTCCCTGGAAAAGCCCGCTCCCGAAACCAAAAGATCAATTTTTTCATCTAACGCTGCGTGAACCAACTGCGCAAATTCACGGACCGCAAACATAATGTTGACCCCAATAATTCCTTTAGTGCGCCGGCGTGCTTCGCGAATTTCTGCTATCAGTTCCTCCACAGGTAAACCACTGCCTGCAATTATTCCGATTCCTCCCTCTTCAGCGACAGCTGCTGCAAGAGGGGCCATAGATATCCTTACGGCCATTCCTCCCTGTATCACAGGAATTTTAGCCACTAAATTGCCAATACGAAGTTCGGGTATTTTCACAATCTTTCCTCCCTGTCAGAGTTCTACCTGAGCTATCGTCAGGTATGAGTAGCAAATCCTCTAAACATCTATCTGAACTTTCTCCCGGCTAAAATCGATGTTCGATGTTCGTGCTTTGTGGTTCGATTATGGAACTTCGAATATCAAACATCGAACATCAATTTTGCATACGGGTATTCAGGAGAAAGATTGTTCTCTTAAAAGAAGCCCCGCATCTGAGTACGGGACCTGTTCGTGGCTATTTGTTATCTTTGATAAAGCTCACTGCATTTCCAACTGTCCGAATCTTTTCTGCTTCCTCATCCGGAATATCCAAGTCGAATGCCTCTTCAAGAGCCATAATCAATTCAACGATATCCAAAGAATCCGCATTTAACTCTTCAAATGAGGTCTCCGGGGTAACATTAACTTCGTCTACCCCAAGTTGTTCGACGACGATGGCTTTTACTTTTTCGAAAACTCCCATTTCGTTTCTTCACCTCCTCTCACAGATCAGCTAGTTCACTATATATCCATACCCCCATCAACACAAAAGGTCTGTCCGGTTATGTAAGATGCCTCTGGGGACACAAGAAACCGAACCATTTTAGCAACGTCTTCAGGCCTTCCTAGTCGCCCGAGCGGGATTGCGCGCAAGATCTCACTTTGAACCCCTTCCGGTAAGGTTTCCGTCATATCGGTAATAATATACCCTGGAGCAACCACGTTGACACGGACTCCGCGCGGCGCGAATTCTTTGGCAATCGACTTTGAAAATCCGACGACCCCGGCTTTGGCTGCTGCATAATTGGCTTGTCCGGCGTTTCCGGAAAGGCCCACTACTGATGAAATATTAACAATCACACCGGACCGTTGTTTGAGCATGCTCTTGCTTACCGCTTTGGTACAGAGAAAAACTCCTTTGAGATTTGTTGCTAAAACCGCATCCCAATCCGCTTCCTTCATGCGGAGCAAAAGCGAATCCCGCGTGATTCCCGCATTATTAACCAGAATGTCAATCTTTCCGAAACGCTCTAACGTGGTTTGGATTAAGCGATCGACATCCTCCGCTTGACTGACATCCGCTTGACTGATCAAACTTTCTCCGCCTGCTTCACGGATCAATTTGACTGTTTCCTCCGCCTTATCGGAGCGACCCGCATAATTAACAACAACCTTCGCACCCGCTGCTGCCAATTCCAGAGCTATGGCGCGCCCAATCCCTCGCCCACTCCCCGTAACAATGGCAACGCTCTCATTCAGCATCATTTTAACGACTCTCCTTCAAATATGCAAGTGACTTTTTCAGGGACGCTATATCCTCAATGTGGAGGAGATTGACACCAGGGCCGATTTTTTTCACCAAACCCGTCAGGACTTTACCTGGGCCACACTCTACAAATGTATCGACCCCTAATTCGAGAAGATGACGAACCGATTGCTCCCAACGGACAGCACCACTTACTTGCTCCACCAACGTACTCACAATACGTTCCGCAGAGATGACTGGATTAGCGTCGATGTTGGCAATCACTGGGCAACGCGGGGTATGCCACGCCACACCCTCTAAAACCGTTAGTAGTTCGTCCCCCACTTTTTCCATTAGACGTGAGTGAAAAGGGCCACTTACAACGAGCGGTATCGCACGTTTGGCGCCTAACTCTTTAGCAACCTCTATAGCATAGGCTACAGCTACTACATCTCCTGATATAACTACCTGTCCTGGACAATTATAATTCGCCGGCGCGACCACGCCGCGCTCTGCTGCTCGAAGGCAAGCTTCTTCCACCTGATCAACTGAGAGCCCCAAAATGGCAGCCATTCCACCACCCTTTGGAACGGCTTCTTGCATCAGTTCTCCGCGTCTCTTAACCACGCGTAAAGCCTCGGCCAATTCTAGACTACCTGCGGCTACATGAGCCGAATACTCGCCAAGGCTATGCCCTGCCACATAATCCGGTTCAATCCCCGCCTCACGAAGGTTCAGCCAAGCCGCCACACTGACCAGTAAGATCGCCGGTTGGGTGTTAGCCGTCTGTTGAAGCTTGTCCTCCGGCCCCTCCTCCAGTAACGCAACAAATTCACTTCCCAGGATCTCTCGTGCAGTTTCCCGCGCACCCCTTCCGCTTGGAGTCTGAAATAATTCCTTTCCCATACCGACATACTGAGATCCTTGTCCTGGGAAAACAAAGGCCAGTTTACCCATGGTCAGACTCTCCTTTCTCCAAACCGTGCAGAAAGACGCTCATATTCTCGTTCTGCGGATTGCATGATGTCCTGAATAATACGTGCTGCAGGTTCAATTCGTTTAACCGCTCCAGCGATTTGACCAGCCATTATCGAGCCCTTCTCAATATCCCCATCCACCATGGCTAGACGCAATCTACCGACACCTAATTGCGCTATCTCTTCGGGCGCCATCCCTTCCCGTTCATATTGATCAATTTCGCGGGTAAAGTGATTGTCCAAACAGCGAACCGGATGACCAGTTGACCGACCTGTAATTACAGTAGCCCGGTCTTTAGCTTTAATAATCTTATCTTTAATAAGGTGAGAAATAGTACATTCTTCTGCGCACATAAAGCGCGTCCCCACTTGTACCCCTTCAGCTCCTAAGGCTAAAGCTGCCACTAAACCTCGGCCGTCCACGATCCCGCCCGCAGCAATAACTGGGATTTTAACGGCATCGACCACTTGGGGGACCAAGGGAAAGGTGCCAATTTCTCCGATATGTCCGCCAGACTCCATTCCTTCAGCAATTAGGGCATCTACCCCGGCCTTTTCTAACCGTTTGGCCAAGGCAACAGAGGCCACCACTGGAATCACTTTCGTGCCTACCTCTTTCAGCATGGGAACGTATTTGCCAGGGTTTCCTGCCCCTGTCGTAATTACCGGGACACGTTCCTCTAAAATGACCTGCATGACTTCATCGACAAATGGAGACATCAGCATGACATTAACTCCGTAAGGCTTTTTGGTGATGGCTTTCACCTTATGAATCTCCTGACGCAACCAGTCCGCGGGAGCCTGTCCTGAACCAATGATCCCTAACCCGCCACTTTCCGATACCGCCGCAGCCAATTCTCCAGTAGCAACCCAAGCCATCCCCCCTTGGAAAATCGGGTACTCTATCCCAATAAGTTCACACACCTTTGTTTTAATCATTGTTTTAATCATGCTTCTAGCCCTACTTTCGTCCATTTCAAAACACAAGCTCCCCAAGTGAGGCCTGCACCAAATCCAACCATAACGACGGTATCTCCCTCGGTAAGGCGTCCTGCTTTAACCGCTTCATCCAAGGCCACTGGAATGGCCGCTGCCGACATATTACCATACTTGTCCAAGTTAATAACCACTTTATCAGGAGAAATCCCCAGCCGTTTAACTGCGGCATCTATAATCCGAGTATTGGCTTGATGCGGAACAAATAAATCCACATCCTCTTTCCTCAAACCCGCCTTCTCCAAGACCTTCACCGCAACATCTCCCATAATACGGACGGCGAACTTATAAACTTCTCTACCCTCCATCTGAAGGGTATGTAGCTTTTTCTCCACTGTTTCCAGACTCGCAGGGCATTTGGACCCCCCGGCTGGTTGGCTGAGCAACATACCGCCAGAACCGTCCGAACCCAAATCGAAGCTCAAAAAACCGAATCCCTTCTGAACTGCTTGTAAAACCGCTGCCCCCGCACCGTCCCCAAAGAGAATACACGTGGAACGATCTTCCCAGTTGAGAATTTTGCTCATCGTTTCCCCGCCAATGACGAGCACAGTCTTATACATTCCCGTGGCAACAAACTGGCTGGCCGTCGCCACAGCATAGATAAATCCAGTACATGCCGCTTCAAGATCAAAGGCAGCGGCATTTTTAGTCCCTAACCGATCCGCCACGAGACAGGCGGTCGCCGGAAATGCATAGTCAGGGGTCATCGTCGCAACGATTATGAGGTCAACCTCTTCAGGTGCTACCCGAGCGTCCTCTAAAGCCCTCAGTCCCGCTTGGTAACACAGCTCCGAGACAGGCATCTCTGGCGGGGCAATATGACGTTCTCTAATCCCTGTTCGTGAAGTGATCCAATCATCCTTCGTATCTACAATGGTTTCTAACTCAGCATTGGTTAAAACGTTTTCAGGAAGATATGATCCCGTCCCCGTAATTCCCACACTCTGCATAAGTGCATTCCTCTTTTCTTTAAAACATCACTTAGGGAGCTCTTCCCGAATCTGTTCAATAAACCGCGTTTGCACGCATTCTCGGGCCACCCGGATCGCGTTAAAGATCGCTTTCGCTTTCGAACTCCCATGACAGATAATGCTAATCCCATTAACGCCCAGCAAAGGGGCCCCACCATACTCGGCGTAGTCCATCATCTGGGCGAACTCTTTCAACCCCGGTTTCACCGCCAGAGCGCCTAGCTTACGGATCATATTTGACGTGATTTTCTCCTTAATCACCTGCACAAATACCCCTGCCAGCCCTTCACCCCATTTAAGCAGTACATTCCCGACAAAGCCTTCGCAAACAACGACATCAGCACGTCCATAGGGTATATCTCGTCCCTCAATATTGCCAATGAAATTGATTGCCGCTTCTTTTAGCAACAGAAAGGTTTTCTGGGTCAGTTCATTTCCCTTTCCTTCTTCACTGCCTACATTGAGCAACCCAACGCGCGGATTTGGAATCCCGAGGATTCTTTCTGCATAAATGCTGCCCATCAGCGCATATTGACAAAGTTGCTCTGGGGTCGCGTCCAGATTAGCTCCTACATCGAGAATAAGCTTGCCGCCCTCCACGGTCGGCAAAACCGTGGCAATCGCAGGTCGTTCAATTCCCTTTATGCGCCCTAAGCCCAAAAGCGCAGCAGCCATTTGTGCTCCGGTGCTTCCTGCACTCACGATCGCATCGGCTTCTCCTTCCTTTACTAAGCGGGTCGCGACCACTATCGTAGCATCCTTTTTCTTGCGGACCGCATTGGCCGGGTGTTCGTCCATCTCGATGACCTCGGTGGCTTCAATAAGCGATATATTTTCAGGCCTCTTGCCTGTTAGAAAGGGAAGCATCCGCTCTTTTTGCCCCACCAAAATGAGATCTACATCTGGATTTTTTTCTGCGGCCATCAGTGTCCCTTTTATTATTTCCTCCGGGGCATAATCGCCACCCATCGCATCCACAGCAATTCTCATCTATTCCATCTCCGTTTCCCGTCCATCCTCTGGTTCGCCGATCGCAAAAAGGACCCAATTTCCACGGAGCACTTCCTCCGCCTCAACCTTTACAGATACTTGAACCCAATATTTACTCTGCTTACGTTTAAGTACTCTACCTTCAGCTACAACAATCTCACCCAACTGAACAGGCCGTAGGAATTTCAGTTCGACACTCCCCGTCAAGGCCATCGGCGCATCCACTAAAGCAATAGCTAGGGAATTGGCTTGGGCAAATAAATAATGTCCACGTGCAACTCTTGCCTTGGCCAAAACCATGCTCTCATCAATCATCAACTCAGAACGAGCTTTCTTTCCGATAATAAGTTCTAGTAATTTCCCGATCAGTTCCTTATTATCTAAAGACTTTAAGCTTAAATAAGCTTCTTGGGCTACCGCCCGGGTTCGTTCTCGGAGTTCAGGAATCCCTAGTTCTCCTCGATCTAAACGAATGGTTGAGACACTCACCTTAAATCTTTCAGCAAGCTCTTCATCAGTAAAGAATGGATCCTTAAAAAGTACTTCCCCTAATACTCTACGTCGATCTGCTTTACTATTACGAGCCATCTATAATCACCATGTTTCACTCTACTTGCAATCTCCTAAATGTTCTATTCAGGTTCGCGCATAGTGTATCATTTTATACCAGTCAGAAAGTATAAGTTTCGGGTGGCATAAGTGCAACTAAGGCAGCCGCTTTCGCAAGGATCCCTTCTCGCCATCCTTGGCTACAGGAACACTCGGCCATCACGACACCCAGCCATCCATGGCGGTGTTCTAACCTCGAACATCCTTGTTTGAGTCATGACCAGCGCTTGGCGACAGCCAAGTTTTCTTTATGACCTGGTCACAATTATAAACCATCGTTCCACACTTATCAATAAATAACCCTGTCGAAGGTGGCTAGAATCTCGTAGAGCATGATGCATTATAGGACGCCTAGAGGCTCATACCTCTAGCAAAAGACAAAGAGCCCCGCGTTAAGGGGGCTCTTTGTCTTTGCACGCTAAACCTTATGATTCGACAGCAATAACTACCTTAGAATTATAATACCCACAGCTAGGGCAGATATAATGAGGCATTTTTGGTTTATGGCATTGGGGGCATTCGATGTGGTTTGGTGCAGTTAGTTTCCACATAGCCCGACGTTTACGTACTCTTGCTTTCGATTGGCGATGTTGCGGAACACCCATAATTACACCCCCTTTAGGTTCTCTAAAATTATTCAGTCATTGGCTTGCCACTTGGCAAGTGCTGCTAAGCGAGGGTCAACGTTGTTTTCCCCGCAATGACACGGTTTAAGATTTCGGTTCGCACCACAGGTAGGGCATAACCCCTGACACTCTGCTGAACAAATAAACTTCATCGGTAAAGCTAACACAATTTGTTCAAAAATTCGTTCATTGATCTCGACCTCGTCTTTGTCCAAAAGGAGTGCAGTTTCACGCTGGTCTTCTGTTGCCTGCGCTCGAAACACCCATTCGTCTTGGAAGGAGAGACTTAATGGATAAACGAACGTTTCCAGACAGCGTCCACACATCGCTTTGAGTTCCGTATGAATTGTCCCAGCAACCAGTAAAGCTTTACTTGTGTGGTTTACCTGAAATTGAACATGTACCGGTGCTTGAAACGAAAGGGCTTCTGTTCCCAAATCAAAGGAAGAAAAATCTTCAACTAAATCGAAACTGCCACTTCCACCTTCTCTGTTACGAACCTGAGCTACATTCACTTTCATATTATCCACCCCAATACACATCCATTATTATAGATGGCACATTTTTCTTTGTCAAGGAAAAGTCTTTACAGAAGCTAAAAATTATTGTAGCTAGTAGAGGGCACGATGCTTCGTGCCCTCTACTAGCGTGTTAAATTGTACCCGCAGTACCCTTACATTATTGAGTTAATTCAACCGTATCTAAAGCTATCATCAATTCTTCGTTGGTCGGAATTACAAGAATTCGACAGCGTGAGTCCGCTGAGGCAATATCTATTTCTTGACCCCGAATTTTATTTTTCTCCTCGTCAAGGCTTACTCCTAGGTAATTCATCTTAGCGCAAATAGCTGCTCGTATACTTGATGAGTTTTCACCAATTCCTGCTGTGAATACGATAGCATCGACTCCATCCATTGCTGCCACATACGAACCAATGTATTTTTGAATGTAGTACGTGAACATATTTAAAGCCAACTGCGCACGGTAATTCCCTTGTTCTGCTGCCGCCCCAAGATCTCTAAAGTCACTACTTACTCCTGAAACTCCTAAGACACCGCATTTTTTATTGAGAAAATTATCAATTTGATCCACGCCAAGATTCTCAATAGTCATAACTTTGGAAACTATCGCCGGATCTATATCTCCGCAACGGGTTCCCATTAAAAGTCCTGCCAAGGGGGTAAGGCCCATCGATGTTTCAATACATTTCCCGCCCTTGACGGCCGTAATTGAGGAACCGTTACCCAAATGGCAGATGATGACCTTGAGTTCTTCTGTTGGTCTGCCCAGCACGATCGGGGCTCGTTGGCTAATATATTTATGAGATGTTCCATGGAAGCCATATCTCCGAATGTGATGTTTTTCATAATACTCATAAGGAAGACCATAGACATAAGCATAATCCGGCATCGTTTGAGCAAATGCAGTATCAAATACCGCAACATTAGGGGTCCCAGGCATCAGTTTCTGACAGGCTTCAATCCCGGCAATATTGGCAGGATTGTGGAGCGGGCCTAGTGGGATACATTCGTAAAGGGCTTCCATAACCGCATCGTTAACGACAACGGAAGCTGAAAATTTATGTGCTCCATGGAGAACCCGATGCCCAACCGCTGCGATCTCCTTCAATTCTTTAACAGCACCGTATTTAGGATCGATCAAGGCCTCTAGTACGAGTCCAATGGCCGCTGTATGGTTCGGAATATCTGCTGTAATAACTTCGTCTTCGCCGGAGGTCAGACTATGAGTAAGCACAGCACCTGCCAGTCCGATACGATCTACCAACCCTTTGGCGATAAGATGCTTTGTTTCCATGTTAATCAATTGATATTTGAGTGAAGAACTCCCACAGTTAATAACAAGAATTTTCATGTTTTAATGCCTCCTTGTATTTTTTCAGCAATTCCATAATTTTTTCAGCTGTCTCCTAAAGTGTAAGTAGTGAATATTGACCTAAAATTTTGTCCTACCTGAGTGTAGCACAAAATTTTAGGTCATTTCAACCCCTACTTAGCATAATATTGGCTTATTTCAGAAAATTTAGGCAATAACATCTTTTGTGCAGGCTGAATTATCCTCAAGGATAGATCAGCTTGCAAAATCCGACTTCTAGGACCCGGGATTCTTCCATATAAATTATGGAGGAAGGTGATATTTTTCATGTCCACAGTCGCCCGTGTCTTTGCCTTAAGTCTCCTTGCCCTCGGCATGTTTATCTATCCCCAGGAAGTACTTAGTTCTGCGAGCGGAGGATTAGCCTTATGGTGGCGTTTTGTTCTCCCTGCCTTACTCCCCTTTTTCATCCTTTCTGAGCTCCTAATGGCCGCAGGCTTTGTCCATTTTCTCGGTATTCTTCTGGAATCGTTCATGCGTCCGTTGTTTCGCCTTCCTGGCAAAGCCGCCTTTGTTGTGGCCATGGGGTACACGTCAGGCTTTCCTATGGGGGCGGTACTAACTGCGCGACTTCGTCAAGCTGGAGAAATCACCCGCGAAGAAGGGGAACGTCTCTTAGCCTTTACTAATAACCCTAGCCCTGGATTTATGTTTGGTGCTGTTGCTTCTGGGATGCTAGGCAAACCCACGCTTGGTATAATACTTTCTAGTTCTGTCTATCTGGCCAACTTAATGGTTGGACTCCTCTTTCGCTTTTACCGTGTTACACCGGACTCTCGCCAACCCATACGTTTGCCTTCCTTCAAACGTGCTTGGCAAGAAATGAAAACAGCCCAGACCAGAGATAACCGAGCTTTCGGACAAATTCTCGGCGATGCCATCAGACAAAGCACAACTACCGTGCTTATGGTAGCAGGTTTTATGGCCTTCTTTGCAGTGATTCTTCGTCTCTTAAACATCTGGCACATCACATTATTTTTAGCAGTCCTTAGCCATCGTGTTATCCGAATCGTTCAGGTTCCCGTTTTTCAAGCCTTTTTTAATGGTCTTTTTGAAATGACATTGGGCTGCCAGGAAACAATCCAAGCTCTTTCCTTCCTCCATCAGCAAGTTGCACTTCTAGCCCTACTTATGGGCTGGGGTGGTCTTTCAGTGTTCGCACAGGTCGCGGGATTAATCAGCGGAACCGATTTACGCTTTTCCTCATTTGTGGTAGCCAGAGCACTGCAAGCGATTTTCGCACTAGGACTAAGCCAACTCTTCCTCCTCTTTACCAAGGTACCCGCATCGTCTTTTTTTCCTCAAGCTCCAAACATGACCGCTCTCTGGTGGAATACTTGGCACTTAAGTTCCCTAGTCTTTATCGGAATCATGGCCATTCTCCTAGCATTCGCCTTGATCCGACACCCACTTCGCTGAGTTCAAGGTTTGTGATTCGAATATCCAACAACAATATTCGCTCAGCCGTGGATATCATATTCGTAGGGGCACGATGCATCATGCCCCACTAATCATATAACGAAAATATTTGTCTTTCATGCTTCTACAAGTGCAATTTCGCAAGTATAGGGATACCCTGAAAACTTATACTTTCTGCCCTGAAATAAGATTCATTTCAGTCATCAGTGGTGCCGCACAGCGGCATGGGGGTCTGATATATTCACAAAGAAAAGGGTGAGTAAAAATTACTCACCCTTTTCTTTATCATGGTTAGACGATTGATCGAGTTCTTCTTTAGCTAATCCTTTTAATTGCTCGCGATTTTTGCGCAACGATTGAAGCGTTTCGCCCAAACTCTTTTCAAGATGCTGAAGCATTTCGTCAGCGTATTGGACCGCTCCGATTTTTACGTCACGAGCAAAAGTTTGCGCTTGTCTAACGATATCTGCTCCATAGCTCTGAGCCTGCTTAACCACTTCATTTTCTACTGCCATCTTATCAACGTAAATTTTACCTCGCTCCATAAGTCTCTGGGCTTCCGCTTGCGCTTCATTCAATATCCGTTCCCGTTCTTTTAAAACCCATTTGGCATTAGTTATCTCTTCTGGCAAGGCTGCACGAATTCGATCTAGTAATTCAAAGATCAACGTATCATCAACCAAAACTTTACCCGTCATTGGGATCTTTGGCCCATGATCCACAATTTCTTCTACTTCACTAAGTATACTCAAGATATCATTTTCCACGTATATCCTCTCCCTCCTCAATTAGCAGTTCTTTGCAAATACCATACCAAAGTGTCTCCATAGACGCCTGTCTTACGAATCTCAAATGGATAAATATCACTGTTTAATAATTCTTCGTCTTTAGCTGTTTCAGCGACGATAACGCCCGAAGGTGCTAAATAAGCAGGATGTTCCTTTAAAGTCAAAATAACCTTGGCAACAAGCTCCTTATGGTAAGGAGGATCTAGAAAAATTAGGTTGAAAACTTCCTCAGGGTATCTATTTAAATACCTAAAGGCGTCCATCAAGAGAAGATTGGCCTTATCGCCAACCCCAATTCGTTCGATATTTTCCCGTATGACCCGGTGCGCGTCAAAATTTTTCTCTACTAATACCGCTTCACGAGAGCCACGGGAAATTGCTTCGATCGCCAAGTTTCCCGTTCCGGCAAATAGGTCTAATACTCGTGCATCCAAAACCCGATCCCCTAGAACATTAAAAATAGCACCCTTTACTTTATCCGAGGTCGGGCGCGTTTGCATACCTTCGACCGCTTTAAGTAGTCGGCCACGCATCTCACCCGCAATAATCCGCATAACCCCTCCAGCTTACTTATTAAGCTTCACATCCATAATTATAGGTTTTATTGAACATCTTTTGCTTATCAGTATACCACAGCCAATATATTTTTCCCTAAATTTTTCCGAGGATCTTTCCCGGAATTCTACGTATATCATTTTGATTTTTGCACATACTAAATTTAACATTCGATGATTCATCAACGAGGATTATCGAATGTGTAATGCCTCTTCCCCCATTAATCATTTCTTTCATTTTTCCTCTATATCACTGGAGCTTTTAAGCCTCAGTGACTTTTTTCACAACCAAGGAATGTTACTTACGCTGTTTCTAATACATTTAAAGGAGTATAGAAACCATGAAAAAATCCGAACTCTATCAACACCTTAACGTACAGCTAGATTTAGCAGTTGAAGCCCACCAGCTCCTTCGTGGGGAAAGCGGGGAAGAAATTCCCGGTGTCTTAATGGATGAACAAGAACTTGAACATGCCAAGGTCACAATCATTACTGTTCAGACTGACGAAGGGGTTAAAGCGATTGGTAAACCAATAGGACAATACATCACCATTGATGCTCCCGAAATCCGTCAGAATAATTATATCATCCATGAAAACATCACCCACATTCTAGCAGACAAATTAATTGAACTAATGAACCTTAAAGAAGATGCCAGTATTTTATTAATTGGGTTAGGTAACTGGAATGCAACACCCGACGCCTTAGGCCCCCAAGTTATTAGCAAGACAATGGTTACCCGCCATCTTTTCCACCTCTCACCGGATGAATTACATGGCCAAATGCGAAAAATAAGTGCTTTATCCCCTGGCGTACTGGGGATTACTGGAATTGAAACTGCTGAAATTATCCGTGGTATCGTGGAACATGTCAAGCCGGATCTTGTCATAGCCATCGATGCCCTTGCCGCCGGCTCCCTAGAACGCGTTGGCACAAGTATTCAACTTGCTGATACCGGTATTCATCCTGGTTCTGGTGTAGGTAACCCACGATCTGGCATTAACGAGGAAACAGTGGGCTGTAAAGTAATAGCCATTGGGCTCCCCACAGTAGTCAATGCTGCCGTAATTGCTCATGATGTAGTTGAAGGGGTTTTCAAACAATTCGTAACTAGCCCAACCTTGTATAAACTTTATAAGGGTATAAAACCTGAAATATTTAGTCAAATTATTGACGATGTTCTTTCTCCTTTCCAAGGAAACTTAATGGTAACACCAAAAGAAATCGATGATCTGATCAAGACCTCCGCTAAAATTATTGCTGGGGCCTTGGCGATCAGCCTACACCCTGGAATTGACCGTGAAGACTATGAGCGTTACTTACAATAGAATGAAGGCAAATGAAACATAAAAAAGAGAAGTGGGGCAAGTTGGTACATTACCGACTTGACCCACTTTTTACTTACTAAGCCTATTGTTGAGGCGAGTTGGGGAAAGTTTTGTGTTTACGACTAGCAATCCCAATCTCTTGAGCTACTTCATACTTGAATTTTTCTAATTCCGGTGTGAGTTGGACCATTGGTTTTGTTGTTTTAGCCAAAGCTTACACCTCCATAAATTTGTTAAGGCAGCAGACCTGCTTCGCTGCTGCCTAATTAAGTTTTTACGCTTCAATGTGATATTATTATTCAACCGTTTGAACAAGATCATACTCGGCAATTCCTGCCAGAAATTCTAAATCTCATTTACTTTTCATCGTTCGCAGAACTCACAAAAAAGATAGTTTGAAATCTGATCCTATTAAATCAGAATGAATACGTTGGGATACATGAGGAGAATGTCGCAATTGAATATAAGGCATATGAAAGAAAATAGACTGGCCTACTGACTGGTTATTTTCTTGAATGTGCCTAAATTAAATCCAAAAAAACGACTGAAAACCTATGATTTTGTATTTGTTTTAGCAGGGAATCAGTAACTGGTTAAAGAATTATTCATAGTAGAGATAATGATCGCGCTTAATCTGTTACAATGTTAAGATTTATTATATGGTTTTAATCTGTATCGTTGCATAAAAATATTTTAAAAGAGGAACATGTCATGCATAATTACAAATATATCGTTGACATCCACAACCATATTTATCCAGATGGGATTGCCGAAAAAGCAATTAATGCAATTGGATCATTTTACGAAGACTCTCCAATGAAAGGGAAGGGGACTATGAATGATCTTTTACTTTCTGGAAAAGAGGCTTGTATCGAAAATTTTGTTGTTTCATCTGCAGCAACCACGCCGAACCAGGTTGAAGTTATTAACAATTTCATGGCATCATTATCAGCTCCAAATACTAAATTGATTAGGTTTGGTACGATACATCCGGAGATTAAGTCTGTAGACAGAGAACTTGAAAGGATAAAATCATTAAGCCTACAGGGAATAAAGCTCCATCCTGATTTTCAAAGATTCAATATTGATGACCCTTCAATGTTTCCAATCTATAAGTCTTTGGAGGGAAATTTGCCTATACTCTTTCACATAGGGGATCGTCGTCTGGATTACTCAAATCCTGAGAGATTAGCTAGAATAATCGATATGTTTCCTGGACTTACGGTTATTGCAGCTCATCTAGGTGGTTACAGGGTTTGGGATAAATTGGGAAGTATACTCATCGGCAAAAATGTTTATATTGATACCTCTAGTGCGCTTATGTTTATGGAGCCGGAGCAGGCAGTGAAAATTATCAGAGCACATGGGGTAGATAAAGTACTTTACGGGACCGATTATCCCATGTGGTCACATAACATAGAATTAAAGCGTTTTCTTTCCCTTGGGCTTAGCTATGAGGAAAATATGCGTATTCTATCAACGAATGCTCTGGAACTTTTTTGCTAAACTAATACAACCCAAGCACTTTAATGCACTCCAATTTTCTCCGTTGGAAACCTCCTCTGAACCTCTTGGAAAAGCGACCCATACTTTTCCGGATTCTGTAATACTTTTTGAGCCATCTGATAAGCCTTCTCGACAAGATGGCCGTCCCGAGAGAAATCTGTAAGGTGCAATTGGGCTAAGCCATGCTGCCTTGTTCCTAAGAGTTCCCCCGTTCCGCGCAGGCGCATATCCTCCTCGGCGATTTTAAACCCATCTTCCGTATGGCAGAGAATGTCTAAACGACGACTGTCCGTACTCCCTGGCAATAAAAAGCAGTAAGACTGTTCACTTCCTCGGCCAACCCGTCCTCTGAGTTGATGCAACTGCGCAAGA
Source organism: Candidatus Desulfosporosinus infrequens (assembly GCA_900290375.1). GTDB lineage: Bacteria > Bacillota > Desulfitobacteriia > Desulfitobacteriales > Desulfitobacteriaceae > Desulfosporosinus > Desulfosporosinus infrequens. The sequence goes on from OMOF01000779.1 coordinate 74,662, forward strand.
CCAAACCGCTCTGCCGATTCAATCACCATAACCGAAGCATTGGGGACATTTACCCCCACTTCCACCACAGTCGTCGCCACCAATATATCAATCTCTGCGGCGTGAAAGGCTGTCATGATTGCTTCTTTTTCCGCACCCTTCATTTTGCCGTGCAGGAGGACGACGCGACACCTCGGGAACCTAACTTGGAGGTCTGTGGCACGTTGAGTCGCTGAAATAAGATCAAGCGTCTCGGATTCTTCCACTAACGGACAAACGACATAAATTTGCCTTCCTTGATTGATTTGCTCTTCCATGAATCCTTCCAACTTCGGGCGGACACGATCCGTCAATTTGCGAGTAACGATCGGCTTTCGTCCTACAGGCATCTCATCAAGCACCGAGAGTTGCAGATCGCCGTAGAGTGTCAAGGCCAACGTCCGTGGAATAGGTGTCGCTGTGAGAACCAAAACGTGAGGATTTTCGCCTTTGCCCTGGAGCAGCGAACGTTGCCGTACTCCAAAGCGATGTTGTTCATCGGTAATAGCAAGGCCCAAAGCCTTAAACACCACTTTTTCTTGAATAAGAGCATGGGTTCCTACGATAACTTGGGCCTGACCGTCCGCGATCATAGCCAAGGTTTCTTGGCGCGCACTTTTGCCCTGACTTCCTAATAAACAAACAATTGTAATGCCTAAAGGGGTGAACACTTTCTCTAACGATTGGAAATGCTGTAACGCTAAGATCTCCGTAGGAGCCATCATTGCCCCCTGGTATCCTGATCCTACCGCTCGTAGCAACGCCGCCATAGCAACCGCCGTCTTACCTGAGCCGACATCCCCTTGCACCAATCGAGCCATCCCTTGAGGTCTAGCGAGATCTTCAAATATCTCTCGAATCACACGTTGTTGAGCTGTGGTCAGCCGAAAGGGCAAAGCCTTATAAAAGTTCTGGATCTGTTCCTCTCCCCCTAATAGTACAGGACTACCGAACTTTACCATTCCCTGACGTAGCCCAGCGACCGCCAATTGTAAAAAGAGTACCTCTTCCCAGACTAGGCGATCCCTCGCTTGGGACAAACTGGTATAATCGGCCGGAAAGTGAATTTCCCGATGGGCTTGAGTTCGCCCCATCCATTCTCGTACCTCTTCAGGAGGGATAATCTCTTGAAAATACACCTCAACTTGATCCATAACATTTTGGATAAAGCTGCGTATTACTTTGGAGGATAAGCGTGCAGTTTCTGAATAAACTGGTGAGATAGTTTGCGAACCAAGCTCAGGGACATCTGCCGGACTTGTGCTCACCTTTTCAATATCCGTAGCCAGAACTTCCGGCGCCTGTTGCTGCCAACGCACTTTTCCCGTGACAACAACTTGAGTTCCGACCGGATAGTGTTTGAGAATATGGGTTTGGTTAAACCAAGTTGCCTGAAACAAGCGTCCTTGTTGCTCAATGCTCAATTTAACCACTTTCAGTTTGCCATTCGTTACTTTCCCTGCCACCACTTCACCGGCAATTGTGGCCATTTCTCCGTCTTTCAACTCCGCAATCATCCGCAGTCGACGATCTTCATATCTGCGGGGGTAATACAACAGCAACTCTAGGACATTATGAATTCCTAGCTTTTCAAGTTGCTTGGCTCTTTCCGGACCAACTCCCTTTAGGTATTGTAAGGACCTCGATCGCCAGGCATCACTACTTGATCCCTTCAGGACTCCCTCAAGAGGAGTTGCTTGGCTTCTTATTTCATTCTCTGAGAGCTGAATTGTAGGTATTTCGCCATCTTTTGCAGCTAACTCTTTTCCGTCTCCGTCCTGTTTACTTGATATTACCTGTTTCTCCGCTGATCTCAAATCCTCTATCTGAACTACACTTTGAGATAAGATATCTTGAGCTTCAGCGATCACTTCCTGTAAAAACCGCCGAAGTTCTGAAAAGGCTTCTCTGCGTCGAAGTGGGCTCCAAGTCAAATAATTCTGCGCCAATTGTCTTAGCACATCTAGGTCCTGACTAGGGAATAGCTGTTCCAACCGTGGTAAGATCCCGCGCAAAAAAACGTTAAAGCCTCCCAGTGCCCCTGTATTTGTAAAACCCTGTTTTTCTTCTGCCAGGAGGGCTCTCTGAAAATTATTTAAAACAATTTGCATCTGAGAAAGCTTCATATAAAATCAGCCTGAATTCGTCGACCCGTTGGCGTCATAGCCAAACCACCTTGCGCTGTTTCCTTCAAAGCACACGGCATTTGTTTACCTATCTCACCCATCGCATCAATAACCTCATCAATCGGAATCACGCTCCTCACACCCGCCAGCGCCATCTCTGCCGCTACCAAGGCAATAGATGCTCCCGTCGCATTTCGTTTGACGCAAGGAACCTCCACCAGCCCTGCCACGGGATCACAAACTAAACCCAACATTGACTTCATAGCTATTGCCGCTGCGTCCGCCGTCTGTCTCGGCGAGCCTCCGGCCAATTCCACTGCCGCAGCGGCGGCCATAGCCGCTGCAGATCCTATTTCGGCCTGACAGCCACCTTCAGCACCAGAAACGTTCGCTCGTTCCGCAATCACCATCCCCAATCCTGCAGCTGTAAAAAAGGCCAGTAACAGCTCATGTTCCGACACATTCCGAGCCTCCTCAATCGTCAAAAGAACAGCCGGAAGTACCCCACAGGAACCAGCGGTCGGTGCAGCAACAATTTTCCCCATACAAGCATTGACTTCTAGCACAGCCAGAGCTCTGGCAATCACACCGCTCATTAGCTCACCGACCAAGCTCTCCCCTTTTTTCCGCCTTGCCTCTACTTTGGCAGCATCTCCTCCTACCAAACCGGATAACGAACGACGTTCGCCGCTAAGACCAATTGCTACGGATTCTCGCATCACCTTTAAGTTCTTACTCATTCGATTAAAAAGTACTTGCTCCGCTTGTTCCAATTCTTCCACCTGGTTTTGGAGTACGACTTCACTAATTTTAAGCCCTTTGGTTTCAGCCTCAATCACCCAGTCTTCGTAGGCACGCATGACAATCCCTCCTATTCCAACGGCTCGATAGCCAATACCTGATAGATCTTTGGTAGTTTCCGCATTAAACCAAGGACTGCTTCGTCAGTTTTTTGGTCTGTCTCTAAAATCATTAAAGCTTGCGCCCCCTTCTTTTCACGAGATACGCGCATACTCGCAATGTTGATCTGGGCAGTTGCCAGAAGGAGCGTCACTTGCGCCACAACTCCTGAGAAATCCCGATGTAAGATAACTAATGTAGGATAGTCTCCTCTAATTTCGACCTGAAAACCATTGATCTCCTTTATGACAATAGATCCTCCCCCGATGGATGATCCCAGGACCTGAACATGCTGTCCATTCCGACTTAACATATCAAACTTCACGCTATTAGGGTGAATATCTCCTAGGTCCGCTGTTTCAAAAGTGAAGTTTAGACCGCGTTCCTTTGCAATTTCAAGAGCCTGTGGAATACGTTCGTCATCCGGGTCCATGCCCAAAAGTCCTGCAGACAAAGCCAAGTTTGTTCCATGCCCCTTCCCTGTCGTTGCAAACGAGCCGTGTAAAACAATTATTCCTCTGACAGGTTCTTCCCCCAATATCTTTCTAGCCATCCCACCCAAACGAACCGCGCCAGCCGTGTGTGAACTAGACGGACCAACCATAATCGGTCCCAGGAGATCGAAAACATTACTATTGCTCACAGGCCACCTCCTATATATGGCACATTCAAAAAAATAACAAGTCAGTCTGCCAGTCTATTTACTCAGAAATCAGAAATCAGATGTCAGAAGCCAGAAATATCAGACCGGGGTAGTCCCGTTCTGATCTCTGGCTTCTGTTATCCGACCTCTGGCGACATCCCTGCTTGTCTGACGCAAAATATCCTTGGCATTTTTGACCTGTTATTTTCTTTCATATGCCTAAAACCCCCGGAAAAATTCCGGAGGATAACCCATTCCATTTTTCCCAACGTTGCCTACGCAACTTCAAGCTTCTACCCAACCTCAAATATCTCCATCTGAACTATGTAAAGACCTTTTGCGCTACTCTAAAACGCGAACTCCTTGAACATTCACATTTACTTGAGACACGTTTAAACCTGTAAGTTTCTCCGTAGTATAACGGACGCGCTCCATAACATTGGCGGCAACTTCGGAAATCCTCACACCATAACCGACAACAATATGAAGATCAATAACGACTTCGTTATCTTTAATAGATACCACAACACCACGGCCTAAATTTTCTCGCCCCAGTAAATCTACAAATCCGTCTGTAATTTTACGCGAAGCCATGCCTACTAACCCGTAACATTCAACTGCCGTAGCACCCGCAATCGTAGCTATGACTTCTTCAGAAATATCAATTTTTCCTAAGCTATTTATAATTTCTTTTCCCATAAAAAGGAACCTCCCCTTCGGTGTCGTCAAGCTGATCCTATTCTACCAAGAAAATGAAATAATATCAAAGAAAACGCCCTATCCCTGCTGAGTGATCGTATCCCTGAGGCTCCGAAAGTCACCTTTTCCATCAGTTACATCACACGGCTTATTTTGCAGTTTATCATCTTTTTGCGAATAACAAAAGTTTTCGGTAAATCCTGTCTTCGTTAACTTCTTCCCTCTCACTGTTAATGGTTTCTCAACCTCCCACGAATTCATCTTTATAAACTTTCCATATCTTTCTTCAATTTCATCATCATATGCAATCTAATCCGCTAAATCAAGCCAAACCGTCCAAAACAATCTGGCAAAACATTAGTCCGAGCAACCAATAAATGCCATTTAGGTATTCATGATGATGAAAGTCCTCAGTCTTGACATCTCCGTTGCAACTCCTCTAAAATCACCACAACTTCTCTAGATGCCTGACCCATCCTCTCCAAAATCTGCTCCGCCTTAGCGATATTGCCCTGTTCATAAGCCACAGTTGCCTCTCGGGCCAACTCATGCACCATTTTATGCGGTGATTCCAGTTCTCTAAATGCAGGTAATGACCGACATTTTTCCGAATTATGCTCTTCATACCAATGCCCCAAACGGCATTCGTGATGGTTCCCAACTTCACTGGATTTTATACGTTCGAAGCCTAAAATCATATTGTAAATCCGCCAAGTCCAGAGCATATGATCTGTTTTGTAAAGTTCTAGGGATTGGTGTGTACCCAAATATGGCACTCGCGCAACTTGCTCTGTCCTAATGTTCTGTAAGGCTTGACTAATATTATAGATTCCTTGTCCTGTCACATTGGCAAATTGTTCGATCTCTTCAGCCGCCATCGCAATCGTAGCGACGCTGCTCGCTGATTCTTGGACTGCGGCACTTTGTTCTTGACTGCCTGCGGCAATGTTCTGTATGTCTTCCGTGATCTCCCCAAAGTTATGGACAATTCCTTGCAGGGATTCTGCGGCTTCTTGCATGATCCCCTTCCCTGTTTGCATGGTATTAGATAGCGAAGCAATGCTTTTCGTTGTTTCTTGCGAATTCTGACTCAAGCCCACCATTTTTAGACGAATATCCGTCACGGATGCCTTGGTATGTTCCGCCAGTTTGCGTACCTCGTCGGCAACCACCGCGAACCCTCGACCCTGTTCACCCGCTCGGGCTGCTTCGATGGCCGCATTGAGAGCGAGAAGGTTGGTTTGATCAGCAACCCCTGCGATTACCCCCACAATTTGCTCAATCTCCTGCATTGAATTTAGCACTTCTTGAACCTGCAGACTGACCTTGGCGAATTCGTCAAAAGAATGTTCCACGAATTGAATCGCTTGTCGGATTTTCTCGCCCCCGGAAGACGCTGAAGATGCCGCTTGCTCCACAAACGTAGCGGAGTTAGTGGCGGAATTGGCGACCTGATTGGCAGCGGCACCTAATTGTTCAGCCTGAGCCGCCATGTTAGCCAGCTGAGTCGACTGTTCACCAGCCTTTACGAGCATCTGACGAATGGAAGTCAAGCTGGTCAGATCTTGTACCGTCTTGTCTAATTCCGCTAAGCTGGTGGAAGCCGAAGTCTGCCGTTCAGCAATTATACGATTTAGAATTTCCACGACAGGATAGATGCGACTTGTAGGTTGTATGTCTACGTCAATTTGCTTGGAAAAATCACATTGAAGCAAGCATTGATAGACCTTGTTGTAATCTGCTTCATCACTGACTGCCGTGGCTTGCTCTCGTTTAAAAAATGCCATCTAAAATCCATCCTTCTTTAATTAAATTAAATAGTATTATCTTCATCGGGGTAATTAGGCAACCCATTTTACACTGTAAATCTTGACACCATCTTAATCGGATTATCGGAGCTTTCCTTTTGATTCACCAGTTCTTCTATTTTTATCTTATTCCCATTATTGGCATGAACATAGTGCCTTAGGTCATTGCCTCGAGTGCCAAAAGCATAATATCTCTGGGAATTTTTTCGATTTACAAAAAATCGACAGTAACAAAGTTACTGTTGAGGGCATCGACGTAATTATTACAGATAGAGAAGTAGGTATTCTTCAAGTATCCTCTAGCTCTCTTACGAAAAAGCCGTTTAAGACACCCTTGAGAGCCTCAATACCTGTCATTTCCGGCATAGTAATATCCATTGTCAGAAGGGGTTCTGATTCCTCGCTAAAATTTAAGTGGAACACCTTGCCAACTCGTAAGACTTTTGATAGAATATATAAGTGTCATTTCGGTTGCAAAGGAGGATTTAGAGCATGGCTAATGTTTGTGCGATATGCGCCAAAGGAGTAGTCACTGGGTTTCAAGTCAGCCACTCTCACATACGGACAAAACGAACTTGGAAACCAAACTTGCAACGCGTTCATGCAATTGTGAACGGTACTCCCGCCCGGATCAAAGTTTGCACCAGATGCTTACGTTCCGGCAAAGTTCAGCGCGCTAGCTAATGAATCAAAAGCTCGACAAATGTCGGGCTTTTTTCATTTTCATACCACCACTTGCTCCCAAATCTCTTGAAGCTCCTTTTGATTAAATGAATAATGTTCATTACAAAAATGGCAAATCATCTCGGCTTTCCCATCTGAGATTAGGTTTGCTAATTCCTTTTTACCTAAAGAAACTAGGGTATCAGTCAGACGGGCCTTTGAACATGTGCAAGAAAATCCTACCTTCCGACGCTCCAAGACATGATAAGGAAGTTGTCCCAGAAGATAGTTCAGCAATTCGTCCATACTTTGACTCTGAGCAACTAATTCACTTATTCCCACTCGTATCTGCCCGAGCTGACTTTCAATGGCTTGGATATCCCCCTCAGTCGCTCCAGGCAATGGTTGGATCAAAAACCCCGCTGCCCCATCAACATGACAATCTTTTTCCACTCGCACCCCAAGCAGCATAGCTGAAGGAATCTGTTCAGAAGTCAACAAATAATGTACCAGATCCTCAGCAATTTCGCCGCTAACCATCGGGACCATTCCTGTATAGACTTCACCATTTTGCAAACTCCGACTCACCGCCAACTCACCAAGTCCAACCGCCGAACCTACATCAAGTTTGCCAGTCTCCTTTAACGGCAACTCCACCAACGGCTCCTGAACATAACCCCGAACCTCTCCCTGCGCATTCCCCACGGCAACAACCCCTTCTAACGGGCCATCTCCCAATAAGCGCAAGGTGATACTCTCTTCTCCCTTAAGTGAACTAGCCAAAATAAGCGTCCCAGTCATCAACCGGCCCAATGCCGCTGTAGCAACCGGTGACATCCCGTGTCGCCTACGCGCCTCCTCAACCGTATCCGTCGTCCTAACCGCGACCCATCGCGCCTTCCCCTCCAACATCGTCCCAATCCAAAGTTCATCGTGTTGCATAATCGTCTTCCTTTTCTACTAATTTGGGCAAAACCACGAGCACCCACCCTTCGTGAACCTGAATCACAACTTCCTCGCTAAGAAAGACATTGCTCACCCCGCGCGGAGATTCCTGAAAGAGAACACCCTTTTGGAGCGGGTAACGCAACCCCTCAGTCGTGACGATCCCTTTCTCCGACAAGGCGATCAAGGAAAGTTCTTGCCCCAGTGACCTCTTGATTTCTTCACGACCTTGCAAAATCCACATCTCATGTTCGGGATCGACTATACGAATCCTGTACCCTTTCCTAGCGTAGGCGAGCATAAGCGCTAGATTACCCAAGAAATGATCGATTCGTTTTCCGGTCGCTCCATACAACCAAATATCTGTTTGACCAACAAAACGGGCCTGTTCCTCAGCACGGAAAAGCGCCAATTCGAGATCCGTTTCATCCTTTGCGCAGGGATAACGTTCAATCACACACTCCACATTTGCACATCGCTTTAAGTTTTCCGGTAGAATAGAATCTAAATCTCCGATGAGTAAGTTAGGTAAACGTCCTGATCGGATAGCACTATTCGCTCCCCCATCTGCACATATCAAAAAATCGACCTCTTTGAGGGCTTGTTTTCCCCACTCTAAATCCCAAGCACCATTGGCTAAGATTGCAATTTTCATTTTATTCACTTAGCCCGCCGCATGACGAAGTCTGTCCACTGCTTGTTTGGGATCAGACTGAGCAAAAACAGCCGCTCCGGCCACCAAAATATGAGCGCCAGCTTTGACAGCCACAGGTGCCGTTTCCAAATTAATTCCTCCGTCCACCTCAATCTGGCAATCGGATTGCAATTGTTCCAGATGACGGTGGAGAACCTGAATTTTGGGAATAACGTTAGGTATAAATTTTTGTCCCCCGAATCCGGGATTGACAGTCATCAACAGCACCATATCTAAATCTTCTAAAATATACTTAATACCATCGAGCGGAGTCGCGGGATTGAGGGCGATTCCAGCTGTCATTCCCTGTTCTTTGATCTGTTGAATCACGCGATGCACATGGAGGGTCGTCTCTAAATGAAAGGTGATATGATCGGCACCAGCAGCAGCAAAATCTGCAATGAACCGCTCCGGTTCTTGAACCATTAGATGGACATCAAACCGCATGCGTGAATGAGCCCGTAAAGATTTAACCAAAGCCGGCCCGAACGTAAGATTTGGGACAAAGTGCCCATCCATAACATCAATATGCAAGACTTCCGCACCGGCATCCTCAACCAAACGCACTTGTTCCCCTAGTCTGGAAAAATCGGCGGACAAAATAGAAGGGGCAATCTGAATCACTTTAATATCTCCTCTCAGCTTCAATTACTTCTTGTAGAAAAATTAGGTAATGTTCATAACGAACAGCCGAAATTTCTCCGCTTGCCAGGGCTTCTTTAATCGCACAATTCGGTTCTTTATCATGTAGGCAACTGTTGAAACGACATTGGCGGCGACGCTGGGCAAATTCAGGAAAACAGTCTGCTAACTCCGCGCGTTTCATAGTTGGTAAAAAAAGAGCAGAAAATCCTGGTGTATCTGCCACCAGCCCCCCTGAACAGACCATCAATTCCACATGACGGGTGGTGTGGCGGCCTCGCTTGGACTTTAGGCTAATTTCCCCTGTTTTTAGTTTTTTTCCAGGTGATAAGGCATTAAAGAGGCTAGATTTTCCAGAACCGGAAGGCCCCGCTAGCACACTCACCCGTTCCACCAACTGAGCTCTGACTTCCTCAATTCCCTGACCCGTTTCATTGGAAACTTCAAACACATTATAACCTATCTGGCGGTACACATCTGTAATTGTAGGTTCCACCGCGTCAATAGTCAACACGGCTTCATATTTATCTAATTTAGTGAACACTAAGACAGGTTCAATTTCTGCATACGTCACCTGGACCAACAAACGATCCAGAAGATTAAGATCCGGTTTAGGAGACGTCATGGCGAAAACCAGAAGGGCTTGGTCCACATTGGCTATCGCAGGACGGCTTAAAGAATTACGCCGTGGCTCTACAGACTCAATCGTCGCCTTACTCCCTTCTTCAGTTAAAATTTTCACCCGGTCTCCAGGCAAAAAGTCTTGTTCTTGAACACGAAAGCGACCGCGCAGGGAACATTCCCATACTCGGTCCTCCGCAAAAACATAATAAAATCCACCATATCCTTTAAGTAAGACTCCTGCGATCATATTTACTCCTCACTAATCATCTTGTTAAAAATAACTACTTAGTCTAACGATTCCGGCTGAACTTGACATTTACATTTCCTGTTACGACACCAAGTGTCTGAGTTAGAATTGCCTTGGCATCAATTCCACTGGCGACGGGCCCAGGCCCACGGGATACGACCATCGTCACTTGATCACCCTGCTGAATGGTTTCCCCAGGGTTTGGATTCGTGCTCATCACCACGTCTACCGGGGAAGTCGTAGAATCTTGGGTTTCTACAAGAACAACGAGCTTATTATCCACCGCAAGTATTTTTTGGGCATCAGCGGACGTCTTGCCAATCACATTTGGCATATTGATCGTAATCAGTTGAGGTCCAGAACTTAAGGTTAAATGAATAGGTCCATTTTTCGGCCAAGAAGCGTTTACCGCAGGATCCTGTTCGGAAACATCATCACTAGGTACCTTTGCGCTGGGCTTGGTGTCATAGGTTATTGTTCCAGTAAATCCGGCATTTTGAATAAGGTTCTCTGCATCTGCCTTAGTCATCTGCCCAGTCGTCACATCCGGAAATTTCCCCATATCTGGGCCTTTGCTGACCACGACATCAATTTCTCTGCCGACCTTAACAGTTGTCTCCGCCTTAGGGTCCTGATCAACAATAAGATCTTTCTCCACCTTATCGCTGAACTCATACGTAACATTTGGGCTAAGCTTCAATTTGTCCTGTTTAATAAAGTCTCCAGCTACAGGTACTGTCTTGCCCACTACATCGGGGACCTTCGTTGTTTCTACCATAAAATACTTCCACGTCATCCATACGCCAAGCAAGAAAAATAAGAGCACGATGCTACCGATAATCCAAATCCAACGTTTCTTATTTTTAGGCTTCCTAGGCGATGAATTTTTCTCAATGGAATTTTTCTCAATGGAATCT